>CANKHC010000065.1 GCA_947481595.1 Fidelibacterota bacterium
AAGCACTACAACACCGTAAGGCCCCATTCGTCGCTCGGGTACAAACCACCGGCGCCCGAGGTCATCTGCTGGCCGGCCAGCAGACCACTAGTCGAAAAGCCCATGCTGAATTAACATTCCACCCGGACCACTCGGTGGGGGCCGGTCACTCACACGGGACGATGCGGCCATCGCGCGCGACGACATTGCAGCGGTCGCCGACGGAAAGATTGTTTTGCACGCCCGAGACCTCGACCAGGAGGCCTTGCACGGCGGCGACCTTGCCGAAAACCTGGTGCGTCGACAGACGGTCGAGCTCGCTCAGCAACGAAGTGATATTGACCACGAGGTACCCTTATCAGGAGCCGTCGGCATTCTGCCGCTTTGGCTTGGGGCCCGAAACCCTAGGACAGGGAGCGGGCAAGGGTCGTTTGTAGCCCCCGCGGCCTTAACACCCCGTAAAATCAACGGCTAAGGCGCATCTTTTGGTTGAAGCCGGGGGGCCGGCTTTCCCCATACCCATGTTTTATTAGGCAATTCCGCTAAGATATGTTAACGTGTTAACCTGGGTATAGTGGGCAGGTTGTAAACAGGACACAATATATCATGCGTATCCTATTAGTTGAGGATGACCCCT
The DNA here is from genome assembly GCA_947481595.1 of Fidelibacterota bacterium. Classification (GTDB taxonomy): domain Bacteria; phylum Pseudomonadota; class Alphaproteobacteria; order Rhodospirillales; family Rhodospirillaceae; genus SHVO01. Next base: position 617 of record CANKHC010000065.1, read on the forward strand.
CGACATCGCAAGCCATCACCACAATGTTGCGCAAAGAAGATTGGGTGATCGATTCCACCGATCTCGGGGAAGACGGCCTCGATCTTGGAAAAATCTACGACTACGACCTGATCATTCTTGATCTCATGCTGCCCGACATGGACGGCATGGATGTGATCCGCCAGCTGCGCAGCGCCAAGGTCGCCACGCCTGTGCTGATCCTCTCGGGTCTGCAGGAACCCGACAAGAAGGTGCAGGGTTTCGGCGTCGGCGCCGACGATTACCTCACCAAGCCCTTCAACCGCGAAGAACTGGTGGCGCGCATTCAAGCCATCGTGCGCCGCTCCAAGGGCCATGCGCAGCCGAAAGTGCAAGTGGGCCGCCTGACGGTGCACCTCGAAGCGCGCACCGCCGAAGTCGACAATGCCCCGCTGCATCTGACCGGCAAGGAATACGGCATCCTCGAACTGCTCGCGCTCCGCAAGGGCACGACACTGACCAAAGAGCAGTTCCTCAATCACCTTTATGGTGGGATGGACGAACCTGAGCTGAAGATCATCGATGTCTTCATCTGCAAGCTCCGCAAAAAGCTCGCCACCGCCACCGGCGGCGAAAGCTACATCGAGACGGTCTGGGGCCGCGGCTACGTGCTGCGCGAGACCGAGGCCGCCGAAGGCACCGGCGCCGGTGTCAGCAAGAAAGCCGCTAACGGTTAAGCGAACTATTTTCGACAAGAAAAAGGCCGGGTCCCAGACCCGGCCTTTTTTGCTTTATTGCTTATTACAGCTCGATGTAGGCCGCACGGTAGTGGGTCAGTGCCCTCTCCGCCTGGCCGCGGGAGATCGTCGGGCTCATCTTCTCCACGCTCATCAGCGGTGACGGCGGCATGTGCAGGGTGGCCGCATCGAAGCCGGTGAATTGCAGCACCGCCTCCGCCTGCACGGTGATGCTGTCGCTCCGGTTGCCAAGGCGGCCGTAGACCGTCACGTCATCGCCGGCCATGAGGGCCGGGATCGCGCCAGGCAGACGGATCTTTACCTGTCCGTCCGCACGGTCGAGGATCAGCGTCTTGCCGTTGGCCGACGCTACCTCGCCGCGTACCGCGACCTGCGTACCGTTCGGCAAACGCCGCGCCTGCACGTCGATCCCTTCGGTCGTGCTCACCATCACAGGTGCACGCGAAGACAGCGTCGGGTCTTGCGCGACGAGCAGACTCAGCGGTGCATCGTGTGTCGCGGTGTCGTGTTTGTCGGCGGCGAATTCGGCGCCGGGTTTGAGCGCGTCGGTGTTCTCGACATAGGGCTCGAGTTTTTGCGCAACGCCATCACTATAGGCCGGCGCGATAAACGAACCGGCCATCATGCCGACCGCGACCATGGCGGCGGCGCTGACAGTCATCAGTGTTGTATTCCGCATCGGAACCTCCTTGTTGATGAAACAAAGCGGCCATTCGTGGAGAGGCTCCACGACGGGCTCTGAAACAAAATGGGTCGCGGGACTGCTTTGTTCCGTAATCGCGACTGGAGGGAGAGGAGCGTTCAAGACTCCCCTGGTTTTCGCACCCTAGGGTATTTATCCCGCGCGCGATGACCGTCTATTCGCCCAGATCAGCAGTGCGATGCCGACGACAATGGCGATCCCGCCGTAGTAGGCCCAGCGGATATCGCCCGCCATGAAGCCGACCTGAAAGGCGATGCCAAGGCCTTGAAGCATCCAAATGCCGCCGAAGACGATGACCAAAATGCCGAGCAGACTGCCCATGATTCTCATCACACCGCCCCGTGCCGAGACTCTCACCACGAGAGCCGAAGTGCATCATAGCGCGGCTGCGCGGTTACACATCAGGCCCCTTTTTGCCAAGTGCGGCTGCGTGTTATAGGCTCAAACCATGGCCACCCAGTTCCATGAAGACTTGACGCGCGACCAGACTGAAAAGGCGCCCTCCGAGCGCTCCTTCGGCCTGTTGTTCGCAGGTGTCTTTGCACTGATCGCGCTGTATCCGTTGATCGGCGGCGGGCCCGCGCGCTGGTGGGCTCTCGGCATCGCGGCGCTGTTCGGCGTGCTTGCCGCCGCCTGGCCGCGCGCCCTGGCACCTCTCAATAAGATCTGGATGGGCATCGGCAAGCTGATGCACCGCATCGTCAGCCCAGTGGTGCTCGGCCTTTTGTATCTCGTCGCCGTGGTGCCTACGGGCCTCATGCTGCGCCTGAAGGGATCTGACCCCTTGCGCCTCAAACGCGACGCCACCGCGAAGTCCTACTGGATCGCGCGCGAAGACGCGCCGGCGTCCTTCAAGAATCAGTTCTGAGAGCGAGTTCCAATGGCCTTCCTGATTGAGTTCTGGAATTTCCTGAAAGTGCGCAAGAAATTCTGGCTGCTGCCGATGCTGCTGATGCTGGTGCTGTTCGGCGGCCTGATCGTGCTCGCCCAGGGCTCGGCGATCGCGCCTTTCATTTACACGCTGTTCTAGGGCCGCTTTGCGCGTCTTAGGACTTTCGGCCCTATATCACGACAGCGCCGCGGCGCTGGTCGAGGACGGGCGCATCGTCGCCGCCGCGCAGGAGGAGCGCTTCACGCGCAAGAAGCATGACGCACGCATTCCAAGGAACGCCATCGCGTCGTGCCTCGAGATCGGCGGGATCACACTCAAAGACGTTGATCTGGTGGCGTTCTACGAAAAGCCTTTCGTCAAATTCGAACGCCTGCTCGAGACCTACGCCGCCTTCGCGCCACATGGCTACAGCTCGTTCCGCCAGGCGCTGCCGCTGTGGATCAAGGAAAAGCTGTTCCAGAAGGATCTGTTGATCAAGGAACTGAAGGCCTTTGCGCCTGATGTGAACTGGATGGACAAGCTGGTGTTCTCGGAACACCACTTGAGTCACGCGGCCTCGGCCTTCTTCCCCTCGCCGTTCCAAGACGCCGCCGTGCTGACCATGGACGGCGTCGGCGAGTGGACCACCACCTCGCTGGCGATGGGATCGGGCAATACGCTTAGGATCCTGAAAGAGATCCACTTCCCCCATTCGCTGGGGCTTTTGTATTCGGCCTTCACGTACTACACGGGTTTCAAGGTCAATTCCGGCGAATACAAGGTGATGGGTCTCGCCCCCTACGGCACGCCGAAGTTCGTCCAGACGATTCTCGACAATCTGGTGGACCTGAAAGAGGACGGCACGTTCCGTCTCGACCAATCCTATTTCGACTACTGCACCGGCCTGACCATGACCAACAAGCGCTTCCACGCCTTGTTCGGCGCGGAACCGCGCAAGCCAAGCGAACTGCTGACGTCCTTCCACATGGACCTGGCAGCCTCGGTCCAAGCGGTCACAGAGGAGGCTGTCTTGCGCCTGGCGCGCAGCATCAAGGCTGAGACGGGAGCGAAGAACCTCTGTCTGGCCGGCGGCGTGGCATTGAACTGCGTTGCCAACGGCAAAGTGTTGAAGGAAGGCGTTTTCGACAGACTGTGGATCCAACCGGCGGCGGGTGATGCCGGCGGCGCGCTGGGTGCGGCCCTGGCCGCCTATCACCTGCACGGCGGCGGCGCGCGCAAAGTGCCTGCGCTCGGCGACAGCATGGCGGGTGCGCTGCTGGGGCCGTCGTATGCGCAAGGGGACATTGAGAGCCGGCTGAAAGCCGCCGGAGCGCGCTTCGCGGTGCTGTCGGACGCCGAAGTGACCGAGCAAACGGCCCAGGCCTTGGCCGGCAACGCAGCCATCGGCTGGTTCCAGGGGCGCATGGAGTTCGGGCCGCGCGCGCTCGGCGCACGCTCGATCCTGGGCAACCCAGCCTCTAGCGACATGCAGCGCACCCTGAACCTGAAAGTGAAGTTCCGCGAGAGCTTCCGCCCCTTCGCGCCCGCGGTGCGCCGCGAGGACGTGGCCGAGTGGTTCGAAATGGATACCGACAGCCCCTACATGCTGCTGGTCGCGGACGTGAAAGCTGACAAATGTTTCGCACGCGAAGACAGCGGTAAGTTCGGTATCGAAAAATTGAACGAGGTCCGCTCGCAAATCCCGGCGGTCACGCACGTGGATTATTCGGCGCGCGTGCAGACGGTGACCAACGACATCAACCCGCGCTTCCATGCGCTCCTGACGCGCTTCAAGGCCCTCACCGGCATACCTGTGCTAGTCAACACCAGCTTCAACGTGCGCAGTGAACCGATTGTTTGCACGCCGGAAGATGCCTTCCGCTGCTTCATGGCGACGGAATTGGATGTGCTGGTGGTGGGGAATTGTTACCTGCGCAAGAGCGAGCAGGACCCGGGGCTCAAACTCGATTACAGCGCCGATTTCGAGCCAGACTGATTCTTGTTTGTCGCGCGTCCGGACAGAAAACCGGTTCCCACTTTTCCTGGACGCGCGCTAAAGATCGACTTTCGCGGCCAATGACAGCGACGCCGGTCGGTCCGCACGGTGGGCGGCATAGATGCCAAGATCTGCGTCGACGGCGCGGAAACTGGCCCCGACTCCGGAGAGCGCTTCATTGAGGCCGAGATACAACACGCCGTCGTCGACGAGGACGCGGCCCAGTTTCTGCAGCACCTCGAGCTTGGTCTTGAGGTCGAGGTAAACCAACACGTTGCGGCAAAAGATGGCGTCAAAGCGCCCCAGCGGATAGAGGTCCTCGAGCAGGCTGCCGGTCTGGAACTTGACCATGCCGCGGATGTCGTCATTCAGCACCCAAGCGTCGTCTTTCTTGGTGAAGTGCTGCAAGAGGGTCAGAACCGGCAGCCCGCGCTGCACATCGAACTGGCTGTAGACGCCGCGTGCCGCTGCGCCCACCGCGCTGGCCGAGATGTCGATGCCGATGACTTCAATATTCCAGCCGGCGAAGGAAGAGGCGAGATCGCGCACGCTCATCGCCACGGAATAGGCTTCCTGGCCAGTGGAGGTGCCCGCCGACAGAACGCGAAAAGCGCGTTTCATGCCGCGCGAGACGCGGATGTTCGGCAATACGATGGAACGGAAGTGGGTGAAAGGCTTCCAATCGCGGAAAAAAGCCGTGTCCTTGGCCATCATGGCATCCACGACGGCCGTTTGGGTGGCGGCGTCGCCGGCGGCCACAGCCGCGAGCAGATCAGACAGGCTTTTGACACGCAGCTCGCGCACCACCGGCATCAGGCGGTTTTCGAGCAGATAGCCCTTGTCGCGCGTCAACACCAGACCCGAGCGGTCCTTGACGAAGCGCGCCGCCAGCTCGAATTCCTCGGGGGTCATTCGCTAAGCAGCCCCAACAATAAAAGCTTCGAGCGCACGATTTCGCCGTCGAAAGGCTTCATGATGTATTCATCGGCGCCGGCCTCCAGCGCCTGGAGGATTTGGGCGACTTCGTTCTCCGTGGTGCAGAAAACCACCGCGACTTTGTCGCCGCCGGGAAGTTTGCGCAACGCGCGCACGAACTCGATGCCGTTCATCGTCGGCATGTCCCAATCGGTAAAGACCAGGTCGGGCATGCGGATGGCGACCGCGTTCATGGCCTTCTTGCCGTTCTCGGCTTCCTCGACGTCGAGCCCCAAATCCTGAATGATTTTGGAGGCCACGCGCCGGATCACGCGGGAATCATCGACCACCAGACAACGCTTCATGCGGCGGCCTGCCCGGTGAAGGCCGCGGTGACGGTAACGGTATTGCCGGCCGCACTGAGGGTGACGCTGCCGCCGCTCGCGCGCACCACTCGGCCGGCAACATGGCCATGCACGGTCTTGGCGCTGAGCGGTGTCGTGCCGCCGCCGGCCACGGCAGAGGTAAGGTCGTCCTTCAGCGTCACGGTGCGTTCGGGTGCGCCGCTGGCCTCGACTACGACCGCCAGGTGGCCGCGCGTGTCGACCTGCATCGCAAGCTTGCGGCAGCCAGGTACGCTTTCAAGGGCGAGCAGACAAAGGTTGAGCAACACTTGCGTCCAGCGCGCGCCGAGCGCGGCAGCACCGACGGCGAGCGTTTCGGGGGACGGCAAGATCACCGCCGTCTTGCCGCCGGGGCCGGCCGTGGCGTCGACATACCCTTCGAGCAGAAGACGTACATCGCCCGCACCGCCGGCCGCACCCAGGGCCATGCGCATGAACTTGAGCTTGGCCGAGGCAGCAGCCGAGCTGGAGCCGATCAGACCGAGGGTTTCGATATCGGCCTGCGTGGGATCGCCGCCGATCAATTCAACTCCAGCGGCAACGGCGCCGACCGGGCCCGCCAGGTCGTGGCACAGGCGCGTGCACAGGAGCTGTGCCAATTCCAGATCGGTCTCGCTCATCCCACTTGCTCTCCTACCCAGGCAAAGCTTAGCAGGGCAGACAGCCGGGCAGAAAGCCACTAAAAGAGGAAAACCCTGGTGAGACAGCGGGATAGGGCTAAATCTTGGCAGAGGATTTCACCCCCGGAATGCTGGTGCGCAACCCCGATCAGCCCGATTGGGGGCTAGGTCAGGTGCAGTCGGCGGTCGGCCTCAGGGTCACAGTCAACTTTGAGCACGCGGGCAAAGTGACCATGAATCTCGCTGCAGCGCGTCTGGAAGTGGCGCCAGAAGACCCAAAAGGTTAACGCCTGCCTTGGACGGGCCGGCAATTGACCTATATTCTTCTGGAATGAATGTGATTTCCAACGTGGGTGCAGGGGCGCTGGTCGACCCCTTCGGACGGGCGGTGCGCTACCTCAGGGTATCGGTCACCGACCGCTGCGATTTGCGGTGCGTCTACTGCATGTCCGAGGACATGACCTTCCTTCCGAAGAAGGACCTGCTCACCCTCGAAGAGCTGGACCGGGTGTGCTCGGCTTTTGTCGAACAGGGCGTGCGTAAGCTGCGCATCACCGGCGGCGAGCCGTTGGTGCGGCGCGACGTCATCAGCCTGTTCGAAAATCTGGGGCGTCATCTGAAGACCGGCGCGCTCGAGGAGCTGACGTTGACCACCAACGGCACGCGTCTGACGGACTTCGCCGAACGTCTCAAGGCTGCCGGGGTGCGCCGCGTGAACATCTCGCTGGATTCCCACGACGCCGAGCGCTTCAAGGCGATCACGCGCTGGGGCGATTACGGCAAGGTCATGGATGGGATTCGCGCGGCGAAGGCCGCCGGGCTCAAGGTCAAGATCAACACCGTGGCCATGCGCGGCGTGAACGACGACGAGTTTGCCGACATGGTCGCCTGGTGCGGCGCCGAGGGCTTCGATCTCGTCTTTATCGAGACCATGCCCATGGGCGATGTCGGCGGCGACCGCACGGCGCAGTACCTGCCCTTGTCGATGGTGCGCGCGAACCTGGCGCAGCGCTTCACGCTGGAACCGATCCCCGACACTACCGGCGGCCCGGCGCGTTATACACGCTGCGTCGAGACCGGCGGGCGCGTCGGCTTCATCACGCCCATGACGCACAACTTCTGTGAATCCTGCAACCGGGTGCGCCTGACCTGCACCGGCACGCTGTATATGTGCCTGGGCCAGGAAGACGCCGCCGACCTGCGCACGCCGATGCGCGCCAGCGAAAGCAACGAGCAACTCAACGCCGCGATCACTGCTGCGATCGCGCGCAAGCCCAAGGGTCATGATTTCTTCATCGACCGGCGCCATAAGGCGCCTGCCGTCAAACGCACGATGAGCGTGACGGGCGGCTAGCGCCGGGCGCCTGCTGGGATATACTCGCGCGCCCATCAATCGGAACCTCGCACATGGCTACTTCACGCGTCGCTTTTGTCGCCGCCGACGGCGAACCGGCCCGCGAGGCGCTGGCTGCACTCTCGCGCCGCTACGGTCAGCACGCGCCTGAGAAAGCTGACGTCGTCGTCGCCTTGGGCGGTGACGGATTCATGCTCGAGGCGATCCACAGCTATATGCACTTGAAGGCGCCGATCTTCGGGATGCACCGCGGCACCGTTGGCTTCCTGATGAATCGCTATGACGAAGATGGACTCGCGGAGCGGCTGGCCAAGGCGACGGAAGTCACTCTGCATCCCTTGCGCATGACCGCGCGCACGGCCGACGGAAAGAATCACGACGCCATCGCCATCAACGAGGTCTCGATGCTGCGCCAGACCCGCCAGGCCGCGAAGATCCGGATCTTCATCGACGGCAAGGAACGCATGGAGGAACTCTCCTGCGACGGCGTGCTCGTCTCCACGCCGGCCGGTTCGAGCGCCTATAACCTGTCGGTGCACGGGCCGGTGCTGCCCTTGGGCGCAAATGTACTTGCGATGACGCCGATCAGCGCGTTCCGCCCGAGACGCTGGCGCGGCGCCATCCTGCCGCACACGGCCGTGGTGCGCTTCGAAATGATGGAGCATGAAAAGCGTCCGGTCAGCGCGGTGGCCGACCGTGACGAAGTGCGCGACGTGGTGGAAGTGACCGTGCGTGAGGACCGCACGCAGCCGCTGCGCTTGCTCTTCGACCCCGAGCACAACCTCGAAGAACGCATCGTCGCCGAGCAATTCGCGCCGTAACTACCAGATAAATCCGGGAATGATGGCCGTCGGCATCTGGCCTTCCTTGCGCGCGAGGGCTTCGGCCTTGGCGGGATCCGCGGCCTCGCCGTAGCGCACGCCGAGGGCCTCGGCGTGAATGCCGCCGGTGCACCAGACCGAAGCCAAACCGGACGCGTTCGCGCCTTTGATGTCGGTCTCCAGCGCGTCGCCGACGACGGCGATACGGCTAGCCGGCAATCCGAGACGCGCAACCGCGAGGTGGTAGACCGCAGGGTCAGGCTTGCCGCGATAGGCGACCCGCCCGCCTAACGCCTCGTAGCGCTTGGCGATGGCACCCGCACACACCACCACCTGGCCTGAGCGAATCACCATCATGTCGGGATTGGCGCAGACCATGGGCAGGCTCTTCGCCGCCCCCTCGGCCAGATCCTCGGCGTAGTCGTCGACGACTTCGTCGAGCCCATCCGGGCCGGTGTTGACGATGAAATCCGCAGCGCCGATGTCCTTGACGATCGCGAGGCCCGTGTCGTCGAAAACGCTGCGGTCGCGCTCGGGGCCTAAGTGATAGACGGTCTTGCCCAGCGCCTTGAAGAATGGCTCTTCGCGTTTGATCAGCGCCTCCCGCGTCGCCTCTCCCGAGGACAGCACCTCGCCGTAGAGATCGCGCGGCAAACCCATACGCGCCATGGCTTCAATCAGGGCGTAGCCACGGCGCGGCGCATTGGACAGCAGTAGGGTTTTCTTGCCGGCCGCCTTCAAGCTTTGAAAGGTCGCCGCCGACTGCGGATAGGCATTGGCACCGTCATGCACCAAGCCCCAGAGATCAAGGATGAAGCCATCGTAGTCGCCGGCGACGTCCGAAAGTCCATTCAGCGCGCGCAAACTCATGGCGCCGTTCCCGCGCGCAAGTCAGCGCCCACGGCTTGCGCCACATTGGTGAAGCCATCGTGCTTGAGTAAAACCGCAAGCTCGCGCTTGACGCGGCCGATGAAAGCCGGCCCTTCGAAGACCATGCCGGAATAGAACTGTACGAGCGAAGCCCCGGCGCGGATTTTGGCGTAGGCGTCAGCCCCGCCGCTCACTCCGCCGACACCGATCAGCGGCATCTGCCCGCCCGTGAGCTCGTACACGCGCCGCAGAAGGCGCGTGGAGATGTCCATCAGCGGCGCCCCCGAGAGGCCGCCCGATTCCGTGTGTTGAGCCGAGAGCATTGTCGCCGGGCGGCTGGTGGTGGTGTTGCTGACCACAAGACCGTCGAGTTTTTCATCCATGGCGGCGCGCGTGATGGCCGCGATCTCGGCGGAATCGAGATCCGGCGCGATCTTCAGCAGAAGCGGCGGAGCCGTGCCGATCATCGCCGCGTCGCGTCCGGCGCGTGCGGCGCGTACGATCGCGACCAAGGCCTCGGTCTGCTGGAGCGCGCGCAAACCGGGGGTATTGGGCGACGACAGGTTGATGACCAGCATGTCAGCATGCAGCGCCAAGCGTCCGGCCAGCGTCGCGTAGTCGGCAACGGCGTCGTCCTGGGCCTTGTTTTTCCCCAAGTTGACGGCCACCCATCCATGCGCGCGGTTGCGGCGCGCGAGGCGATCGAGCACGACGGAGAGCCCCTCGTTGTTGAAGCCCATGCGGTTGATGAGCGCACGGTCGGCATCGAGGCGGAACAACCTGGGTTGGGGGTTACCGGCCTGCGGCTGGGGCGTCACCCCGCCCACCTCGACAAAGCCCAATCCCAGGTCGAGAGCGGCGTCGGGCACTTCGGCGTTCTTGTCGAAGCCGGCGGCGAGGCCGAGCGGGTTGCGAAAAGCCCGGCCCCAAACCGTCGTCGCCAGGATCGGATCGTCGCCTTCCGGCGGGTAGAATTTTGCGGCCAGGCCGGTCTTGAGGCCCCAGAGCGCGAAGCGGTGCGCACGCTCGGGATCCATGCGCCGCAGCACCGGAAGGATGAGGGGATAGATATTCATCGCGCCGCGGCTCCGCCGTGTCCCCAAAGTGGCGCGGCATTTGCGTGCGGCCGCATATTAGGCATGCTGTTAATAAGCCTTCTGAACATTCAACCTTGAATTTCTAGCGTGACAGCGCAAGGTCGCGTAACTTGCGCGTGTAAGTCATTGCCGCAACCCGTCCCCTTCCCCTCATAGCAAGCCTCTTTTTGTCGTTCACGCAAGACGTTATATTGCTAGCTCTAGGGGAACCTCCATTCCAAACCAATTAGCGCGCCGTGCGTACTGATCCAAAGCTTTCCTCGCGGGGCCTCGCACGCCTTATCGAGCAAGTGGGCAAGGCTGCCTACAATCTCGGATTCACGCCCGGCTTGAATCCGGCGCAGTGGGCTGCCCTCCGCTATTTCGACGAGGCAACCATCGAACGGCGCACCGTCACCGGCTTCGCGCAGTTCCAGGGCACGACCAAGGGCACGGCGTCGCAGACTGTCGCGGCCTTGGTGCGCAAAGGTTACCTGCGCCGCGTCGGCGACAAGCTCGACCGGCGTGTGCACCGCCTGATGTTGACGGATGAAAGTCAGGAACTGCTGCGCAGCGATCCGCTGCAACAGTTGAGTCAGGCGCTCGAGACCCTGACACAGGAAGAGCGCTGGCAGCTCGCGGTCAATATGGAAAAGGTTTTGCGACAGCTCATCCACATGTAGTGGACTGAGCCGCCGAGGCTTAGTCGGCGAGCACCGTCTCGACAGCTTTCAGCAGTTCGGCTTTTTCAAAAGGCTTGTAGACCACGAGGTTGGCACCGAAGGTCGCTGCCAGCGGCGCGGTATAAGTCAGCGGGGCGTTAGGTGCGCCGCCCGAGATCACCACCACCGGAATGGTGTTGCCCGCGCCGCGGATTTCCTTGAGCAGCGCGATGCCGTCCATCTCCGGCATCCAGATGTCGCTGACGATGGCGTCGAACTTTCCGGCCTTCAGCGCTTTCAAGGCTTCCTTGCCCGACGGCGCCTCCTCGACGGAGTGACCCGCCGAGGCGAGAATCTCGCTCACCGAGAGACTGACTTCAGGAGAATCTTCAACAAGTAGAATACGCGCCATGACCGCCCCAATGAATGCAGCGCTAAGATAGTGAAGCGGCTGGAATATATACCACGGCGCTCGTTCCGCGAGCCACTTCACTGTCCAGTTTGAGCATGCCGCCCCAACCGGTGACAATACTATACACAACGGCGAGGCCGAGGCCCGTTCCCTTGCCCGCCAACTTAGTGGTGAAAAAGGGTTCGAACACGCGCGAGAGCGTATAGGCATCCATGCCGCAGCCCTGGTCGGCGACTCGTAACTGAATCCAGCGCCCCGGCGCGATGGTGAGAGCGGCCCCTTGCGCCGCATCCACTTCAGCCAGACTGAGTGCGACAGAAACCTGGCCACTGCCGTCCATCGCGTCGGCGGCATTCTTCACGAGATTGAAGACGACTTGGGAAACTTGCGTCGGGTTGACGACCGCCTGGGCCTCGCCGACGTCGATGGAATGCACCAGTTCAATGCCCGGCGGCAGCCCGCTGTGCAGCAGCGTGAGCGCGTCCTCAAGCAGACGCGCGATGGGATAGGAAGCCAGTTCGGGCGCGTCGCGCCGCGCGAAGGTCAGCACTTGCCGCACCACGTCGCGCGCCTTGCGGCCGCTGGACGCGATCACCTGGAAATATTTCCGCACCTTGGCGGGATCGGTATCGGCAATATCCTGTCCCAAGTCGGAGAGTGCCAGGACCGGCTGCAGAAGGTTGTTGATCTCGTGAGCGACACCGCCCGAAAGCTGGCCTAAAGCCTCCATCTTCTGTGCCTGCAGAAGCGCGTCGGCACGCTGGCGGTCGCTGGTGATGTCGCGCAGGTTGAGCACGAAGACCGTGGCATCGCGCCCCGGATGATCACGCACGGGGGCAACCTCCAGCTTGGCCAGAAACGAAGAGCCATCTCTGCGCGCGCACGTCAGCTCAAAAGCCCCGCCGCCCGAGGTGTGCAGCGCCCGCATGACGTCCCGCCAGCCCTCGCCGCCTTCGCCGGGCTGCAGCGCCATGATCGAGCGTTTGGCCAGCGATGAGGTTTTGTGGCCAGTCAGGCGCTCGAACTCGGCGTTGACGTAAAAGACCTCGGCGCTAGGGCCCTCGGTGGTCACCACCGCAACTCCGATCGGAGAGGCGTCGAGCGCCTCGTAGAGGATGGCGTTGCGGCGCAGAAGGCTTTTGAGTTCCTGTTCGCGCTGCTTGGCCTCGGTGATGTCTTGGCAGGTGCCGAAGGAGGCATAAGGCTCGCCCATGGAGTCGAACAGCACGCGGCCCTCGAGCCGGAGCCAGCGCACCGTGCCCTTGCGGACGATGCGGTAGTCGGCGCCGTGCAGCGCCTTGCCGTCGAAAAGATTGCGGCGGTATTGCTCATAGAGGTCGCGGTCCTCGGGGTGGACGAGCTCGTTGTAGGCAGCGCGCGTATGAATGAAGGAATCGGGCGACTGGCCGTGAATGATGAACATATGCGGCGACCAGTGCACCAACTCGGTGTCCCAGTAGACCTTGTAGGTGCCCATCTGGGCGATGCGCGTGGCTTCTTCGAGGCGCGCTTCGCTTTCGCGGATCGCAAATTCGGTGTGCTTGCGCGCGGTGACGTCGGCGGCCGATATCATTTGCAATGGTGCGCCGGAGGGTGAGGCGAGCGGGTAGGCCGCGACGAAGTACCAGATCTCACCCACCGCCTGCTCGAATGAGGCGGTAACGCCGCTGCGCCGCGCGCGGTCCACCATCACGCGAAAAGGCCCTTCGACCGCGCGGCCCAGGCGGTCGCTCGGCACACCTTCCAAGAGCTCGTCGGCGTGCGCGTTGTGAGCGATCAGCAGGCCCCCGGCATCAAGCACAATCGATGCGTAAGGCATTGCGTCGAGAAACGCCTGCGCCGTCAACCGGTCGAAGTCGGCGACGGGCGGCCGCGCGGTAGCGGCTGTGGTGGTCGGGGGCGTCATCAAATTGAAACTTCGAATCCCAAAATCCCGGACCCACTATAAAAAACTTTGGCCTCCCGCGCGAACGGAAGGCCTTTTACACACACCCGTGCTGCCTGCCTCAACGGCTGAGCCGCACCTTGAAGGGCTTGATCATCCGTTTGATTTCTTCCTCCGGCAGCATCGGGCCGGGCGGCGGCTCGGGGAACAGCGGATCGCCGTAGCCGAGCTCCGACTCGTGGATGATACTTTCGAGATAATCTGCGACGCTGGTAAGCTCGGCGGTGCGCTTCTTGTCGAGCGCCGCAGCTTTGCGCAATTCGCCCGCCGCCTTCATCACCATGATCGCGGCTTGTTTGTCTCGCTCGCTCATAACCTCAACCCCAGGGCTCCTGCCCGGGCCGGAGTATAGGATCTTGTCACGAGGCGAACAAATCAATCCGGCGGCAAAACCAAGATCGCCCTGAAATCATTGACGTTGGTGCAGGTCGGCCCGGGGTCCAGGAGGTCACCGAGCGCCTTGAAAATAGACGCAGAATCATTGCGGAGAAGCGCCGCCGCCGGGTCCAAGTTTCGCGCACGTTGCAAAATGTCAGGAGTCACCAACGCTCCGGCGGCGCCGGCGTTGCCATCGCGGCCGTCAGTGTCGCCCGCCAGCGCCCAAATCTGGGAATTGCCGCCGAGCGCCAAGGCCAGCGCCAAGGCGAACTCGGTGTTGGGACCACCACGGCCCTGCCCCGCCACCGTGACCGTAAACTCCCCGCCCGAGAGAATGACGCAGGGTGCGGCTACGGGACCATGGCCCGCGGCGATGGCAAGGGCCAACGTTGCGTGTTCTTGTGCCGCCGTGCGCGCCTCGCCTTCACAGGCATCGCCAAGATCATGGACCCCAAAGCCTAGGGCGCGCGCCTCGTCGGCCACCGCAGCAAAGGCATGTTTGGGTGTGGCGACCATGTGCAGTTCGGTACCCGAGATCGACTTGGGCGTCTCTAGCACACCGCTGGCCAAGAGCGATTGGATCTGCGGCGGAACCGCGATGCGATAGCGCGAAAGCACCGCGAGCGCA
>CANKHC010000066.1 GCA_947481595.1 Fidelibacterota bacterium
GCCACGCCATGGTGCCGACCATGTTCCCGAAGACGCTGCTGGTCATCGGTTCGGGCGCCATCGGCATCGAGTTCGCGAGCTTCTATCAGACCCTCGGATCGAAAGTGACCGTCGTCGAAGTGATGGACCGGGTTCTTCCCGTGGAAGACGCCGAGATCTCCGCCATCGCCCACAAGCAGTTCGAGAAGCAGGGAATGGTCATCCGCACCAAGGCGGTTGTGAAGTCGCTTAAGCGAAATGCGAACGACGTCGTCGCCACCATCGAGCAGGGCGGCAAGACCGAGACGCAAACCTTTGAGCGCGTGATCTCCGCTGTCGGCATCGTCGGCAACGTCGAGAACCTGGGTCTCGAAGGCACCAAGATCAAAGTCGAGAAGACCCACGTCATCACCGGTAAATACTGCGAGACCGATGAGCCCGGTGTTTACGCCATCGGCGATCTGACCGGTCCGCCCTGGCTCGCCCACAAGGCCGGGCACGAAGCGGTGATCTGCGTCGAAAAGATCGCCGGCCAGCATCCGCACCCGCTCAATGTTCTGGGCATCCCCGGCTGCACCTACTGTCATCCGCAGGTGGCCAGCGTCGGCCTCACCGAACAGGCGGCCAAGGACAAGGGCTATCAGGTCAAGGTCGGCCGCTATCCCTTCATCGCCAACGGCAAAGCCATTGCCTTGGGCGACACGCAAGGCCTCGTGAAAACCGTGTTCGACGCCAAGACTGGCGAACTCCTCGGCGCGCACATGGTCGGCGCCGAAGTGACCGAACTGATTCAAGGCTACGCTATCGCCAAAACGCTCGAAACCACCGAGCAGGAACTGATGCACACGGTATTCCCGCATCCGACGCTGTCGGAAATGATGCATGAGTCCGTGCTGGATGCCTACGGCCGCGCGATCAACATGTGAGCCATGCTAGAATGCGGCTGGTGAAGCCGCGTTCAGCCCACCACAGTGTGAGCTATGAGCAACGTCGAAAATATAAAAGACAATAAGCCCCGCCTGCCCAAGCCCGCCTGGCTTCGGGTGAAGGCGCCAACGTCGCCCGCCTATCACGATACGCGCAAGCTCATGCGCGACCTCAAGCTGCACACGGTTTGCGAAGAGGCGGCGTGCCCCAACATCGGCGAATGCTGGGCACAGAAGCACGCCACCATGATGATTTTGGGCGACATCTGCACGCGCGCCTGTTCCTTCTGCAATGTGAAAACCGGCAGGCCCGGCGCGGTTGATGCCGATGAGCCCGCCCACGTCGCCGAAGCCGTGAAGAGCCTTGGCCTGCGCCATGTGGTCATCACGTCCGTCGACCGCGACGATCTTGATGATGGCGGCGCCAACCATTGGGTCGAGGTCATCAAGGCCGTGCGCGCGGCGACGCCTGAAACGACAATTGAGGTTCTGACGCCCGACTTCCGCAAAAAGCTCGGTATGGTCGACCTCGTCGCCGCCGCCAAGCCCGACGTCTACAACCACAATCTCGAGACCGTGCCGCGCCTGTACCGCAAGGTCCGCGCCAGTGCGCGCTATTTCACCTCGCTGCGCCTGCTCGAGCGCGTGAAGGAAATCGACCCCAAAATGTTCACCAAGTCAGGCATCATGGTCGGCCTCGGCGAGATGAAGGAAGAAGTGCTCCAGGTCATGGACGACATGCGTGCCGCCAATGTCGACTTCCTCACCATCGGCCAGTATCTGCAGCCGACGCCGCGCCACGCCGTGGTCGAACGTTTCGTCGAGCCGGCTGAGTTCGCCGAGTACGAGCGCATCGCACGTGCCAAGGGCTTCCTGATGGTTTCGGCCAGCCCGCTGACGCGCTCGTCCTACCATGCGGACTCCGACTTCGCGCAGCTCCGGGCCGCGCGCGAAAAGCAGTTCGCTTAATCCATCCCCGATGCCCGTCCATAAGGAAATCCGGCTGCTGCCTTACACGCCGGAGCAGGTCTACGACCTGATCGCCGACGTCGAACGATACCCTGAATTCCTGCCGTGGTGTCTCGCGTGCCGCATCAAGAAGCGTGAGTCCAAGGACATCTTCATTGCCGACCTCGCCGTCGGCTTTAAGATGGTGCGCGAGCAATTCACCTCGCGCGTGACCCTCGATCCGAAGAAGGCCATCACCATCGACTATCTGGACGGGCCTTTCGAGCACCTCACCAACGAATGGAAATTCGATCCGGCACCGGAAGGCACGGCGGTGTCGTTCTATCTCTCGTTCGAATTCAAATCGAAAATCCTGCAGGCCCTGATCGGTATGCTGTTCGAGGAGGCCGTGCACAAGATGGTTTCGGCTTTCGAGACCCGGGCTAAGAAGCTCTATGCCCCGAAGAAGAAGCCGCTGACGCGCTAGTCTTCCTCATCATCCTGGAGACTTGAGAGCACAAGCTCTAGCGCTGCACCCACCGCGGCGCGGCGAATGTCGCTGCGTGTGCCGGCGAAGACATAGCGCTTCACCAACGCGTCGCGCCCGGTTTGGGCGAGGGCCATGTACACCAGCCCCACCGGTTTCTCCTTGCTGCCGCCGCCTGGCCCAGCGATGCCGGTGATCGAAACGGCGACGTCGGCGTCGCTCTGAGCCAAGGCACCCTCGGCCATGGCTGAGGCGACGATGTCGCTCACCGCGCCGAATTCAGTCACTGCATCGCGGGGTACGCCCAGCAGGCGCGATTTCGACTCATTCGAATAGGTGATGAAGCCGCAGTCGATGACGTCCGACGATCCGGCGTTGGCGGTCAGGCAGCCGCTGAGCAACCCGCCCGTGCAGGATTCCGCGGTCACGATGCGCTTGGCGCGTTCCTTGGCCGCCATCATCACGGCTTTGGCCAGCTCGACCAGATCGGGCGGCAGATCATGCATGTGCGGCAGGGGCGTGGGTTGATGGATCAGGCGACGTACGTCGTCCAGAGGTACTGCAGTCCGAGGAGAACGCCGGCTGCATAAAGGCCGGCCAGCACGTCGTCGAGCATCACCCCGAGGGCGCCCGGCACATTTTGGTCGGCCCAATTCACCGGCCACGGCTTGAAGATGTCGGCAAAGCGGAACAGGCCGAAGCCGATCAGGTACCAAAAGAAGTTCAAGGGCACGGCGGCGAGCGCGATCCACAAGCCGACCACTTCATCGACCACGATCCATTTCGGGTCGGTGTCCGAAGGTTCATTCTTGAGGTAGCGGGTGACGTAAAACATCCCCAGCAAAAAAGGGATAAGCGCTGCCAGAAGGAGGGCGCGGCTGCCGCCCCAGTAGGCGATCCCGATTGCCATAGGCAGCGCATTCAGCGAGCCGACCGTCCCGGGTGCGTGATAAGAAAAGCCGGCGCCGAACCAGGTCAGGAACACCAATCCCTTGGGCCAGGGTTTGCGCCAGTCCGGTCCCCCGATCCGCCAGCCATTTTCTGTGACCAGGGGCTCGTAAGCGGCCTGGGTGGAGCGTTGGGAAAAGGGCTGGGATTGCTGTTGGGTGGACTCAGGAGGGGTATTCATCAGCCGGGCCTCGCCTGGGGACATCGCAGGCCACCTTAAGGGATTGGACAGGCATCGCAAGACAACTTTCCGGATGCTGTCAAGCCTTTGAATTATAACATTTTTGCATCTTTTACTTTCTCTTTGAGTTTCGGGGATAGAATCGGCAAGGTGCGGATGCAGCTAGCTATTTCCGAGCGTCACGGCGTTTCCCGCCGGATCGTTGCGGCAGCGGAGTGTTAGAGGTCTCCGCCGAGGTAACGACGGGTGCGGTGCGTCGGAAAAGAATGCGAAAAAAGTTGCGCGACGGATCGGCTGCGCTAGGCCCAGGGAAAACAAAAATAATCCCGGGTTGCGGTACTGACAGGTGTCACTAGTCAGAGGGGACGGCGTGTTTTCAGGTAAGCAACACTCGAAGTTTGACCCGCAGGATCGTGGGCTCAGCCGGCTACAAAAAACGCTGCAGCGGTTCTTTCCGGAGCGCCAGCTGATCGTTCGCTCCGGCGAACGCATGCGCACACTCAGGCTGTCGACCAACCGCCAGGCGGTCTTGGTGACAGTCACGATGGTTCTGGGAACATGGACGCTGTTCAGCTCCGGGCTCGCCATGAACCACAGCGAGCGCATCAACGCCAAGAACACCGAGATCAAGGACGCGCGCATGGGCTACGAGCAGCTGCTCGCCCAGGTGTCGATCTACAAGGAGCGCGTCGCCGATCTGACCCAGGACTTAGAGGCCAATTATCAGCATTCCTTGTCGCTCGTCGACCGCGAGGCTGATCTGCTCAAGACCAAAGCCCAGCAGGTCGCCGACGACGGCAAAAAGCCCGGCATCGTCGCCAAGCTCAAGAGCAGAGCCAAGGAAGCGCTGATCGATCCCGCCGCCGCGATCACCGGCGAGACCGCTGACATGGAACTCGTCCTCTCCAAGACCAAGCTCGACCGCGGCCATGCCGACGAAGAGCGCAAAGGTCTGCTCACCGAACTCGCCGACCTCGAAGATTCGATGGTCAACGTCGTTGGTCATCACCAAAAGACCCCGTTCATCGCCACCGACAGCTTGGAGCTGCGCCAGGTTGTGATCGAACGCGACATGGCGCTCTCCGAGCGCGCGAACCTCTCGCAGAAAGTTTCGGGCCTCGAGAATCAGATCCGTGAGATGGAGAGCAACCAGCTCCTGCTTTATCACCGCTTCTCCGAAGTCGCCGAGACCAAGATCTCCGATCTTGAAACCTCGCTCAGCATCACCGGCCTCGACATCGATCTACTTTCCAAACGCCTGAACAAAAAGGGCGGTCAAGGCGGCCCGTTCATCCCGCTCGACAAGGCGGCGCAGGAATCGGGTCCGCTGCAGGAATCGCTCAACGTGCTGAATGCCAATGTCGACCGCCTGACCGACCTGCAGACTCTGGTCGGCTGGCTGCCGCTCGATACCCCGGTGCGCGGTTTTGAAATCAACTCCGGTTTCGGCGTGCGTAAAGATCCCTTTACCGGCCAGACGGCCCAACATCTTGGGCTCGATTTGGGTGCGGGATACAAATCATTGGTGCTTAGCCCCGGCGGCGGGAAAGTGGTTCACGCCGGTTGGGATGGCAGCTATGGTCGGATGGTCGAGATCGACCACGGCATGGGACTGATCACGCGCTACGGCCATATGGCGCGGATTCAAGTCAACGAAGGGGACAAGGTCGTTCGCGGTACCGTTCTCGGGCAACTCGGATGCAGCGGCCGGTGTTCCGGCCCGCATGTGCACTACGAGGTGATCAACAACGGTCAGCATGTGAACCCGCTCAAGTTTTTGAAGGCCGGTAGTGATGTTTTCAAAAAGCAATAAGTCTGGGAATGGCAACGGTTCAGGCGGGGATACGCGCGCTGAAGTTGCCGTGAAGGCGGTCCCGTCGATCATCAGCGCGGACCTGGCCATCGACGGCAACCTGAATTCCGGCGGCGAGATTCAAGTCGACGGCGTCGTCAACGGCGACATCAAGTGCAAAGCCCTGATCGTCGGCGTGAAAGGCTCCGTTGTCGGCGAAGTCGTCGCACAGACGGTGCGTATGCACGGTGCGATCAAAGGCATGGTGCGCGCCAAGAGTGTGTTCCTTGCCTCCACTGCGCGCATGTCGGGTGACGTCGAGCACGAAAGCCTGGCCATCGAGCCGGGCGCCTACATGGAAGGCCACTGCAAGCGCATCACCGAAACCAATGTCACGCCGGTGGAAGTCCCGCGTCAGGCGGAACGCCCGATGATCGGCAACGCCCGTGTCGGCGGCATGCCCAAGCCGGCGATCGCCGCGACCTGATTGTCGCTTGTTTGAATGCGGAAAAAGGCCGGGGAAACCTGGCCTTTTTTATTTCAGGCGTCTTTGCTTCAGTCGTCGAAAGCGTCCAGCGTCAGGATCGCTTTGACTTGTTCGCGCGCCCGCGCGATGCGGCTTTTGACGGTGCCGATGGGGCAGGCCTGGATCTCGGCGATCTCCTCGTGGCTGCGCCCTTCGGCGCAGCGCAGGTATAACGCTTCGCGGTGAGCCTGCGGCAGCAGCTTGAAAGCGCGCAGGACGTCGCGCATCTGCACGCTGTCCTCTTGCGTCGGCTTGCGGGCGAATATTTCGTCGGGCAGGTCGTCGAGCCCGCTGATCGTGTTGCTGCGTGAGCGCACCAGGTCGATGAATTCGTTGCGCATAATGCGGTAGAGCCAGGCCCGCATGTTGGTACCGAGCTGGAAGGTGCGGTGCGCGGCGATGGCGCGCATGGCCGTGGTCTGAATCAGGTCGAAGGCATCGGCCCGCGCACGCGCCAGCATGAAGGCCGGCCCGCGCATCTTCGGGAGCTCGACCATCAGGGCGTCAACGAAGGCGCGCGGCGGCGGCTGCACCTCCGACTCAGGCACTTCAATCTTGTCTCTGGCGGAATCAGGTGTCATTTCAACGACTTGGCACGAACGAGGCGAAATCACCTCCGGACCCAAACGCACACGCGTTGAGAGTGTTCCCGCTGAACTTGTAATTTAAGAGCGGGGTTAGTCGTGTCGGGCCAGTTCGGCTTCGAGGGTGCGCTGGACCGGCGAGCCGTCCAACACCGCGCGATAGATCATCAGGTTCTCCATGATCCGCTGAACGTAGCTGCGGGTTTCGGAGAAGGGGATCTGCTCGACCCAATCGACGGCGTCCACGGATGGATCGCGCGGGTCGCCGAACTGGCGGATCCACGCCCGCGATCTTCCCGGTCCGGCGTTGTAGGCCGCCGCCGCCAGGATGTAGGAGCCGTTGAAATCCTCGACCAGCGAGCTGAGGTAAGACGCCCCCAGGCGCACATTATAGGCCGGGTCCTCAGTCAGGCGCTTTTCCGCATAGGCGACCTTGTTTGCCCGCGCGACAGCCCGCGCGGTCGGCGGCATCAGCTGCATTAGCCCGCGCGCGCCGACGCCTGATCTGGCCCCGATGTCGAAGTTGCTTTCCTGACGCGTGATCGCAAGGATCAGAGCCTTTTCAGGCCGGCCGGGGTATGTCCAGTTGGGTGCAGGATAGCCGTATTGTACCAGGGTGATCTTGTCGCGCGCCGCGGCCCTGGCCACCACCACGCCGAGATCGGCGCGCTGGAGTTGGCTGAGCAGTTCGGCGGTCATCTGGCGCTCAGCGCCGCCCGCGGAGTTTTCCGCCAAGGCTTGCGCGAAGGCGCGCTGGTAGCCGCGCGCATCCACATCCATCAGCGCGCGCAGGGCTTGGGTCAGTTCGCTGGCGTTGAAGGCCGCGCGCTCGGGCTCGGTCGGGGCCGGATCCGCGGGGAGTGTGGCTTGCGGCAGGTCGGTGCCGCGCATCCGTGTCAACGCCAACTGGCCATAATAGGTCGTCACATACGTGGCCGCGCGTTGGTACCACTCCACAGCCAGGTCTGGACGGTTCAAGGACTCCATTGTCCGTCCCATCCAGTAAGCGCCGCGTGCCAGGCTGGGCGGGGTTTCGACCGAGTCATAGACCTTCTCGAAGTGCTGCAGCGCCGCTTCGCCGTCCTTGAGGAAGCGCAGCGCGATCCAGCCGGCGAGCCACTCGGCTTCCGAGATACTTAGCGCGTCCGTGCTGCCGTGATGCTTGGCGATGCTGTAGGCCTCGGTGACGTTGCCCTCGGCGAGCGCGTCGCGCGCCAGGGTGTGGCGCTGGCGCCACCACAGATCGGGGCGCGGCCCGCCGATGGCAAACGCCGGAATCAGTTGGCGGGCGCCGGTATCATTGTTGCGCTCGCGGCGCCATTTGATGCGGTCGTAGAGCAGGCCGGAATCGCCCTGCAATGCCGCCGGCACCGCGGCGATCAGGCCGTCCATGCCCTTCTGCGAGGTGATCAGCGCGATACGTGCCTTGATCACGGCCTGTTGCCCGGGGTCGAGCAGGGGCATCAGCCTCGTCGCGGCGGTGGTTTGCTCGTCATACAGCAGGCGGTCAGCCCGCGCCCAATGATCCGCCTGCGTCAGGATGCCGCCGAACTCGCGCAGGAAGGTGCGCTCGTCCTCGCGGTTGATGAAGCCTGTCGTCCAGGCTTCGCGCGCCAGCGTATTGCCCTGTTCGACATTTCCGCCGGCGCGCAGCGCGCGCGCATAGGCGATCTTGCCGGCGGTGCTCAGCGGTGGATGCGCTGCGAACCAGCTGCTCAGCATGGCGAGGGAGTCGCCGCCGTCGATGGCATCTTCGGCGCGGCGGATGATGGTTTCGATCGACGGCCAGGTGGGGTTGGCGGCGGCGAAGGCGGTGCGTTCGGAGAAGCTCGCGTGTTCCCCCGGCTCGCGCAGGTACGCCCATTCGATGATCTTGGCGAGCAGTGGGTTGCGCGTTCCGGCCACGGCGGCGCGGGCCTTGCCCCACTGCCGTTTGGCGGCGGCCTTCACGGCTTCATTCAAGGCCAGCTTCTCGCGTGCGCTCAGGGACGAGGCCGGCACGGTGACGGTCACAGCCGGCAGCGCCTGGGGCGAGCTTGGGATTTCCGCCGCGGCGGCGCGCGGGGGGACCGGCGGCTTGCGCTCGGGCAGGATTTTCGAGGGGACAGGTTTTGAAGAAGGGGGCTTTGCGGACTGCGCGGCGAATGCCGGCGCAGCCGTGAACAGCGCCAGAATCGCGACGGCGGCGAAGCATGTCTGCTTACGCCGCCCGGCGCGCGAAGGGGTGTCGTTCGAGGATTTCATATCAACCAGAGGCTACTATACCTCAGACCGCCCCGTCCCTTGTAGCCCAACGGCCCTGTGGTAAGGTCCGCCCGGCCTTACGGCTCTGTCATGCCGCGGGCTTTCTAGCTCAGGAGTGTTTCCATGTTTCGCGGTTCGATTACCGCTCTCATCACGCCGTTCCGGAAGGGCAAGGTCGACGAAGCCGCCTTCCAGGAATTTGTCGATTGGCAGATCGGCGAGGGCTCCCACGGCCTCGTGCCCTGCGGCACGACCGGGGAATCCCCCACTCTGTCCCATGCCGAGCACAAACGTGTGGTTGAGCTGTGTGTCGAGGTGGCCAAAGGCCGGGTGCCGGTGATTGCCGGGTCTGGCTCCAACTCGACTTCCGAGGCGATTGAGCTGACCAAGCATGCCAAGCAGGCGGGTGCGGATGCCGCGCTGATCGTGACGCCTTACTACAACAAGCCGACCCAGGAAGGCCTGGTGCTGCATTACCTGGCCATCGCCAACGCCGTCGACATCCCGATCGTGATTTACAATATCCCGGGGCGCAGCGTGATCGACATGACGGTCGAGACCATGGCCAAGCTCGCCGAACACGACAATATTGTTGGTGTGAAGGATGCCACCAACGATCTCGGCCGTCCGCAGCGGCTGATGCAGCTGGTGGGCGACAAATTCTGCCAGCTTTCCGGCGAGGACGGCACCTCCATTGCGCATCTTGCCCAAGGCGGCAAAGGCTGTATCTCCGTAACAGCCAATGTTGCGCCGCGCCTCTGCGCCCAGCTCCAGGACTCCTGGCACTTGGGGACCTATGACGACGCTTTCCGGGTGCGCGACATCCTCTCGCCGCTGCACGAAGCGATGTTCGTTGAAACCAATCCCGCGCCGGCCAAGTTTGCCGCGAGCCTGCTCGGCAAGTGCGCGCCGGACGTGCGCCTGCCGCTGGCCCCGCTCAAGATCAAAAGCAAGGCTCGTATCGAGGAAGCTATGCTGGCGGTTGGGCTCCTCAACTAGTGGAGCGTTTGCGTGGGTAAGGGTCTCATCTCGCACGGCAACGTCGCGCAGAACCGCAAGGCGCGTCACGACTATGCCATCGAGGACTCTCTCGAGGCCGGCATCATGCTGACCGGCAGCGAAGTCAAATCGCTGCGCCTCGGCCGCTGCACGCTCACCGAAGCCTTTGCGCAAGCCGAGAGCGGCGAGATTTTCCTCATCAATGCGCACATTCCCGCCTACGAAGGTGCGAGCAACTTCCAGCATGCCGAGACCCGCAAGCGCAAATTGCTCCTACACAAGAAAGAGATCGATCGCCTGATGGCGGCCATCGGCCGCAAGGGCATGACTCTGGTCCCGTTGCGCCTCTACTTCAACGAACGGGGCAGGGCGAAAGTCGAATTGGGCCTCGCCAAGGGCAAGACCCACATTGACCGCCGCGACGACATCAAGAAGCGTGAGTGGCAGCGCGAGCAATCGCGTCTCATGCGCGCCAAAGGTTGACGTCATGGGCGCTTCCGAAGGTGCGGACGACCCTCACGGAGATGTGAACGCGAAGCTGATCCAGGCCAAGGAGAAATGGGCCGAAGAAGGGCGCGCGCTTACCGGCAGCACCTCAGACCCCAGGTACAATCGCCTTCCGCCGGGCCAGCGGTTGACCAAGGATTTCCCCGTGCTCGACTTGGGGATTCAGCCGAATCTGGCGCAAAAAGAATGGTCTCTCTCTGTGGCTGGCATGGTCGCGAACCCGCTGCGCTGGGACTGGGCCGCGCTGATGGATCAACCTCAGGTCAGTTATCGCAACGACATCCACTGCGTCACCACCTGGTCGCGCTACGACAACCAATGGCGCGGCGTGGCGTTCACGACTCTGTTGGCGGCCGCCAAACCCCTACCGTCGGCCAAGTTTCTAATGGTAAAAAGCTTCGATGGATATTCGACCAATGTCCCACTGGCTGACGTGGATCGTGACGATGTTTTCCTCGCGCACACATGGCAAGACAAGCCCCTGGACCGCGATCATGGCGGGCCGGTTCGCTTGGTCGTGCCTCATCTCTATTTTTGGAAGAGTGCCAAGTGGATCCGCCACATCACCTTCATGGACCGGGACCAGCCCGGTTACTGGGAGGCCCGTGGCTATCACATGCGCGGCAATCCCTGGAAGGAGCAGCGCTATGGCTAAAGGTATGTTTGGGATCCTGGCGCTGGTATCGGCTTTGACGATGGGGGCTCCCGCCATGGCTGGAAACGCACACGATTTTTCCTTTGAGAAGATCGACGGCGGGGCGCTGCCGCTCGCCCAGTTCAAAGGCAAGGCTGTGCTGGTGGTCAACACCGCCTCGTTCTGCGGCTTCACGCCGCAATACGAAGGCTTGGAGAACATCTACAAGGAATTCAAAGGCAAGGGCCTTGTCGTACTCGGCGTACCGGCCAACAACTTTGGTGGCCAAGAACCCGGCTCGAACAAAGAGATCAAGGAATTCTGCGAAAGCAAATACGACGTCGATTTCCCGCTGGCCGCCAAAGTTTCGGTGCAGGGTGCCAACGCACACCCGTTCTACAAATGGGCGCTGGAGGTCTTAGGACCCGACAAGGCGCCGAAGTGGAACTTCCACAAGTATCTGATCAACGCGCGTGGCGAGTTGGTTGCGTCCTTCGCGACCAAGGTCGTGCCCGACGCCCCGGAAATCAAATCCGCCGTCGTTCAGGCCATCGCCGATAAATAGATTAGGAATAGGTCGCGATCCGGCCGACGGGCTTGAAGCCCAGCCGTTCGTAGACAGTCCGTCCCGCTTCCGGTGTTTGAAGGCTGGCCAATCTCAGGCCGGCCTTCTTTGCTTCGCGCAGGGCGTTGATCAACAACGCACCGGCGTAGCCCTTGCCGCGCGCGCTCGCCAACGAAGCTGCCGCATAGAAGCTGATGATGCCGTGGGCGCTGAAGGCTTCCAGGATCGCGGTCGGTGTTTCACCCACATAGCCGACATACAGGCGTAGTGGCGAATTGTGCGCGATGGCGGCGTCTTTGGTGTCGGTCAGGAAGGTCTTGATGTTGTCGTCCGGCGGGGAGATGGAGGTCGACAACACATCGGCGAATTGGTCGAGTTGTTCCTTTGTGGCGACGCGCTTGATGTCGAACCCCGAGGGCAGGTTGCCGGGAATTGTGCCGGTCCCGTCCAGCGGCATGGCCATGATCCACTCTTCCTCAGGGCAGCTCAGGCCTGAGTCCTTGAGGGTCTGCTCCATCTTGCCGTGGCCGGACGCAGGTCCCAGCACCCAGGTGAAGGGCGAGGACTTGGAACGGAAGCGTTTGATCGCGGCTTCGATGCGATCCAAGCCGAAGCGCGGATGCAGTGCCGAGCGGCCAATGGTGTTGAAGAATTTGCAGGGCAGGCCGGAATCGACCACCAGCAGGTCCTGGGAGTCCTGAATCTCAGCCTCTTTGCGGGCCTTGGCGAGGAAAGACGCCCTGTCCCAGAGGTTGGTCTCGAAAGCTTTTAGTACAGTTGCGCGATCCATATGTGAAAAACCAACCTAACTCTTTCTGTGGGCTGCTTTAATTGCCAGCTCCAAAGCGTGGTGGAACATCGGCGCGGTGAGCCTCCCCGTGTTCAGGTTGTAACGCGAACAATGATAACTGTCAGTAAAGGACAGTTTTGTGTCCAAACTATAAGTCTCGGCATGTCCAAAGGGATAGGCAGCTTTCCGTAGGCCTAGGGTACTGAGCAACGCATCGTGGGCAATCCGGCCCAGGACCAGGACCGAGCGTAGCCGGGGCATGGCGCTGATTTCCGCGGCCAGGAAACCCCGGCAGGTCTTTTGCTCAGCGGGCGTGGGTTTGTTGGCCGGCGGCACGCAGCGCACGGCATTGGTGATCCGGCAGTCGATCAGTTCCAGGTCGCCTGGTTCCGCCTGGTAGGTCCCTTTAGCGAGGCCAAATTTCAGCAGGCTGGGGTACAAAAGCTCGCCGGCATAATCGCCCGTGAATGGCCGTCCCGTGCGGTTCGCACCCCTGAGGCCGGGAGCGAGGCCGACCACCAACAGGCGGGCGTTCAGAGACCCGAAAGCGGGAACGGCTCCATTGTACCAGTCGGGAAATTGACGCCGGTTCTCGTCGCGGAAATCGGCGAGGCGGGGGCACAGGCGGCAGTCTTTGGCGGGCCCATCGGCAACCGCGGCGGGAGTTTTGACCATGGCCGGTTATGGCCTCTGGCGGGGGATAAAATCAATACTAAAAACAATAGTATGAAAGATCATTCTAAGGTCTAAAATGAAGTCTCAAGATGCGTTATAAGCGCCTGTCATGATCCTGATCGCCATCGGTAGTAATCTCCCCAGTGCTTTGGGCGGCCCGCGCGCCACCTGTGAAGCGGCCCTCGACCGTCTCCAGGCGCTGGGTGTGAAGGTTGTGGCGGTTTCGCCCTGGTACGAAACCGCGCCGGTCCCGGCCTCCGACCAGCCCTGGTTCGTCAACGGCGTCGCCGTTGTGGAGACCACCTTGCCGCCCGAGGACTTGATGGCCCTCCTGCACCAGGTCGAGGGTGAATTTGGACGTTCACGCACCGTCGCCAATGCCGCGCGTGTCCTGGATCTTGACCTATTGGCCTACGGGCGGGTGATTCGTTCGGGGCCTTTGGACCTGCCGCACCCCCGGCTGCACGAACGCTCTTTTGTGCTCTACCCCCTGCGCGACGTCGCCCCGGATTGGGAGCATCCGCTTTCCGGGTTGCGCCCCGACGCCATGGTTGCGGGTTTACCGCCGGAGCAGGGCATCCGTCCCTTAACCCTTGAGATTCCGGCCAAACCCGCGTAGGAAAGCGCCTCTTTCGGAACCGGGCCGCGCTCCCCATATGAATTCGGGAAGCGGGACAAGTGGTTGACCCTCCCGCCCGAATCCGCGACTCTGAATTCAGCAAGATAAGGAAACCGCCATGGCCCGCGTAACGGTCGAAGATTGCGTCGAAAAAGTCACCAACCGCTTCCAGCTGGTGATGGTGGCCGCGCAGCGTTCACGCGAAATCTCCGCCGGCGCCGAACCGCGCCTCGAGCGCGATAACGACAAGAACCCGGTCGTCGCCCTGCGTGAGATCGCCGACGAAAAGGTCAGCCCGGATGAGCTCTACAATTCCATCGTCCAGGGCCTGCAGCGCCATGTTGAAGTCGACGAGCCGGAAGAAGACGGCTTCGACGCCATGGCGTCCAACCCGGAATTCGCCGCCGTCGCCAGCCAGATGAGCGAGCAGGCGGCTTCTGCCGCCGGCATGAGCATCGACGACAGCGAAGAGATGGAAGAAGAAACACCAAAGGCGACCGGTGCACATCCGAAAGTCTCTTACGAAGACGTCGAAGACGCTGAACCGAAGGGGTGATGAGCAGACGCGCGCCCGCCATTTCTGTTTCCCACGCGCGCAACGCCGACACCGTTCCTTCGTCGCGCCGGCCCTCTCACTCGCCTATGCCTGAACTGATGCGGCGGCTCCCGCCCGGGAAGCTGCTGCCATGATGCGCCAGTTCGAACTGGTCGAGCGCGTCCAATCCTATGACCCCGACGCCGACGAGGACGCGCTGAACCGCGCCTACGTCTACGCCATGAAGATGCATGGCATGCAGAAGCGCGCCTCGGGTGATCCGTACTTCTCGCATCCGATCGAAGTCGCCGGCATCCTCACCAACTACAAGCTCGATACCGCATCCATCATCACCGCGCTTCTGCATGACGTCGTCGAGGACACCAAGGCGACGCTCGAGGACGTGCGCGAACTGTTCGGCGATGAAGTCTCGCGCCTGGTTGACGGCGTGACCAAGCTTGCCCGTCTCCAGATTCAGAACATGGAGACCAAACAGGCGGAGAACTTCCGCAAGTTTGTGCTGGCCATGTCCGAGGACATTCGAGTGCTGTTGGTCAAGCTCGCCGATCGTTTGCACAATATGCGCACGCTCAACTTCATCTCCGACCCCGCCAAGCGCCGCGCCATCGCGCTTGAGACCAGCGAGATTTATGCGCCGCTGGCCGAACGCATCGGCATGCAGGAGGTCAAGACCGAACTCGAGGATTTGGCCTTCGCCGAGCTGCATCCCGAGGCGCGCACCTCTATCCTGGCGCGCTTACGTTTCCTGGAACTGCACGGCGGCGATCTCGTCGTCAATATCATGGACGAACTCGACCAGGTCATCCGCAAGGCCGGCATCGAGGGCTATATCTCGGGCCGCGAGAAGACCGCCTATTCCATCTGGCGCAAGATGCAGATCAAAGACGTGAGCTTCGAGCAGCTCTCCGACATCATGGCCTTCCGCGTCATGACCGAGAAACCGGAGGATTGCTACCGCGTGCTGGGTGTCGTGCACACGACTTATCCAACCGTCCCCGGGCGCTTCAA
>CANKHC010000067.1 GCA_947481595.1 Fidelibacterota bacterium
GTCCCCCGTCCCAGCCCCTCAAATCCAGCGTGATCTAAACGGCGCGGCCCCCATGAGTCAAGCCGCGTGAGGCCCGTAAAAACATTGACATAGCGCGGTTTTTTGACCGTTCCGGCGCAGCATCAGCCCCGCCTCACGCAAAGGCCTGCCGGGCCACCCCGCACGCAAAAATCCCCGGACCCATCGCTGGATCCGGGGATTTTGTGACGGCAACAGGCCTCCTGTTACATCCACATCGAGGTGGTGCCGTAGTAACGGTCGACGCCGCGGCCATATTCGGGCGTCCAGGCAAAGTCGACGTCTGGGTCGATGCTGGGGGCGTCCTTGAGCTTTTCCTTGTCCATATTGATCAGGAAGCCGCCCTTGCCGGTGTCATAGCTCAGCGTCGACCACGGCAGCGGATAGTGCTTGTGGCCCATGCCCAGGAAGCCGCCAAAGGACAGCACGGCGTAGGCGACCTGGCCGGTGATCTTGTCGAGCATCAGCTCTTCAACTTCTCCCAGCTTTTCGCCCTTCGCGTTGTAAACGTCGGTGCCGTTGACCTTCTCCGCGCCGATCAGCGAGCCGTCGGTGAGTTTGGTGATATCTGTCATGTCACTCTCTCCACTATTGTTCATTGGAAACTTCGCGTGCCCCGGTTTTCGAGGCCCGGAGTCTGCAAACAAAACGACGCGCACATCGCACATGTTTCCAAGCGATTGGTCTCTTCGCTGTCATGTCGAGGGTGAGCCGGGTTGCAGCACTTGCGAAGTACACGCCGCCACAGCTGTGATGGACCCCCGCAATGAAACCTCGCTTTGACCGCAAAGCAGCCGCTGTCGTCAGCGACGATGCCCTCACGTCAACTGATGGAGGTCGTCATGTCTCGATTTACACGGTGGATTGCTTCAAACGGCACCCGCGCGCTGGCGCTCGCGCTGGTGGTGGGCTTCGGAGGTGTTGCGGCTTTGACTCCGACTCAGGCCGAGGCGCGTGAATCGCGCGGCGGGTGGGATTCGCGCAGCGACGGCGGACGCAACGACAATAGGCGTCAAGACCACGGGCGCTACGATCGTGACCGTGACCACGATCGCGGTTGGCAGCGTAGGCACAGCCGCTATTACGAGCCGCGCACCTACTATGCCCCGCGCTATTACCGCTATACGCCGCCGCGGCCATGGACCTGGTACCAGACCTGGCCGACCTACTACGACTACTAGAGCGGACACCACACAAGCAGACGGGCGGAGGGAGACCTCCGCCCGTTTTGTTTTGCTAGCGCCCCTTAAATTATTTTGTCGGCTTAACGCCCTTCAGGCGCGCGCCAGCGCCTTTCCGGCGTGCCGGGGCGATGGTGGCGGACCATGCAGACAAACACCGTGTCGTACTGGAACATGAATTCGCGGTGCATGGTGAAGTTATAGAAGATGTCGACGATGTCCTGGGTCTTCAGGTCCCAGCGGTGAAACTTGTTGTAGTGCGTGGTCTTCTTGATCGGGAAAGACACCACCAGCGTCTCCACCGCGTGCAGCTCGGCGAAGTCATTCAGCAGCTTCGGGTCTTCCAGATGTTCAATGGTCTCGATCGACACCATGGTATCGAGCAGGCCCACATTGATTTCGCCGGCAGCCCCGCAGACGAAGCGCAGCCGGTCGGACGCATACTCCTTGTTCGCGAAAGCGATCGCCTCCTCCGACATATCGACACCCACGACCTCGGTGACATCCGGGTTCTTGGAAAGGATAAAGCTGCCGTAGCCGCAGCCGCAGGCGATATCGGCAGTCTTGCCGTAAACGAATTGGCGGGCGACGGCATATCTCTCAACGTGGCGGCGGCGCAGAATGTCGCCCTCCAGCGCCAAAGTCTCCGTCTTCGGGATCAACAGCCGCTCATCGACGATGCGGCGCTTCGTGCCCGTGTTCTCCCCCTCTGGACCCTTCATGAAAACCCCGCCGATTGAATGCTACGAGTAGTCTTCGCCGCGCCGTGGGACATCCCCGCCTTCGATCAGCGCACGCATGGCCTTGTACATGTGCCCGCAAATCCTTTCCCACGAATGGTACGTGAGGATGTGCTGGCGTACAGCGCCGCTGCGTCGCGCATACTCTTCGTCTGGCATCGACAGCGCTTCCTTGACGATGCGCTGATTTTCCATCGGGTCGTCGTCTGTGAGGTATATGGCATCGGGGCAGTAAAAACCAGACCGGCCCGTGATCAGCGGCACGAGTCCGCGCCCCGCGTTCTCGAGAATGGTCGTCGCCTGCGGCTCGCGCGCGAGATGGAAATAGTATGAGCATTTGTTGAGGATGAAGTCGTTTGCGGCCGGGTTGCCGTTGTCGAGGGCGCCCACCACAAAGATATTCTTTTGTTTGAGCCGGCCTTCGGCGGCGAGCTTTTGGACATTCTCGGTGTTCTCGGTGGCGATGTAGAGCGCGCAACCATGAACGGGCACCGAGGCCAGCATATGCTCCGGCCGCTTGTAACCGCGCAAGGAACTCACATGCAGCATCCCCGGCTCGCGGCCATGCGCGGCCGTCTTGTATGGCAAAATGCGTGCATCGCAGCCCATGTTGATGCGCACGAAGTTCTTTTGCGTGCGGCGCCAGAGGGTATCTGGCTCGGCGTGAACGATGTTGAAGTCGTAGTGATCCGTGCCGCCCATACCGAACAGGGCGCGGCATTTCAGGAACATCTCGACATAGGGGTCGGTGGCGGGATGCGACACAAACGCCCGCGCCCAGGGATAGACCATGAAGGTATTGGGGTGAGTCTCACCGGGCGCGAAGCCGTTGTCGAAAGCCCAATTCTCGAACTGCCCATTGCCCTTCACCGCCGCCGGCGGCCAAGGCGGATGACCCACCAGAATGTCGTTGGGATCGTCGGTGACGCGGCCGCGCGTATTGGCATGATGCCAGACGACCTTGTCGTACTTGGCGAATTCGATCAGGAAGTTTTTCTGAATTTCCTGGTTGGAGAACTGATAAACGCCCGGCTTGTTGTCACTGGGTTCGGTGAACCAGAAAACGTGGATCGTCATGGCACAATCACCAAAACCGCTTATTCGCAAACGCTTGGCCGGAGCCGGTCTTGAGATAGTGTTCGAATTCCTGCGCACGCCGCTTGGCGGCAAATGCATGATAAGCCACGAGCTCCCAAGGCATGAATTTTGATGTGTGTTGCGACGCCCCGCTATTATGTGCGTCCATGCGTTCTTTGAGATCGGCAGTAAAACCGATGTAGCGTTCACCAGGAGAACTCAGACTACGAATGAGATAGACGTAATACATCCCCAATCCCCCAAGACGAATGCATCTACGTCCCCCTTCGCTTGCGCTAAAGCGCAAGCTTCGGGCGACACTCCTTCGCCTCATCGGCTGCGGCCGGCTTACGCTGGCGTAAGCCACCCGAAGCCGAAGGCGAAGGGTGGTGGGCGATGACAGACTCGAACTGCCGACATCCTCCGTGTAAAGGAGGCGCTCTACCAACTGAGCTAATCGCCCACGCTCTCAACGCGCGAACCGCAAACTAGGCCCCCATCTTTCAAAAGAAAAGACCCGTAAAAGAAAAGTGCCGGCGCAGAGACCTGGCCGGCACTTCATCCGTATCAGCATGGAAGCTTAATGATTCACGGCATCCTTCAGGGCCTTGCCGGCCGAGAACTTCGGACGCTTGGACGCGGGAATCTTGATTTTTTCGCCGGTGCGCGGATTGCGGCCTTCGCTGGCGGCGCGCTTGGCGACGGTGAACGTGCCGAAGCCCACCAGGCGAACTTCATTACCCTTCTTCAGCGCCGCCGTGATGCTGTCCAGCACGCTGTCGACTGCCTTGGTCGCGTCAGCCTTTGTCAGCCCTGTGGCTTCTGCAACCTCGGCAATCAAATCGTTCTTGTTCATATGTGACCCCTTGAGAGCATTTTGTGGATTGGAAAAACTTGATGATGGGACAACCGGCTTCCCCAGACCGATCGGCGCGTCGTTATGCGCGCCGCATCGTCACTACTCACCGCCTTATCCGGTTGTGGGCGCAAAGTGTAAGCCGCTGTTTTCTCGGGCGTCAATGCGCTAAACGGCCATTTTTCGCGGTTTATTCGAGATAAAAGGCCTAAATCGGCCTTTGCGCGCGCTTTATGACAGTCGCGGCGCGCGCAAAGCGAGGTGTGTTGAAAAGCAAACGGCGGATGCGAGTGGTCCACTTCGCATCCGCCGGTGCGGTTTTTTGAGTGACGCTTAGTGCGTGAGCAGCGGTTCTTCGTCGGCGTTGCTCTCGCCCGCCTTGGGTGTCGCGCGCGGTTCATCCTCGAGATCGTCCTTGAGGATCGGCACGAGCGGATTGACGAGTGCGAGCGACAGCACTTCATCCACCGTCGTCACCGGAACGATCTTGAGATCGCGTTTGACGTTGTCGGGAATCTCCTCAAGGTCCTTCTCGTTCTCCTTGGGGATCAGCACCGTGGTCAAGCCGCCGCGCAACGCTGCGAGCAGCTTTTCCTTCAGGCCGCCGATGGGTAACACCCTGCCACGCAAGGATATTTCGCCGGTCATGGCGACGTCCTTGCGGACCGCGTTGCCGGTCAGCGCCGAGACGATCGAGGTGACCATCGCAACACCGGCCGACGGGCCGTCCTTGGGCGTGGCACCCTCCGGCACGTGCAGGTGGATGTCGTGCTTCTCGAAGTACTTCGACCTGATGCCGAAGATGCGCGCCCGGCTGCGCACGTAGGAACGCGCGGCCTGGATCGATTCCTTCATCACGTCGCCGAGCTTGCCGGTGAGCGTAACACCGCCTTTGCCCGGCATGATCACGGCTTCGATCGACAGCAGTTCGCCGCCAACCTCGGTCCACGCCAGGCCAGTGGTGACACCCACCAAATCCTCGCGTTCGGCCTGGCCGAAGCGGTACTTCTGAATGCCCGCGAACTTCTTCAGGTTCCGCTGCGTCACGGTGACCTTCTTGAGCTTGCGCAGGATGATCTCTTTGGTCGCCTTACGTGCGAGGTTCGCGAGCTCGCGCTCGAGGTTACGCACGCCGGCTTCCCGCGTGTAGTAGCGGCACAGGTCGCGCACGGCGTCGTCCGACACACTCCACTCGCTCTTCTTCAAGCCATGGGCGCCGAACTGCTTGGGGATCAGGTGGCGCTTGGCGATGGCCACTTTTTCGTCCTCGGTGTAGCCCGACAGACGGATGATCTCCATGCGGTCCAACAAAGGCTGGGGCATGCGCAACGTGTTGGCGGTGGTGATGAACAGCACGTCCGATAAGTCGTAATCGACTTCCAGGTAGTGGTCCTGGAAGGTCGAGTTCTGTTCCGGGTCCAGCACCTCGAGCAACGCCGACGACGGGTCGCCGCGCCAGTCCGCACCCAGCTTGTCGATTTCGTCGAGCAGGAAGAGTGGGTTCGAGGTTTTGGCCTTCTTCATGCCCTGAATGATCTTGCCGGGCATGGAGCCGATGTAGGTGCGGCGGTGACCACGGATTTCGGCTTCGTCGCGCACGCCGCCCAGCGAGACACGCACGAAGCTGCGGCCCATCGAGGAGGCAATCGAGCGTCCCAGCGAGGTCTTGCCGACACCCGGCGGGCCGACCAGGCACAGGATCGGGCCTTTGACCTTTTTGGTGCGGCTCTGCACGGCCAGGTACTCGACGATGCGTTCCTTGACCTTCTCGAGGCCATGGTGGTCCCTGTCGAGTTGCGCCTTCGCCTTCTTCAGGTCGATCAGCACACGGCTACGCTTCTTCCACGGAATCGCCGTCAGCCAATCCAGGTAGTTGCGCACGACGGTGGCTTCCGCCGACATCGGGCTCATCGACTTGAGCTTCTTCAGCTCAGCCGTGGCCTTGTCGCGGGCCTCCTTCGACATCTTGATCTTCTTGATCTTCTCTTCGTACTCGGAGGCTTCGTCTTTGCCTTCTTCGTTTTCGCCCAGCTCGCGCTGGATCGCCTTCATCTGTTCGTTGAGGTAGTACTCGCGCTGGGTCTTCTCCATCTGGCGCTTGACGCGGTTACGGATGCGGCGCTCGACCTGCAGCACGCTGATTTCGGATTCCATGAAGCCGTAGATGCGCTCCAAGCGCTCGGAGACGGACTTAACCTCGAGCAGTTCCTGCTTTTCGGCGATCTTCAAGGTCAGGTGCGAGGCCACGGTGTCGGCCAGCTTCGAGGCGTTCTCGATCTGGTTGACCGACACCAAGACTTCCGGCGGGATCTTCTTGTTGAGCTTGATGTACTGCTCGAACTGCGAAACCACCAAGCGCGCGAGCGCCTCAGGTTCCTTATCTTCTTCCTTTGGGTCGTCGAGGAATTCGGCTGTCGCCTCGAAGAAGGCTTCGTTTTCATTGTAGCCGGTGATGCGCGCGCGCTGGCCGCCCTCGACCAGTACTTTCACAGTACCGTCAGGCAGCTTCAGGAGCTGCAGCACGGTCGAGACGGTGCCGACGTCATAGATGTCCTTCGTCGTCGGATCGTCTTGAGAAGCATCCTTCTGCGCGACCAAAAGGATCTGCTTATCGTCAGCCATGACGTCTTCGAGCGCGCGCACGGACTTCTCGCGGCCGACAAACAGCGGCACGATCATGTGCGGGAAAACAACGATGTCCCTGAGGGGCAGAACCGGAAACGATTGGCCTTTAGGAGTATTCACCCAACACCTCTTTCAGGCGGCCGAAAATGAAGGCCCGGCCGCACCACTACGAACGAACGAATGCCCGTTAAAGTTGCGGGACAGCGCACGCTGTGTTCGACGTCCCACCGTAGCTCACGGCCTCAAGATAGGCCATGGCGTGGTGGGATCAAGGGCTTGATATTAGGAGTAGCTTACCTATGCAAAATCTAGGCAGGCGTGCTGATCTCGCCACGCCGGTCAGCGTAGATATACAAGGGCTTAGCGCGGCCTTCCGCAACTTCGCCGTTTACGACGACTTCCTCCACACCCTCAAGTCCTGGTAGGTCGAACATGGTGTCGAGCAAGATGCCTTCCATGATCGAGCGCAGGCCGCGGGCACCGGTTTTCCGGGCAATGGCCTTCTTGGAGATCACCTTCAAGGCGTCGTCGTTGAAGGTCAGGTGGACATTTTCCATGTCGAAGAGGCGCTGATACTGCTTGGCGAGCGCATTCTTCGGACGGGTCAGGATGTCGATCAAAGCGCTCTCGTCCAGGTCCTCGAGCGTGGCCAGGATCGGCAGGCGGCCGACGAATTCCGGGATCAGGCCGTATTTCAGCAGATCCTCGGGCTCGACCTCGCGCAGGATCGCGCCGGTCTGGCGCTCATCCGGGTTCTTGATGTCGGCACCGAAGCCGATCGACGTGCCGCGGCCGCGCTGGCTGATGATCTTCTCCAGGCCCGCGAAAGCGCCGCCGCAAATGAACAGGATATTGGTGGTGTCGACCTGCAAAAATTCCTGTTGCGGATGCTTGCGGCCACCTTGGGGCGGCACCGAAGCAACCGTGCCTTCCATGATCTTGAGCAAGGCCTGCTGCACGCCTTCGCCCGAAACGTCGCGGGTGATGGACGGGTTGTCGGACTTGCGGCTGATTTTGTCGATTTCGTCGATGTAAACGATACCGCGCTGGGCCCGCTCGACGTTGTAATCGGCGGCCTGCAGCAGCTTCAGAATGATGTTTTCGACGTCTTCGCCGACGTAACCGGCTTCGGTCAGCGTCGTGGCATCGGCCATGGTGAACGGCACATCAAGAATGCGCGCCAGCGTCTGGGCCAGCAGTGTCTTGCCGCAGCCCGTCGGTCCAATCAGCATGATGTTGGACTTCGAGATCTCGACTTCGGCGTTCTTGGTGGTCGCGGACAGGCGCTTGTAGTGATTATGCACCGCCACCGACAGCACGCGCTTGGCATGGTTTTGGCCGATGACGTAGTCGTCGAGGACCTTCAGGATGTCACGCGGCGTCGGCACGCCCTCGCGCGATTTGACAAGGTTCGTCTTGTTCTCTTCACGGATGATGTCCATGCACAGTTCGACGCATTCATCGCAGATGAATACGGTCGGGCCCGCAATAAGCTTGCGGACTTCGTGCTGGCTCTTGCCGCAGAACGAGCAATACAGGGTATTTTTAGAATCGCCGCTGGACGACTTTGTCATTATTTACTCCACCGGAACCCGCCAACATTGGTCTGGCGTACCGGCTCAAATACTACATTTCGTATGTTAACTTAGCCTTTCCACCGGGCACAACCTTCAACCCCGCTATTCCCGCTATGCGCCGCCCGCAGGGGGCGCAAAATCTCGTGATCAGCGGCCGTTTTTGGCTCCTCAACAACCGGTTAACAGGAAATCCCCGGGGGATTCCCGTAACTGCGGGTTGTTTAGACGGCGGTCGGGCCGATCGACGCCGGGCCGTCCTTATCGGATGACTTCGGGCGCTCCTTCACGACGTGATCGATCAGGCCAAAGGTCTTGGCATCTTCGGCAGCCATGAAATTGTCGCGGTCCATGGCCTTTTCGATGGCCTTGAGGGTCTGGCCGGTGTGCTCGACGTAAATTCCGTTGAGGCGCGCACGCAAGCTGAGGATCTCGCGCGCCTGGATCTCGATATCAGACGCCTGGCCCTGGAAGCCTCCCGAGGGCTGATGGATCATGATGCGCGCGTTCGGCAGGGCGTAGCGCTTGTTCTTGGCGCCGGCCGCCAGCAGCAGCGAACCCATCGAGGCCGCCTGTCCCGTGCAGACCGTCGAAACATCGCAGCGGATGTATTGCATGGTGTCGTAGATCGCGAGCCCCGACGTCACCACGCCGCCAGGCGAGTTGATATAGAAGCTGATGTCCTTGGAGGGGTTCTCCGCTTCGAGGAACAGAAGCTGAGCGCAGATCAAGGAAGCGACGCCGTCGTGCACCTGACCGGTCAGGAAGATGATGCGCTCTTTGAGAAGCCGCGAATAAATATCGTAGGCGCGCTCGCCGCGGTTCGTCTGTTCGACCACCATCGGCACGAGGTTGTTGTTATAGACTTCGAAGGGATCGCGATCTCTCATTTGTCACCTGGTGCAAGGACGGCGCGCGGACGGTTGGCCACTGCCTCTAATGTGCGGTCCCCTAACATAAGCAATAAACGCATTGCCGCAAGCGCGGGGCCGTTCCGAGGAAGTTAAGGGCCACGTTGGTTAACGCGGCCCTTTAACAATTCTACTCGGCGTCCTTGGCCTTTTTGGCCTTGGCCTTCTTTTTCGGCTCGGCTTCCGCGGCGGGCGCTTCGTCCTCGTCCGGATCGCGGTTGAGTTCTTCCAAACTCACGGTTTGGTCGGTGACCTTGGCCTTGGTGAAGATGAAATCGACCACCTTCTCCTCGAAGATCGGCGCGCGCAGGGCTTCAAGAGCCTGCGGGTTGCTCTGATAGAACTGGAAGATCGCCTGTTCCTGGCCGGGATAGCGCATCGCTTCCTGGGTCAGGGCGCGGGTGAGATCGTCC
The DNA here is from genome assembly GCA_947481595.1 of Fidelibacterota bacterium. GTDB lineage: Bacteria > Pseudomonadota > Alphaproteobacteria > Rhodospirillales > Rhodospirillaceae > SHVO01. The sequence continues at coordinate 9,396 of CANKHC010000067.1, forward strand.
TGGGATACAAGCACACCGTTCTTTTGGCCGATGTCGGACAGGAGCAAGCCCAGACGGACGCGGCGTTCGGCGATGGACCGGTATTCGGTCTTCAGCTCGTCTTCGCTCTTGCCGATGTCTTCCTGATCGAGCTGGCCGTTCTTCATGACCTGCTCCATCTGGCGCCAGATGGATTCGAATTCGATATCGACCATGCCTTGCGGGACCGGGAACGAGTGACCGTCGGCCAGCTTGTCGAGCAGCTGGCGCTTCATGCGCAGACGCGACGTCGCATCGTGGTTGGATTGCAGGAACCCATTGAGGCGCGTTTTCAGTGCTGCCAGGTCGGCATCGCCCATCTGCTTGGCGAATTCGTCGTCGAGTTCCGGGGCTTTGAAGGTGCGCAGCTCCTTCACATCGACCTTGAACTCGGCGGCCTTGCCGGCCAGCGTCTTCACGCCGTAATCGTCGGGGAAATTCACCTTCACGGTGGCGGTTTCACCAGCCTTGGCACCGATCAACTGGTCTTCGAAACCCGGAATGAACTGGCCGCTGCCGATTTCGATGGTGGCACCCTGGGCCTTGCCGCCCTCGAATTCCACGCCGTCAATGGTGCCGACGAAATCGGCGACCACGGCGTCGCCCTTCTTGGCGCCGCGCTTTTCGGAGACAACTTCAGTGGTGCGGCGGCCTTGGACGATCTCGTCCATCGCCTTGCCCAGTTCCTCATCGGTGACCGGCGCGGTCGGGCGGGTCAGCTCGACGCCGGTGATGTCGGCGGCGGTGATCTCGGGCAGCACTTCGAGCTTGATCGAGAACTCGAGATCCTTGCCTTCCTCGAAGGTCACCAGTTCGACCTTCGGCTGCATGGCCGGCTTCAAAGCCTTTTCGGCGATGGCGGCCTGGGTGGATTCATTGATTGTGCTTTCGAGGATCTCGCCGCGCGCGGACTGGCCGAAACGGGTGCGCAGCAGTTTGAGCGGCACCTTGCCCGGACGGAAGCCCGGCAGGCGCACCTGCTGGCCGATTTCGTTGAGGCGCGTTTCCACGCGCTTCTCGAACGACGTCGCGGGGATCACGACATTCAATTCGCGGGCCAGGCCGCTGCTGTTTTTCTCGGTGACTTGCATTTAAATCTCGTGATCGCGTGTTGATCGTTAAAGGTTGATACCGTTGTCGCCAAGCGCTGCGGGCAGACTGGTGCGGGTGAAGGGATTTGAACCCCTACGTCCTTTCGGACACGAGAACCTAAATCTCGCGTGTCTACCAGTTCCACCACACCCGCTAAAGTCTGCGGGCGGACAACGCCTTAGCACCCGGGCCGCAGGCCGCACAGCTTAAAAAGGAGTGCGGTTGATAGCCAATAAGCGCACATGGGATCAAGCCCTCATGGCTGGTTCTGGGCGCGTGCAGTGCGATTGTGCGCAATCACAGGGATTCCAGCAGTTTAGGGACAATTTCCGGGAGGTCCTCGGCGATCAGGCCGCGCCCGCAGGCCGCCCCAGCCGCGCCGTGCAACCAGACCCCGGCACACGCAGCCTCCCACGCGGGCATTCCCTGGACCAAAAGGCCCAGGATGAGACCCGCCAGAACGTCCCCTGCCCCCGCCGTCGCCAGCCAGGGCGGGGCGTTGGTATTGATCGCTGTCCGACCGTCCGGTGCCGCGACCACCGTGGCCGCCCCCTTCAGAGCGACGACAGCGCCGGACAGTTTGGCAGCGGCGCGCGCACGCGCAAGCCGGTCGCCCGCAAAAGCCTCACCCTTGAACAGCCGGTCGAACTCCCCATCGTGAGGGGTCATGACGACAGTGCCTTTGCCGATGTGGCGGAAAAGGTCTTGGGGGTTGTCTTCAAAATTCGTCAGCGCCCCTGCATCCAGGACCACCGCGCGCCGCGCGGCAAGAACTTGGCCGATACGCACCTGCATCTCGGGACTGTTGGGCAAGCCGGGGCCGATCAGCACACCGTTGCGGCGTTTGTCGCCGAGCAGACCGGCGAGGTCTTCCTGGCCGTCGAGCGGGCGGATGAAAGCGCCCGGCTGGTCTGCGGCATAGATCGGGATCGATGGTGTGGGGACGCCATAGGTCAGAACGCCTGCGCCAACCCTGCGCGCCGCCCGGCCGGCAAGCCGCGCCGCCCCCGTGATGTGCCCGTCGCCGATGACCAAGGCGTGGCCGCGGTCGTATTTGTGATCGCTCCATTTGGGCGAGCGCATCGCCCACAGTCCCGGCGCATTGCGAGCACAAGTGGGTGCGATACCATCCAGCACGGCTTCGGCAATGCCGATATCGGCGACGGTGAGATCACCGACGAGGTCGCGCGCGGGATAAAGCAGGTGTGCGGGCTTAGGGCGGAAGAATGTCACGGTGGCCGCACAGCGCGGCGCCACACCCAATACGTCACCTGTGTCGCCCTGCACACCGCTGGGCACATCGACAGCGATGCAGGCGCGCTTCTCCGCGTTGATCCGCATCACCACGGCCTCGGCTTCGCCGCTCAGGGGACGGCTGAGCCCAGCACCGAACATGGCGTCGACCACGAGGGTCGCTCCCTTGAGCACGTCAGGCGCAAGCGGCGCGACCTGACCCTGCCACAGGCTCGCGTGATGTGCCGCGTCGCCGCGCAGTTCGGACGGCGGACCGAGCAGCGCCAATTTCACCGGCCATCCCGCCGCTTTGAGCAGGCGCGCGATCACGAACCCATCGCCGCCGTTGTTGCCGGGGCCACACAGCACCGCCACCGGCTGTACCGGCCAGCGGCGGGTGATCACATCCACCACAGCGCGGCCGGCGTTCTCCATCAGCGTCACGCCGGAAACACCGCGCGCCATGGCAGCCTTATCAGCCGCGTACATTTGTGCGACCGACAAGACAGCGTGGGACGCAGGGATGGCAGGAACCGACATTTTTGCCTTTGGCCTTCTGGCGAATGCGCGCGATCGACTATACCTTGGCGCCATGAAGTCTGCGTGGCTGACATTCGTGGTGCGCCTGTGAAAGTCGTGGTCCTGGGGGCCGGCGTCGTGGGCACGACCACGGCCTATTTCCTGGCCGAGGACCGCCACGAGGTGACGGTCATCGAGCGCGAACCCGCGCCGGCGCTGGAAACCAGCTTTGCCAACGGCGCGCAGATTTCCGCCTGCCACGCCAAGCCTTGGGCCGGCCCGCATGTGCCCTGGCAGGCCTTCAAGTGGATGTTCAAGCCCGATGCGCCGCTGCTCTTCCGCCCGTGGCGTTTCGATCCGGCCCTATGGAGCTGGGGGCTCAAGTTCCTGCGCAACTGCACGGACGCGCGCCTGCACGTCAACATGCAGCGCACCTTGCGCGTGGCCCTCTACAGCCGCGCCGTGCTGAAGGCGCTGCGCCAGCGCACCAACATCCAGTATGACCAGGTCACCCAAGGCATCCTGCATATTTATCGCACCAGCGCCGAATTCACCGAGGGCCGCAAGACCGCCGCGCAGCTGGCGGGCTACGGCTTGCCGCAAGACATCCTGACGCCGGCAGAATGCGTCAAACTCGAGCCCGCACTGGCCCACGCCGCCGCGCGCGATCTCAAAGGCGGTCTCCTTAGTCCCGAGGATGAAAGCGGCGATGCCCAGAAATTCACGACCGCGCTGTCCCGGCTTGCCGCCGAGCGCGGTGTGAAATTCCAGTTCGGCACAAATATTCGTCGCATTGAGCGCCAAGGCGCCCACATCACGCGCGTGATTACCGACAAGGGTCCGATCGAGGCCGATGCCTTCGTCCTCGCTTTGGGAAGCTACAGCCCGCACTTCGCCCGCGAGATCGACCTCCACCTGCCGGTCTATCCCGCCAAGGGCTATTCAATCACCGTAGATATCGAGAACGCGGCCGCGGCACCGACCGTCAGCATCACGGACGAAACCAACTTCATGGTGTTCTCGCGCCTGGGTAACAAGCTGCGGGTGGCCGGCACGGCGGAACTGGCCGGCTGGAGTACGGAATTGCTGCAGCGACGGGTTGAACCGCTCGTCCGAAATGCTAAAAGCCTGTTTCCCGCGGCATCAACCTACGGCGACCTTCACGCCTGGGCTGGCCTGCGGCCGGCGACTCCGGATTCCGTGCCCATCCTAGGCGCGACCCGGTATGAGAATTTGTTTCTGAACACCGGCCATGGCACGCTAGGCTGGACCATGGCTTGCGGCTCGGCGCGAATTATCGCCGATCTGATTTCCGGCAGAACTCCGGAGATCGATCTCGAGGGCCTCGCGCTTGAACGTTTTGACTAAGGGGTAAAGATGCCGAAGCTGAACCATATCGCCATTCCCGTGAAGGATTGGGCTGAGTCACGCGACTGGTACATTAAAGTGCTGGGTTTGGAACTGGAGTTCGAGATTCCGGAAAACTCCGTCGCGGCGGTCAAGGATCAAAGCGAGTTCGCGATCTTCTTGCACCAGGCCCAGGTGCCCGAATTCGGGTTCGGTTTCGCCTACACCTTCCAGGTCACCGACGTGCACCAGACCTTCCAGCAGCTGACCCAGAGGGGCACGGTATTTTCCTTTGCGCCGCAGAAGCTCGCGTGGGGTTACGGCGCCGAGTTGCTCGATCCCAATGGCTACCGCATTTGCCTCTGGGACGAAAAATCGATGCGGGAAAATACCTAGCTAAAAATCCAGAGGCGGCGGCATGTTGCCGTAGCCGCAATCACAGTCTTCCGAAGGCTTGGATAGCCGCGCGACCAGGGGCGAGCCCTTGACGCGCGGATCGCTGGGTTCCCAGCGAAATTCGGCATCACATTTGCCGCAGACCTGCGACGGCGGTAACTGCGGTGCTGTGTGCCCGCTTGGTGCTTTTGGCGACATAAGTTTCCCCGTGCTCGAACACCTTGATTATACGCCAAAGCGCACCACATTGCGCGGGGTGATATGCTCCATGGCCTTCGACCGGAATGCCCATGCACATAGCCTTGCGTCCCGCCCAAGCGAGCGACTTCGATTTCTGCGCGGCGATCTATATGGCCGCGCTGGAGTGGGTGATCACAGCCATGAACCTCGATCGCGACATGCAGTTGCCGACCCTGCGCAAGACCTGGGCTGCCCCGGATGTGCGGATCATCACCGAAGGCGGCAAGGACGTCGGCTGGCTGCAAACCACCACGCGCGACGATGCCGTCTACCTCAGCCAGATCCACCTGGCCGCCGACCATCAGAAGCGCGGCATCGGCCGTAAGGTTCTGGAAGGCCTGATTGGCGAAGCCGAAACGCAGGGCAAAGGCTTGGCCCTTTCGGTCGTGACCACCAATCCAGCGGTTAGGCTGTATAAACGTTTAGGTTTCTATGTGCTGCACGAAGCCGAAGGCAATTATTTGATGCGCCGCGCGCCCGGTGTCGCCACACCGCTCGCCAACCTCAGGGGCTGAGATGTTCGGACTGCTCGATATCTTCGGCGGCAGCAAACGGCGCTCGGCCTTGCTGCTGTTCGACCGCAGCCTTACCCAGTGGGAGGTCAACCCGGCTTACGTCGACGACGGCATGCGCTTTGCCATCTACAAGTGGGCCGACACCTATGCCCAGGCGAC
>CANKHC010000068.1 GCA_947481595.1 Fidelibacterota bacterium
GGACAAGGCGCAAAGACATCATGTGAAGTTCTCCCGCCGCAGAGGATAGGAGAAAACGCAGCCCTTTTCAGCAGAGATTGTTGCCGGCCAGCCAATCGGCAATGACAGCCGCACCCGTATCGCGCGTGGCGTCCGCCATCAGGCAGTGGCCGGCGGCGGGGATTTGGGTGAATTCTGCCCCGTAAAAGGCCGCGATCTTTTCATCCTGACCGGCGGCGTGCAGCGGGCTGTCGTCCCGCCCGCCCGACAGGCACAGCACTGGGCCTTTCACCCAGGCCGGGTCGACCTGCACGCGGCGCTCATAAAGGTCGTTGAGGAAAGCCGGGCTCTCAGAACAAAGGCGCGCAAGGTACAGTCCCAGGGCGTCACCCCCCACGTCCTTGGCACCGCCGAACATCCACTTACGTGCACGCTCCTCCGGCGGCGGAGCGACAAGAAGATCGGGCGGAAAGGGGGGCAGCAGCCGTACATCTTGGACATTCGCCGGCGGTTGCGGTGCCAGCAGAACCAGTCCGCGTGGGCGCACCTGCTCCGCCGCCGCCATGGCCACCAGCGCGCCGAGGCTGTGTCCGGCCAGGATCACGGCACCGCCCAAGGCCTGAGTCGCTTCACCCACGTCAGCCGCCATCTCCGCCACACCCGTCCCGATAAAGGCCGGCCCTTGCGAAAGTCCGCCGTGGCCGCGCAGATCGAGAGCGGCGGCGGCGATTCCACGCGCGGTAAAAAACCGCAGGAACGGTGCCCAACACCAGGCTCCATGGAAACCGCCGTGAATAAAAAGCAGGGGCGTGCCGCGCCCTGGCACGGAAAACAAACGGGCCTGACTGAGAAGATGGACCTCGGTCGCGGGCGGAAAATTGAAGTCCCACCCGGACATCGGGATAAGGCTCAAGTGCCGAGGAAGGACGAGGCCCGACGCCGGCCACCACGACGCACAGGTGCCGGCGCGGCATTGGCCGTGGCGAGGGCCTGGAGCGCCATTTCGGTTTCTTCTTCGTCCATCTCTTCTGGTGGATCCCAATAGAGCGCGAACTTCGCCTGGAAGGACCTCCACCACTGCGGCACGCCCAGCGCCAGAGGCTCGCCGAGCATGTGACGAAATCCTTTGTCGCGCATGAGCCCCTTGGTGGCCTCGATCTTGTTCAGGCCCATCTGCTGCAGGATGGATTTGACCACCTTGTCATAGGGCGCCTTCATCAGGTCGACACCGGTGTTGAGATCGATGCGCCCTAAAATCAGGAACACGAGGTCCGAGACCACGCGGTCTTGGCGCCCCGCGGCGGCATCCACTTGCGCTCCGATCTCGCCTAGCAGCTCGGCGGCTTCCTCGGGATTATACAGCCCGCGAATGCGCGCCGTTTCCAGCGCGACGATGCCCGCGAAGTAGTAGTCGTCGATGGGATGGATATCGATCAGTCCCCGGCGCTCGTCATAGGTAAGCTCGTGCTCCGCCAGACCCTGGTTCAGGATCTTGATCCAGCCTGGGTACGTTCGAGCCGCAACGGAATTCATTTCGGCGAGGAAGTGGCGTACCGCTTCCTTGGCTTCGGCAGCATTTTCTTGGATATCCGCGCCGAACATGCGGCGCAGTTTGACCATCGTGCGCCGCACCGTCGCGGCCACACCTTTGGATTTCTCTGACCCAAGCGGCGCCTTCAAGGCAGCGCCGCCGTTTGTGTCCACCACCGTCAGACCCCCGAATCCCCGGCCTTTATTGGCCTTCTCTCCGTGCAGCCTTAATGGACTATCTCCGGAGCGATGTGCGTGGGGAGGGTGCTCCTGCGACCTCGCGCCGCGGGAACAACTCTTCCGCGAGAATTGCATCTCATGATTCGGGCCATCCGGGAAGTGCGTCTTCAAGTACATGTGCAAATAGGTTATTGAAGTTTCGCGCTATTCTGGTTGAGTACGGGTGTCGTAACGATACCGCTCGTTGTGTAAAGAGCCCTTTAAAGGCTGAGCGGCGTGGTGGGGAAGTTGTGCGGGGACGTATCTGCCGATGAGCGACTTTGGCCTTCAGGCGATGGAGAAGGTCATCGCTTTTGTCGGCGACCCCGATTAACAAAGCCGCCGCGAACTGCGCCAGATCCTGAACCACGCCGGCATCAAGCAGGTCAGCTCCCACGCCAATCTCGCCAACGTCGCCACCTTGATCGGCGTCGGTCAGGTCTCGCCCGACTTGGTCATGCTGGCCGACGACCTCGACCCCAAGGTCTTCGAGTTCATCCGCGACATCCGCCACAATAAAACCGGCACCAACCCCTTTGTGGTGATCATCACCATGGTGCCGCCCGACCATACGGAATCGGTCAAGCGCGCCATGGCCGCAGGTACGGACGATATCATCGTCAAACCGGCCAAAGAGGAGCAGCTGCTGCAGCGCTTGAAGCGCGTGATGATGAACCGCGAGGCCTTCATCGTCACCGCCGACTACGTGGGACCCGACCGGCGCGGCAAGAACCGGCCCGCCGCCATCAGGCGGATCAACGTCCTCAACACCCTCCTCGAAAAGGCCAGCGGCCGGGATATCGATGCTGCCGGCGTCAAGGAAGCGGTCGAACTCTGCATGACCGATGTGCTGCAAGCCCGGCTGGAAAGCAACGGTTTGCGCCTCAGTTTCGTCTGCAACCTGATCCTCGAGGCTTACCGGACCAAAGCCATCGCCCCAGCTCTGCACGAGCATTTGCTCGCCCTTGCGGACGTCCTCAAGGACTCCGCCCGCACTGCGGGACGGATCTCCGACCACGAGACGGCGGTCCTGTGCGGCTCGCTATCGGCCGACGTCACCGCCATCGCCGGGCGCTATACGGCGCCCACCGACAAGGATTTGGACCTCCTGCAAAAACTTTCCAAAGCCGTCGTTTCGACAGTGAAACCCCGGGCCGCGCCTGATAAATTGACCGAAGAAACCCGTGCGGCCACCGAGACTTACCAGCAGCGCCAGCGCCCAGGTTTTAGCGAAGCACAAGAAATACAGCGCACGCCCGGCGAGGATCCAGTGGTAGCGATGGACGAACCAGTTATCGAGATTTTGCCCCTGGCCAAGGGGCAGTTTCTGTTCAAACAGGGCGATCCGGCGACCTCCGCATATATTCTCAACAGCGGCATCATCGGCATCTTCAAAGAGGTCGACGGCAAACGCCAGCCGATCGCGCGCGTCAAGAAGGGCGAGTTCTTCGGCGAGATGGCGATCATCGACGGCCGCCCGCGCCGCAACTCGGCCATGGCGCTGGAAGATTGTACGCTCTCGCTGGTCTCCAAGGATATGATCGAGGAGAAGCTGTCGAATTCGGATTCCGTCATCCGCACGCTTCTCCACATGCTCAGCAACAGCCTGCGCATGGTGCACGAAGCCTACGCGCCTAAAGGCCGCAACATCGTCGACGCCGTGCGTGAGATGAAAGACCAGGCGCGCTATATCCAAAGCCAGATCGACAACGGCTCGCCCGAACGCAAAAAAGACGGTTCCGCGGTTGCCAAGAAGATGGCCGACATCACCGACGCCATCGTCAAAGTCGTCGAGAGCGTTCCCGACCTCGATCGGCGCACTCCGGCATTGCCCAGCGAGAAGGATCTCGCCGGTTAAGGCGCGCCGAACCACACGGTAAGTGCCTCGCTGAGTCCCGCGTGAGATTGATCACCCACCCAAGCGACATACCCATCCGGCCTAACCAGCACAGCTGAGGGAGCAGGCACCGTGCCAAGGGCAGGGAGTTCCCACGGGCCATCGTATTTGACGTCGATAAGTTGCACCCGCTTCGCCCACGGTGTGATGTCGATGGCACCGGCCTCAGCGAAGTTGAGCAGCACCGGCGTTGCTTTATGCAGCAAGGTGAAAAACCGCAGGGCACCTTTGGCGGTGCCGAGATCAAGATCAGGCATGCGCCGTCCCAGCAGCGGGTGTCCCAGCCCGAGATCATAGTGCAGGCCCAGGCCAGACATCACGCCCGCGAGGTGTTTGCGCGGCTCGGTCAACGCGAGCAACTCCGCCATGGTCTCGCGCACAGCCGTCGTGCGCTCGTCGGGGCGGCGCAGCGCGACGGACGCCATGGTATTGCGCAGCACGCGCGCCGCCACCGGGTGACGCTCGGCGTGATAGCTGTCCAAGAGGTTCTCCGGCGAAATCCCTTTGACCACCTGTGCAAGCTTCCATCCCAAGTTCACGGCATCCTGCACGCCGATGTTGAGACCTTGTCCGCCGTCCGGGGCGTGCACGTGTGCGGCGTCTCCGGCCAAAAGGACGCGGCGGTCGCGATAGGTCGCGGCCTGGCGCGCCATATCGGTGAAGCGCGAGATCCAGATGGGGCTGTGGATGCCGTAGTCGGTGCCGTAGATTTCGATCAGCGCCGCGCTGAGATCCGCCAGCGTAGGCTCGCCCGTGGCGACGGGCTGTTCGGTCACCATCACGCGGAAAGGCCCGTAGTCCTTGTAGACGATCTTGCCGTCCACGATTTCATATTCGACCCGGCTGATGCCGTGAATGCCGCGCGCGTCGCGATGGATGCCCACCTTCGGCGTTCCGGTGAACGCGGCTTCTGCGATGAGATTGCTGATGGTCGGGTCCCAACCGGGGAAGTCGATGCCCGCGGCCTTTCGCACAACACTGCGTCCACCATCGCATCCCACGAGATATTTAGCGCGCAGGGTGCCGCCGTCTGCGAGCGTCACGTCGACGCCGTCGTCGTCTTGCGCCAAACCCGTGACCTCACGTCCGCGGTAGAACGTCACCGACAGCCCAGCGACCCATTCGGCCAGAATGCGTTCAATGTGGTTCTGCCAGAGGCCAAGCCCGTAGGGGTGGCGGGTGGGAAAATCGCTGATGTCCAAAGGGATCATGGCGAAGGCCGCGACCTGGGCCTTTTGCCCCTCTTTGAGAAACCGCTCGGCGATGCCGCGCTGGTCGAGAACCTCGATGGTTCGCGCGTGCAGGCCGCCGGCGCGCGACCCGGCCAGCGTCTGATCGGGGCGGCGTTCGACCACGGCGACATCGACGCCCGTCAGGGCCAGTACGCCCGCCAACATCAGGCCGGTCGGGCCGCCGCCCGCGATCACCACTGCATGTTTGAGCATTTGGTCACTCCACCCGTGGATTGGGCGCGGCTTTTACGCCAGGTGCCCCGCCTTCCGGCAAGCCCCCCCCGGGTGTGGTATACTCATAAGGTGAGTGGGGAGACGGCACGTCGTTCCCTAACCCAATCCGGGCCTCAGATTCTCGTCACCGGAGCCTGGGTTACAGGGATGTAACTGCACACTTTTTTGGCCTTTATCCGGGCTTGCGCGGGGCTCCGGCAGGGCCTACTTTTTTGCCCGGCTGGGTCGTCGTGCCCGTCCGTGTGGGAGTGAGAAGGGGACATGAGCATGGTGATGGTGGAACTTGACCGCCTGTCGAAATCTTTTGGCGATTTTTGCGCCGTCGACGGTATCAGCCTAACGGTCAGCAAAGGCGAGGTCCTCGGTTTCCTCGGGCCAAACGGCGCCGGCAAGACCACGACTATGCGGATGATCTCGGGCTTCCTCACTCCGACCGCCGGCACGGCGCGGGTTTGCGGACACGATGTGATCAGCGACCCCACCGCCGTAAAGAGCGTCATCGGTTATATGCCTGAAGGCTCGCCCTCCTACGACGACATGTCGGTGCTGGGCTTCCTCAAATTCATCGGCGAGATCCGCGGCTTTTCCGGAGCGGACCGCGACGAGCGTATCGCCCGTGTGGTCAAACGCCTGGAACTCGGTGACGTCATCGAACGTCCGATCGAAGTGCTCTCAAAAGGCTATCGCCGCCGCGTCGGCCTGGCGCAAAGCATGCTGCACGATCCGCCGGTGCTGCTGCTCGATGAACCCACCGACGGACTGGACCCCAATCAGAAGCATCATGTGCGCGGCTTGATCGCCGAAATGGCGGCCGAGAAGGCCATCATCATCTCCACGCACATCCTCGAGGAAGTCGAAGCCGTCTGCACCCGCGCCGTGATCATCGGTCGCGGTAAAGTTTTGGCCGACGGCACCGCCGCCGAACTGCGGGCCCTCGTCCCCGGCGGCACCCTCGACGACGTCTTCCGCCTGGTCACCACCGGCGCGGCTCCTGCGACTCAAGCCGCGCAATAGGACAAGAAGCCATGCGTCACATCTGGACCATCACCAAGCGCGAACTGGCAGCTTACTTCGCCACCCCGGTCGCCTTCGTCTTCATCGCCATCTTTGTCTCGCTGACCGGCGCGCTGACCTTCTACATCGGCCGCTTCTTCGACCGGAACCAGGCGAGCTTGGATCTCTTCTTCTCCTATCACACCTGGCTGTATCTGCTGCTGGTGCCCGCGGTCTCCATGCGGCTCTGGGCCGAAGAGCGCAAGTCTGGCACCATCGAGCAGCTTCTCACCCTGCCGGTGACCACCACCCAGGCCGTGCTCGGCAAGTTCGGCGCCGCCTGGCTGTTCTGTGGCATCGCGCTGGCCCTCACGCTTCCGATGTGGATTTCGGTGGCGATCCTGGGCGAGCCCGACAATGCCGCCATCGCGGTGGGCTATGTCGGCAGCTTCCTGATGGCCGGCGCCTTCCTGTCCATCGGCATCTGCATGTCGGCGCTGACGCGCAACCAGATCATCGCTTTCATCGCCGGCGCGGTGGTATGTTTCCTGTTCACCATCTCGGGCTTCGACCTGGTGCTGAACTCCATCCGCGGCTGGATGCCCTCGGCCGTTGTCGAGACCATCGCCTCCTTCAGTTTCATGTCGCGCTTCCAGTCCATGACGCGCGGTGTCATCGAACTGCGCGATCTCGTCTTCATGGTGTCGCTGACGGTGTTCTGGCTGTTCGCCACCGTCGTCGCCGTCGACGCCCGCAAAGCGGTTTAGGAGCCAGCCATGATCAAGCGTCTCGATCCCACCAAACTGGCCGTCCTGTCCGTGCTGATCGCCGGCCTTCTGTTTATCGCGGTCAACATCATCTCCAACGTCTGGTTCGGCAGCATCCGCGCCGACCTGACCGCGGGCAAGGCGTTCACCACCTCGTCGGCCTTGCGCCCGGTCTTCGCCAACATCAGCGAGCCCATCGTCGTGCGCCTGTACTACACCGACAGCGTCGGCGCCCTCAGTCCGCGTCACGGCGCTTACTACACGCGCGTGCGCGACCTCCTGCAGCAGTTCGGCACGCTGTCGGGCGGCAAGATCAAGCTCGAGCTTTACAGCCCCGAACCGTTCTCCGACGTCGAGGACCGCGCTGTCGGTTTCGGCCTGCAAAGCCTGCCGCTCAGCCAGCAAGGCGAGGTGGGCTATTTCGGCCTGGCCGCCACCAACTCCACCGACGACACCGAGGTGATCCCGTTCTTCAACCTCGAGCGCGAGCGTTTCCTCGAATATGACCTGGCCAAGCTGATCTACACCCTCGCGCGCCCGACCCGGCCGCGCGTCGGCTACATCAGCGCGCTGCCCATCGACGGCGCGGAGAGCCTGTCGCAGGAACAGATGCAGCAGCTCCAAGTGGCGGGCGCACCCTTGCCCCAGCCTTGGGCTTTCATGTCGCAGATCCGCGAATTCTTCACCATCGTGAAGCTCGAAGCCAACCTCACCGAGGTTCCCGCCAACATCGACACCCTGATGCTGATCCAGGCCGAGAACCTGACTCCGCAAGCGCAGTTCGCCATCGACCAATTCGTGCTGAAGGGTGGCAAGATCCTGGCCTTCGTCGATCCGGTCGCGGAATCCATGGGCCTGATGATCGGCCAGCAGCAGCCCGGCCAGCGCCGCCGTCCCGGCAGCCTGGAAGGCATGCAGAAGCTCCTCAACGGTTGGGGCGCCAAAGTCGTCGAAGCCAAAGTGGTCGGCGATCTCGATTCCGCCATTCGCGTCAACCTGGGCGTGGACGGCCGGCCGATGCTGTCGGACTACGTCGCCTGGATGCATCTCGACGGCCGCAACTTCGATCCCAACGACGCCATCACCGGTGATCTTAAGCAGATCAACGTCGCCACCTCCGGCGCCATCGAAGCGGTGGCGGGGGCGGGCACGACCGTCACCCCGCTGATGATGACGGGACCCCGCTCACAGCGCCTCGATGCCGATAAGTTCGAAGGCGTGCCCAACATCGTCGGCCTGTTCCGCGACTTTGTGCCGCAGAACAAGCGCGAGGTTTTGGCCGCGCGCATCTCCGGCAAGTCCAAGACCGCCTACCCGCAGGCAACGACCGGCCTCAAGGAATCCACCCAACCGATCCAGGTGGTGGTGGTAGCCGACACCGACATCCTGATGGACCGCTTCTGGGTGCAGATGAGCGAGGCCATGGGCCAGCGCGTCATGGTGCCCACCGCCGACAACGGCAACTTCGTCACCACTGCGCTCGAAAATCTTTCAGGCGCCGTAGCGCTTTCGTCCTTGAACGCCCAGGCGCAGCAGGCTCGGCCCTTCACCTTGCTCGATGACATCCGCCGCGATGCCGAACAACAATACCGCGCCAAGGAGCAGGCTCTGACCGTGCGCCTGCAGGAGCTGCAGCAGAAGGCCGACGCCATGATGCCCAAGGCCGACGGCAGCGGCCAGCCGGTCCTTAGCGAGGACGACAAGAAGACCATCGACAACTACCGCGCCGACATCCTGGCCACCCGTCGCGAGTTGCGCGACGTGCAGCGGTCCTTGCGTCAGAGCATCGAGAGTCTGCAGTCCACCTTCACCTTCGCCAATATCGGCGCGGTGCCGGTGATCTTCGGTTTGATTCTGATCGCGGTCGCCGTGGCGCGCCATCGCCGCCGCCAGCGCCGCCTTTCCGATATTTGAGGTCAGCCCATGACGAACAAATCCTTCAACATCCTCTGCGCCATCACCGCCGTCGCCGTGGTTCTGGCGGGCATCGCGGTCTTCAGCCAGCCGCGTCTGGAGACGTCCTATCCGCAGGGCATCTCGCTCTTGCCCAATCTGGTGCAGCAGGCCGAGCACCTGAAGACCGTGGTCATTCGCCAAAAGGGCGAGACCATTTCCCTCGATCGCGAAGGGGGCGCCTGGCGCGCACGTGAGCGTCACGGCTTCGAAGCTGACTCCGAGAAGGTCGCCAATCTCCTCATCGCGCTCGCGCGCATGACCAAGATCGAAGGCAAGACCAGCGACCCTGCACGCTACGCTCGCCTCGAGGTCGAAGATCCCAAGGACGCCACAGCCGCCAGCCGCCAGATCACGCTGATCGACGACACCGGCAAACAAGTGGGCGACATCGTCCTGGGCAAGCGCCAGTACAACATGGGCACGCAGGGCAACAACACCTACGTCCGCCTCTCCGGCGATCCGCAAGTCTGGCTCGCCAGCGGCGAGGTTGAGGATTCCGCCACCGGTGTGTCTGGCTGGCTGAAGAAGGACGTCATCGACATCCCCTCGGCGCAGGTCGCGCGTGTCACGGTCACGCATCCCAATGGCGAGAAATTGGTCGCCAAGCGCCAGCCGGTCGAAGCGCCCAATATGATCATCGAGAACCTGCCGAAAAGCACGGCCGCCTTTGAAGACGGCACGCCCGATACCTACGCCAAGCTGCTCAGCGCCATGGTGCTTGAGGACATCGTCGCCGCCGCCGACAAGCCGTTCCCCAAGGAGCAGACCCACGATGTGGTCATCGAAGGCGTCACCGGTTGGCGCGTCGAGATGCAGATGGCCGAGCTTGACGGCGTTCACTGGATCAAGATGAAAGGCTTCCCGCCCGGCCCGGCCAAGCCCGGCGCCGACAAGATCACCGACACCTCCGGCACCGACTGGACAAAGGTCATGAACGACCTCAACAGCCGCTTCGGCGACTATGCCATCGCCGTGCCGATGTACCAGGTCCAGACGGTCAAAAGCCGCATGACCGACCTGTTGCAGCGCGCCGCTGGGGAGTAAGTGGCCGCGGCGAAGCGTAAGGCAACGCCTAAGCCACGGTCCAAGCGCAAGCCGCGGGTGCTCGCGGGCGGTAATCCACGGATCGCCAAGGGCGAGGGCAATGCGCCCGTGCAGGCCTATATCGCCCGCATGCCAGCCTGGAAGCGCGATCTCGGCAAACGCCTCGACGCACTCATCGCGCGCGCCGTTCCAAAAGTGCAAAAGGCCGTGAAGTGGAACTCGCCGTTTTACGGCGTGGCGGGGCAGGGCTGGTTCCTGTCGTTCCACGTCTTTACGCGCTACGTCAAAGTGGCATTCTTCAACGGCGCGTCGCTGGACCCGCTGCCGCCGGGCGTCAGCACAACCCGCAATACACGCTATCTCGACATCCACGAAGGCGATGATCTCGATGAGGCCCAATTCACGCGCTGGGTGAAGCAGGCCGCGAAACTGCCGGGCTATCTCGCGCCTTAACCCTTGCCGTCTTTCTCCGCCTGCCACTTGGCGTAAGCCTCGCGCATGCGCTGACGGCGCTTCTCACAGGCCGGGCACGGAAGAATCAGGGCGAGGGCGACGATCACCGCCACCACGGCCCCGGCCACTGCCAATCCGATCATCACGGCGCCCCACCTTCCGATGGCGTTCCTTCCGCCGGCAATGCTTTACGCCGTTCGGCTTCGGCCCGCACGGCGACCATGATCTTCTCGATCATCTCATCGTTGACCTGATCTTCGAGGTTGAAATAATCCGCCGCCTGGATTTTCAAATTCGGCCCGTGCAGGCAGTTGTTCATGCAGGGCCCGCGCGTGACACTCGCCGGAATGCGTTCGTCCAGGATCATGCGCTCCAGCGCATCGGCCAACCCCCGGCTGCCGCGCGCCGCGCAAGAGGGCAGGCGGTCGGTGTTCAGGCGCTTATTGATGCACACCCGCACGGTGAACAACGGCTTCTCGGTCGGGCGCCAATCGCCTTCCATCATGACGTTTGCTCCATGGCCGCACCCGCCTGGATGATGCGGGTGGTTTCCGTCCACGTTATATAGGACGGCGCCTCGGCCACGGGAACCCAGCGCGCATCCGAAGCGTCATCGCCGGCCCGGGCGTCGCCGCCGGCCCAATCGGCGCGGAAGTCCACCAAGGTGAGGTGGCGCGATACCACGCCGTGCTGGGCACGGATCACCGCATCCACCACGTCGATCAGCTTGAGGTTAGCGATCGTGAGGCCGGTTTCCTCCATGACCTCGCGCTTTGCAGCCTCCTGCACGGTCTCGCCCCATTCCTGCTTGCCGCCTGGGATGCTCCATTCGCCCTCGTGCGGCGGCTTGCCCCGGCGGATCAACAACACTTCCAGCCCGGCCAAACCCTGACGGAAGATCGCGACACCGACGCCCACCACGGGCCGCTGAACGGAAGTTCCAGTCTCTGCGTTGTTCATGGTGGAAGTTGTCCCAACGAATTGAGATGATGATGCCATGACCACGCCCGCCGCACCAACGCCTCCTGAACCGCAAATCGTCACAAAACCCTGGCGCCAGTCACTGGCCGCGCGCCTGCGCAACTATTTCCTCGCCGGAATCCTGATCACCGCACCCATCAGCATCACGGGCTATGTCGCCTGGGTCGTGGTCGACTATATCGACAGCTTCGTCACCGGCTTACTTCCGGCCCAGTACAACCCCAATACCTATCTGCCTTTTGCCATTCCCGGACTCGGCATCGTCATTCTTATCGTCGTGCTGACCCTGGTGGGATTCCTGACGGCGAATTTCCTGGGGCGCCTGATGGGGCGGATCGGCGAGCGCATCGTGGCGCGCCTGCCGGTGATCCGCAGCTTCTATTCCGCCATCAAGCAGATCTTCGAGACGGTGTTCTCACGCCAGACTCAGTCGTTCCGCGAAGTCGTGCTGGTGGAGTTTCCACGTCCCGGCATGTGGGCCTTGGGCCTTGTGGTGGGCAAGAGCGCTGCTGAAGTGCAGCTCAAGGACGACGAACTACACAGCGTCTTCGTCCCGACCATGTCCTTCACCTCGGGCTATCTGGTATTCCTCGCGCGCAAGGACATGACCACCGTCGACATGACCATCGAGGAAGCCCTCAAGATGGTCGTCTCCGGCGGCATCGTCACGCCGCCGACGAAGGCGGTCACCCCGACCGCAGCGTCCTGACCGCCTCATCCTGTTCGAACAGATAAAGCAACGTCCGCAGCGCCTGTCCGCGCGGCGTTTCCAAGTTGGGGTCGCGGGCGATGATCAGCTTGGCGTCGTCGCGCGCCGCGGCCAGCAGTTCGCCGTGCGCCATCAGGTCGGCGAGCTTGAACTCGGGCATGCCGCTCTGACGCGTGCCCAGGACCTCGCCGCCGCCGCGCAGTTTCAAATCTTCTTCCGCGATCACGAATCCATCTTCCGTATCGCGCATGGTTTCAAGGCGGGCTTTGGCCGTCTGGGTGAGGGGCGGGGCGTAAAGCAGCAGGCACGTCCCCGACTTGCCGCCGCGCCCGATGCGCCCGCGTAATTGATGCAGTTGCGCCAAGCCAAAGCGTTCGGCGTGTTCGATCACCATGATCGTGGCATCAGGCACGTCGACGCCCACCTCGATCACCGTCGTCGCCACCAGCACCTGCGCGCCGCCTTGTCCGGAGAACGAGTCCATCGCCGCGTCTTTTTCCGCCGGCTTCATCTTGCCGTGGATCAGCGCGACCTTGTCGCCCATGACCGCCTTCAGGTGCGCGAAGCGTTCTTCCGCCGCCGCCAGATCGATCAGCTCCGATTCTTCCACCAGCGGGCACACCCAATAGACCTTACCGCCCGTCTTCACGGCACGCTGCACACCCTCTGCGATCTCATCAAGACGCTCCAGACTCGCCAAGCGCGTATCCACCGGCATACGCCCGGGCGGCTTCTCATCCAGCCGCGATACATCCATGTCGCCATACGCGGTCAGAGTCAGCGTGCGCGGGATCGGTGTCGCCGTCATCACCAGCACGTCCGTGCCGCTGCCTTTCCCCGCCAGCTCCAGGCGCTGATGAACGCCAAACCTGTGCTGCTCGTCGATGACCGCGAAGGCCAGGTCCGCGAAATCGACTTCCTTCTGGAACAAGGCGTGCGTGCCCACCAGGATCTGCACCTTTCCGGCGGCAACATCGGCCAGAAGCTCGGCGCGGATGGCTCCTTTGACGCGCCCGGTCAGCACTTCCACCCGCACACCCGCCGCGTCGCACAAGGGCTTCAGCGTCTCAAAGTGCTGCTGGGCGAGAATTTCCGTCGGCACCATCAGGGCGGCTTGCACGCCGGCTTCCACAGCCGCCAGCATGGCGAGCAGAGCGACGATGGTTTTGCCGCTGCCGACATCGCCTTGCAACAGGCGCAGCATGCGCGTTTCGCTCCCCATGTCGGCGACGATTTCCTCCAGCGCCCGCGCTTGTGCACCGGTAAGGGCATAGGGGAGCGCTGCCATGACTTTCGCGCGCAAAGCCCCGTCGCCGGCGATGCGCCGTCCGCGCCGCACGCGCTGTTTCAAACGCACCAAGGCCAGTGCTAGCTGGTTCGACAACAACTCGTCATAAGCCAGTCGCGCGCGCGGCGCATAGTCGGGCAATAACTCCGGCTCGTTCGCCGGCGTATGCACGGCGCGCAAGGCCTCATGCCACGCGGGCCAGCCGTGACGTTTTTGATAAGCCTCGTCCAGCCATTCCGGCAACGCCGGTGCCTTGGCGACAGCGGCGCGCACGGCCTTGTCGAGGATCTTCGGCGACAGGCCCTCGGTCAGCGGATAGACCGGCTCGACGCGTTTGACGTCGTCTATCTGGGTGAGGGGCACGATGTGGTCGGGGTGGCTCATCTGCCGGCGACCGTCGAACAGTTCCACCTTGCCGCTGATCACGCGCTGCTCGCCTACCGGCAACATGCGTTCCAGGTAGTCGCGCTCGCCGCGAAAAAACACCAGTGTGATCTTGCCGGTGTCGTCGCCACACGTAATCCGGTACGGCACCTTGCTGCGCGGGGGCGGCGGGGCGTGGGCGAGGATTTCCACAACCATGGTCGCGATCTTGCCCGCCGGCGCGTCGCCGACCTTGGGCGAGAACCGCCGGTCGAGCAGGCCCGAGGGCAGGTGCCAGAGCAGATTGACCACGTTCTCCCCGGCGATCTTCTCGACGAACTTCACCAGGCGCGGCCCGATCCCCGGCAAGGTGGTCACCTTGGCGAACAACGGAAACAGCACGGGCGGGCGCAGGGTGGACATAAGCGGCTGGAAATGTTTCAGGATTCAGGTGGGCTGACAGAGGCGCGATTTGCGATTATATCCACCTTAACGCCCCACGGGAGGCCATCAAAATGGCCGTGCCCGGGGGCTGCTATTGTTTGGACCGCTTCATGTCGCTCGAAGACCCCCGCCGCAAACGCCTTCTCTACCGCGCCACGCACCGCGGCACGAAGGAGGCTGACGCCATCGTGGGCGGCTTCTTTGGCGAGGTCACCGCAACGCTCCCCGAGTCAGCCCTCGAGGGAGCGGAAGCGCTGCTCGAAGAACAGGACCTCGACCTTCTTGACTGGCTGATGGGCCGCACACCCGTGCCCGCCCGCCTCAACGGCACGCTTTTCGACGACCTCGCCGCTTACTACCAGCGCATGGTGGGTTAGCCGTGGAAGCCTTTCTCGCCAAAATCAAAGCCCGCGTCCTGCACGGCGTTCCGGAAGGCTACGACGCCCTTGTCCTCGCCGAACGCGCGCGCGAGGCCGGCCGCGACTCATCGCTGCATGTCGCCCGCGACGAGCAGCGCCTGACCGCGCTCGCAGAGGCCGTCGCCTTCTTTGCGCCGGATGTCGAGGTCATCACCATCCCGTCCTGGGACTGCTTGCCCTACGACCGCGTTTCGCCCAACGCCGAAGTCATGGCGCGGCGCATCGACGCGCTCACGCGCCTGACCGAACCTCCGGCAAGCGGAAAGTGCCGCCTGGTGATCACGACGGTCAGCGCCGCCCTGCAGCGCGTGCCCAAGGTTGAAAGCCTGCGCAACGCCTCCCTTGAGCTCAAGGTCAA
>CANKHC010000069.1 GCA_947481595.1 Fidelibacterota bacterium
CCCGTGCGCGTGAGTGCCGCCACATGCGTGCGCTGTTCCCAGCAGGTACAGCCGCGCTTTCGCCCGTTCTGTTCGCAGCGCTGTGCGGATATCGATCTCGGGTCCTGGTTCACCGGGGCCTACCGCGTGCCCACGAAAGAGATGCCGGACAGCGGTGACGGCGAGGACGAGAATCCTTGAAGGGGCGATTCGCGCCTTTTGCACTGCGCAAAACCGGCCAAAAAGTCGATAAATCTCAATAATTTCGGGCCTGGGACGGCGTCTGGACAGCCTGGGCGTTCTCTTTTATAAAGCGCGCCTTCTCAAGGCATTTGCCCCTTAAGTGCCCGGGTAGCTCAGTTGGTAGAGCAACGGATTGAAAATCCGTGTGTCGGCGGTTCAACTCCGTCCCCGGGCACCATTTTCCAATAACATGTTTTTGATGTTTACGGCGTCTTCGGCGCCCAGCGGCTGATGCGGTGGCCTTGCACTTCGGCGACATAGAGCGCGCCTTTGCTGTCCACGGCGATGAGGTGCGGTCCTGTGAATTTGCCGTCGATGCGCCCGATCGGGTTCAGGGACCTGCGGTCATAAACCCACATTTCGCTGTTGCCCCAGTCGGCGACGTACATCATGCGCTGATCGGGATCAGCCGAGAAGGCGATGCCCGAGGCCGAGAGCAGGTTCTTGGCACCGCGATTGACGAAGAGCTGGCGCAGGTATTTGCCGTCCTTGGTGAACATCTGGACGCGGCTGTTGCCCCGGTCGGAGACATAGACCGTGCCGTCCTTGTCGACCTCGACCCCGTGCACGCCGACGAAGGGCTTGGCGTTGTCGTTGTGCGTGTTGCGCGCTTCATCGATGTTGGCGGGGCTGCCGGTCGCCGCGGCAGGCGGCTGCTCGCCGAAGGCGCTCCACTGGCGCTTGAAGGCGCCGGTCTCGCTGTCGAGCACCAGCAGGCGGTTGTTGCCGTAGCCGTCGGCGACAAAGACCTCGTGGGCCTTGCTATCGACATAGATGTCCGCTGGCGCGTGCAGATTGACGTGATCGTCGTTGCCGGTGCTGGCGCCGCGGCGCCCGACCTGACGGATGAATTTACCCTGGCCGTCGAAGGCGAGCAGCATGTCGTCGTCGGCCTTGCCGTCGTCACGGCGGAAACTGCCGCCGATCCAAACGCGCCCTTGCGCATCCACAGCCAGGCTGTGTTCCACCCGCGGCCATTCGTAGCCCTCGCCGTCGCCGCCGAAACCGCGCAGGTACTTGCCGTCGCGGGTAAAGGCCGTCACCGCGGGGGCGGCGTGGGCGCGCTCGGCTTCGGGCACGGTGCGCGGGCGGCTGAGCACCCAGACCGTATCGTCGGGGCCGACCGCCACGGAACTGATTTCCGCCATGACCATGCCGCCCGGCAATTGAGGCTGCCAGGGCAGGCTCACCATAGGGGCGATCTTGGCATCGGCGGCGCGTGCAGGCGCGCCGGCCGCGCAGGTGATTGCGGCGAGCGCCGCCACGGCGGCACGGAAACTGGAAATGCGATGGAACATGCGATCCCCCCTGTTTTCGGTCCTCTGTCGAACAGTCATCTTAGATCAATTTTTGCATTTACGCCGAGCAGCCCGAGCTGCTTTAGGGCTTGATCCCCGGATAGGTGTAAGGCTGAAGGATTTTCTTCGGATCGGGCCGGATGCTGAGGTAGGTCACTCCGCTCTCGATTTCGGTCCAGCCGTGCGGCACGCCGGCGGGGATCACGGAGACATCGCCGGCCACGAGCTTGCGGGTGACGACCTCGCCGGACACCACGCCGCTGCAGGTCGGTCCCACCATGATCTTAGTCACGTCGCCGTCCAGCGGCAGGCGCGAGCCGCTGACGATGGTTCCGCCGGTCACCAGCGTGCCAGAGCCCGAGAGGATGATGTAGGTCTCGGCGGTGTGGTCATGGGAGAGCATGCCGCCTGGACCCGGCTTCGCGCCGGCCGGCGCTGCCTCCGGGCCGCAGGGCACGGCACCCGCCGCGCGTGGACGTGGTGTTGCGGGGTTCGCTGCCGGTTTGAGCGGGCCCCGCTTCAGGATCGCCACCGAGAGCTGATAGCCGCCCATGTCGATGGTGCGCAGCGCTTGGTCGAGCGTGGCGCCCGTGCTTTTTTTCAGCACTTCCTGGATCTGCGCATTGGTGATGTCGAAGGCCGCCGTCGGCTCAGCCGCTAGAGCGGGCACGCAGGCCAAAAGAGCGATGGCGGAGAGAATGGTGTTGCGCATGTGGTCGACCCCCGTTGTGGAGCATCGACTTTAGCCCGCGGCGCGGGCGCGCGCAGCAGCGATTAGGACGACAGCCGCACGCCTGGGCGCAGGCAGTCGCCATAGCGCTGGGCCTTGCCGTTCTGACCGGCTTCGAAGCCTTCCATGAAGCCGATCTTCGCGGCTTCGATGGCTTCGGCGCCCCTCAGCCTGACGGCGGCGCGATACTTGGAATAGTAGTGCTGGCTCTGCCAGCGCATAACGTCGACCCGCGCGGCGACCTGTTGTCCCGCGGCAAAGCCGGCTTGATAAGATTTGATGGCGCTTGGGTCGGTGGACAGGGACATGGGCGTACTCTGGGTTCGCCCAGTGCTCTGCAATCCTTAGGCCACCGCTTCGCCTCAAGGAATCCGCAGATTTCCGCGCGCGCGCTGTAAAGAATCACAGACGCGCGTGTGCCGTGTCGCGAAATTTTGACAGTCGTGAAGGGGTTAGGGGGCTTCGCGGTAAGCCGCGGAGATCGCACCCGCCAAGCGGTTGTTGGGATAGCGTGTGCCGATGGCGCTGCTGACGCGCTCGATGACTTGCTCGAGACGCCAGCCGAGAGCTTTCTCGGCCGCTGTGCGGTCGCGGATTTCGGTGATGTACGAACGATAGGTCGCGATGAACTGGGCATCACCGAGAGGCCCGTGGCTGGGCACGATGGTCGCTGGCTTGAGGGCATCGAGTTCGCCCAGGGCGGCGAGCCATTGGCGCACACTGGAAAGCGGGCTGATGAAGGAGGGCATGCCCTGCATGGCAACGTCGCCTGCGAACAGCACGCGGTCGCTCTCGATCCAAACTACGGTATCGCCCGGTGTGTGCGTCGGCCCGACGGCAATCAGGCGCACAGAAATTCCGCCGAGGTCGAGGGTGTGCTCCTTCTCGAAGGTGATGTCGGGTTTGCGGAAGGTGGCGCCTTCCAAAAGCTCCTTATGGAAAGGCGACATCTTGCGGAAGATCCCGGTGATGGTCAGGGCATCGGGCGAAGCGATCTCCGTCACCTGCGCCGTCGCGCGGATCATCTTGACGTCGGCTGGGAAGGCGGAGGCGCCCATGTCGTGTTCGGGATGGATGTGGGTGCTGACGAGGTAGAGCGGCTTTGTGCCCGCAACCTTGCGCGCAGCGTTGAGCACGATGGCGCCGTTACGCGCGCCGAGCCCGGTGTCGATCACCAGCGCTGCCTTCTCGCCAACGACGATCCCCGCATTGGGCACTTGTGCCACGCCGTCGTCGGTGATGACGTGGACGTGGGGTGTGATCTGCTTGAGGTTTTCGGGCTTGAGCATCGGCGCGACGATGGTCTGTGCCAATGCCGGCAGTGCGAAAGCGAGTGTGGCCGCAATCAAGACGGCGCGGAAACGGACATGCATGATGGCCCCCTCTTCAGAAGGGACCACCCTAGCAGAATTCGCGGCGTTAAACCTTGCTGCGGCCGCTGAACATGACCAGCAGGACAATGACCAGGACCAGGCCGAGGCCGCCCACCGGGGTGTAACCCCAGCCGGAGTTGAAGGACCAGACCGGCAGAGTGCCGACCAGCATCAAAATCAATACGACCAGCAAGACAATGCGCAGCATGCGAATCCTCAAAGCAAAAAAGCGTTGTGCGTTGTCTGCATAACGCGCCCGCCCGGGACCTGTTCCAGGAGTGCAACAAGCCATCGGCGGCCAAGCAAGCCTGGCCGCCGATGTCGAGGAGCGTTTAGCGATTAGTCGCGACGCGGGTTGTTCGGCGCGTCGTCGCGGCGGTTCGGAACGCCGTCGCCGTCGCGGTCACGGTCGTTGCGGTTGGAGATGCCATCGCCATCCTGATCGCGCCAGCCGCCGTTGCGTTCGCGCGTGTGCCTGTTGTGCTTGTAACGGCTGCCGAAGTTGGCACGGTACTCACGGGCTTCGCGGGCGCTGCGCCACTTGTGAAACTGGCGTTTGTTATCCCAGTAGCCGTCGCTGTAGCCAAAAGCGACGTCGCCGGTGTTGAAGCTGAAGCTAAAAGCTTCACACGCCGCGGCCGGAAGCGAGGTGCTCAGTGAGGTGCCGGCGAATGCGCCGACGATCACCAGAGCCATCGTAATCTTCTTCATTTTGCAGTTCCTTTTCATGTCGTCCCATATAGAACGCCGGCCACAACCAATAGTTCGCCGGAAAAGGAGCTTTTAAATAAAAGGTTGAATCGTGCGTGGGCCGGCTGTCCGGCCTCAGAAGTCGGCGGCCAGCGTCAGCAAATAGCGCCGGGGCGGGCGGTTACAGAAGCAGCCGGTGAAGGTGATGCTCCACACATCGACGTCGGTGACATTTTGCACCTGGAAACGCAACGAGGCCGGCACGCCGGCGGCATTGAAATTATAGCGTGCACCGAGATTGAACAGGGTGGTGGCCGGGACCTTCAGGTCGTTGTTCGTGTGCGCGAACTGCGGACCGGAGTGGTTGACCGAGCCGTCGATGCCAAAACCGTTCCAAAACTTCGGCTGGTACTGCAGCGAAAGCAGGATGCTGCGCGGCTTGGGCTGCACTTCCACGGGCCCGATGAGACCCTGATCCACGGCAGCGCCGCTGATGCGCGGTTCGATCAGCACGAAGCCGGCGACCGCACGTAGTCCTTCGGTGAAGAGCTGGCCGGTGGCGGAGAACTCGATGCCGCGATGGCGGACGTTACCGACCAGGCCGTAGCGATTGGCGGTGTCGACGGTGAAGTAGGGCTTTTCGACCTGAAACACGCCGGCGACCAAGGTGAAGGTCGGGGTGAGGTTGTAGCGCAGGCCGGCGTCGATCTGCTTGGTGAAGCTGACCGGCTGCGCTTCGCCGCGGTTGACCGCACTTTGCGGCGCCGGGCCGGTTTCCTCGAAGCCCTTGGTGTAGCTGGCGTAGGCCGCCAGCGTGCGGGTGATGAAGACGTTGCCGGCGGCGCTGTAGAGCAGCGGCGTGGCACTGGATGCAATCACCAGGGTCGAAGGCGCCGGTTGCACCTGCTGGCGGTGATAGAAAGTCTTCTGCACATCGACGCCGATGCCACCCACACCCGCCCAGAAGGCATCGTAGGCCAACCCGACCGTGCCCTGTTTGCTGTGATCATCGCCGGTTGGCCCGATCGCGAAAGCGGGCTCCGGTCGGTAGATGTAGGTGTAGATCTTGTCGAAGCCAAAATTGACGGTGGCGGAGCCGCCAAAGTCACGCTTCACGTCGCGGCCGCGCAAGGCGAGATCGAGGGTGTGGCGGCGCGGGCCTTCGTTGAAGGTCTTGGCGATACGCACCTCGCCGGAATACGAGCCGTTCGAGAGCGGCGGATGGCGATAGGCGGTGTGTTCGCCGATGCCCTGGGCGTTGACGAAGCGCATCAGTTCGCCGCCGCTGCGCTCCTGATGACGCGTCGAGCGGAACAGGCCCGCCCGGACTAACCAATCGCCAGGCAGGGCCAGGCTACCGATTGCGCCGAAGTTGACGTCCGTGCAACTGCCGCGCTGCCACGGCTGCGCGGAGGATTGGCCGGCGGGGGGATGCGGGGGCTCGACGGGGCCGACGGTGAAAACCTGGGGCTGGCCGTAGCCTTTGCAGCCGTCGCTGCGGCTATAAAAGGCGGTGCTGTCGAACGCGTCGCCTGCGCGCCAACGGAGGAGCGCTGCGCCCGAAAGGGTGGTGCTCAGGACGCCGAAATCGTCGTCGTTGCGAAGTCGACTGAGACCGATCCCGACGCTGAGCGCATCAGTGACCAGTGGAAACTGCCCATCGATCTCGATGTTGTTGGAGGTATTGGGACCCAGAGTGATCACGCCGCTGACCAGCATCTTGTCGCCGGGCAGGCGCAGACGGTAGTCGGCGATGCCGGTCGGAGCCGGGAACGCATAGGACTGCGCGCTGATGCCCACGCGTACGGCCGAGCCGCGCACAAGCCTTTCGTTCAGGGCCGGCTGCTGATCGAAGTAGAGGCCCTCAATGCGGACATTGCCGGCAATCTGCGGACTGAAGCCGCGCGCGTCACCGGCGCTGTAGAGGCCGAGGCTCTCGTTACCGATGCGCGTGCCGAAAGCGTCGTCGGCATTATCGACGGCGCTCTCGCCGGCGCGCTGGGCGTAAGCGGGTGCAGCGGCGAGCGCAGTAAAGGCCAGCAGCGCCGCGCAGGCACTTTTACCGAACCGCTGTCCCATACGACCTAGAAATCCGCAGCGAGGGTGACGACATAGCGCCGCGGCGGGCGCTGCAGGAAGTTGCCGGTGTAGGTGACGTTCCAGGTGAAGACGTCGGTGACGTTGAGCGCCTGGACGCGGATCGAGGCCGGCACGCCTTTGACGTTGAAGTTATAGCGCGCGCCGACGTTGAACAGTGTGTTGTCCTTGAGCTTCAGCATATTGTCGGGGTGGGCGAACATCGGTCCGGTGTGTTGCGCCGTGCCTTCGATGCCAAAGCCGCGCCACTCTTTCGGCTGGTAGTTCAGCGACAGCAGCACGCTGCGGGTTTTGATCGATACCGACACCGGGCCGATCAGGCCTTGGTCGACGGCGTCGCCCGAGATGCGCGGGTCGATCAGCACGAAGCCGCCGAGCATGCGCAGGCCGGGAATGGGTTGGCCGGTGAGCGAGAACTCGATGCCGCGGTGACGCACATCGCCGAAGGGCCCGTAGATGTTGGCGGCGTTGACGTTGAAATAGGGCTTCTCGACCTGAAACACGCCGGCGACCGCCGTCATGGTCGGGGTGATGTTGTAGCGAAAGCCAGCGTCAGCCTGGCGCGTGAAGCTCACCGGCTGCGCTTCGCCGCGGTTGGCCGCACTCATGGCGGCCGCACCGGTCTCCTCGAAGCCGCGGGTGTAGCTGGCATAGAGCGCCAGCGATCGCGTCACCAGGTAGTTGCCGGCGACGCTGTAGAGGATCGGCGTGGCGTTGGTCTTGGCGATCCTGCCCACGGCCGGGGCCTGTTCGCGATGATAGAAGGTCTTCTGCACGTCGACACTGAAGCCGCCCACACCGGCCCACAGGGCGTCATAGGACAAGCCCACGGTGCCTTGGCTGCTGTGATCGTCGCCGGTCGCACCCAGATTGAACACGGGCTCGGGCATGACATTCGGCGTGAAAATCGGGAACCGGCCCAAGGCTACGGTGTTCGATCCGCCGTAGTCGCGGCGGACGTCGCGGCCGCGCAGCGCGACGTCGAAGGTGTGGCGGCGCGGGCCTTCGGCGAAGGTCTTGGCGATGCGCACTTCGCCCGAATAGGACCGCGATCCCAGCGGGGGTTGCTTGTAGACCGAGCGCGTGCCGATGCCGGCGGTATCGACGTTGGTGAAGATCTCGCCGTACATCTTGTTGACGACGCGCCATGACCGAAACGCACCCGCGCGGATCGACCAGTCACCGGGCAAGGAGACTCGGCTGATGACGCCGGCGTTCTCGTCGGTGCAATCACCGGCGTGCCAATCTTGGCCGAAGTTGGTGCGCTGCTGGGGACGCGGCGGCTCGTAGTTGCCGGCGGTCAGCGTCTGCGGCTGCTGCTGCGTCTTGCAGTCCTCCGTGCGGCTATAGAACGCCGTGGTATCGGTGTCGCCCGGACGCCAGCGCGCGAGAATCGCGCCGGTGTAGGAATCGCTCATGTTGGTGAAGTCGTCCTCGAGGCGCTGGAAGCCGAGGCCGAAGCCGACGCTGAATTCCGGTGTGACCGCGACCTGGGCATCGAACTCGATGGCCTTAGTCGCGTAAGGGCCCAAGACCGCCACGGTGCTGACGACGGTTTCGTCGCCGGGCAAACGCAGGCGATAGTCGGCGACGCCGGTCGGCGCCCGGAAGGGATAGGACTGCGCGCTGATCCCGACGCGCACGTTGGAGCCGCGTATCAGGCGTTCGTTGAGCTGTGGTGACTGGTCGAAGTAGAGGCCTTCGATGCGGACGTTGCCGGCGGTGACGGGGCTGAAGCCGCGCGCATTGTTGGTATCGTACAGACCCAGGCTTTCGTTGCCGACGCGTGTGCCGAAGGCGTCATCGGCGGCGGAGATGGCGTCCTCACCGGCGCGCTGCGCGTGGGCTGGGCTGGAAAGGCCCGCCAGAGCCGTGAACGCAAACAAAGCCGCCTTGCAGCCGCGGCGCGCGCGGCTGGATAAATACACGCTCATATTGAAAGAACTCCCCCTCGTCTCCCCCGACGCAGGGCAGGAGTATATGCGTTACAAAGGACGCTGAAGCTTAAATTTGAAGCCATTATTCGGGGCTGCCGCAGTGCGAATATTTAGGCCCGAATTTGTGCGTTTGGCCCGCGAAAGTATGTACGGACGTTGATTGCCCTACACTTTCGGGGTTGGCACACCCTCGGCATCGAGCGGCGCATCGTGCACATGCGTGACGAGGGGTGTGGCGAGATTGCCATAGAGGTGCGGAAAAAGCTGGCCGCCGCGCGATGGCTCCCACTTCAGGCGCGCGCCGAGAGCCTCAGCCGCGACTTCCAGGACCACGAGATCGGCCTGACCCTGAAAGTGCCGGCGCGCGGTCTCAACGACTTGGGAAGCAGCTGAGAAATGGATGAAACCGTCGCGCAGATCGACAGCGGAGCCGGCGAAAATACCTGTGGCTTGCGCTTCGGCCCAGGCGGTGCGCGGCAGGATTTTGTAGATCGGGGGCATGGGTTGTTCTTTTGCGGCCTTCCGCCGCGGGCCGCGTCAGGGGTCCGGCGCTTCGGAAACCTGCGTTGGCGGTGCCGCGTGGCGGCCGCCGGTCCAGTCCTCGCGCGCGGGGAAGCGGCCAAAACCCGGCACCGTCACCGAGAGGTGCATGGGGCTGGCACCGACGACGAGGCCGAGCACGTTAAGTTCAAAACCTTCCTCGGCAGCGAACATGACGCCGAGCAGCCCGCCCAAGGAAACCTGGAAGCCGGTGCCGCTGGGTGCAGCGCCGACAAAACGCCCGCCCATCAGATAGTCTTTGCCGATGGCCCGTCCCGGCATGACGAGCTTGAGGTCAGGTATCTGCCGGGCGACGTGGGCGACAAAGGTGTTGCTGTTGGGGCCCGGCCAGACGGTGTAGCTGTCGGCGTGGGGATAGGACGCGACGGCGGCGGGCAGGGCGGCGATGATCTTCTCGGCATCAACCCCGCGGATGTCTTGCAGCAGCAAGGGGGCGGCGCCGTACCAGCGCCGGTCGGGGTTAGTGATCTCGGTGACGCTGACCGCCGAACGGCCGCGAGCGACATAAAAGCCGATGACTTCGTAACGTGTGTAGGTCGAGGCCCCCGGCGCCTTGGCGGCGATCCAGGTGTGGTCGCCGAAGGAGCCGCGCCAGCGCACCGTGCGGGCGGCATAGACCTGCACGACGGCAGGCTGATAGTCGGCGGGCGACGGTGCCCAGCCGACAGGATCGGTGCTGGCGGTGCGCCAATCCTGCGCCAGTGCCGTGGAATCGAAAACGACGCGCAAGAGCGGTCCAGCCGCCAAGACGGCGATGACCAGGACCGTAATGCTCATAAACCTGGCAAACTTGGGGACGAGAGAATGCATAGCGTCACTCTTCAATCTGCTGGCGGATCGGGACTTTTGCCGTAGACCCACTCCACATGCAGGCGGTTGTCGATGCCCTGGATGAGGACGCGGGCCTCGTGGCCCTTCTCACCGATCTTGTGCGCGGTCTTGATGGCGTTGGTGACCGCCTCTTGCTGGGTTTTGTATTTACCGTAGTTCTGTTTGTCGTACTTGATGGTCCAGAAATTGCCATCACGCACCACGGCATAGGTCGCAAGCGCCATATCGGTCGGTCCCCCGGCTGCCCGCCTCCGCGGGCCAATGGCGGCGATGATACCATTGCTCCCGCAACGGGGGGGAGGGGCCAGTTGCGGTCGAAACGGGTCCAATACGAGTGGATTCCGTTGCCTGCGATCATTGGGTTACACTCCGTTGATGAATCCCGGGGGAAATGATCCGCAAACCAGAATCAGCGACCGGCGGTTGACGGCTGTGGCCGACGACCTTGCCCAGGGGCGCGTGCGCCTCCTTTCGGTCGATGTCTTCGATACCTTGCTCTGGCGCCGTGTGCCCGAGCCCTTCGACCTGTTCCTGGTGCTGGGCCGGGATCTGGCCGAGGAGGACAAGCTGGCGCCTGAGGTCTCGGTTGCGGGCTTCGCGGAACTGCGCCGGGCCGCGGAGCGCGCCGCGCGCGAGAAGGTGCAGGCGGCCACCGGCTACCGCGAGGTCACCCTCGCTGACATCTATGCCGCTTTGCCGCAAAGCCTCTTCGCGGCTGACTTTGGGCGCGCCGCGCAAGTCGCTGCTGAGTTGGCCTGCGAGCGGCGCATGCTGGTGGCGGATACCGAGATCGCCGCCCTCATGCGCGCGGCGAAGGCGGCTGGCGCGCAGGTGATCCTGGTCTCCGATACCTACTTCAAGGCCGCCGAGGTGAAAGAATTCCTCGCCGCCGCCGGCTGCGGCGATCTTCCCATCGACCGGCTCTATGTGTCGTGTGAAGCAGGCAAGCCCAAGTACCGCGACCTGTTTGACACCGTGCTGAAGGATGCCGCCGTGCCGCCGTCGGCGATGGTGCATGTGGGCGACAGTCATGAGGCCGATATCGCGCCGTGTACCGCACGTGAGATCAAGACGGTGCACTATGACAAATGGGCCTTCTCGCCGCGTGTGCAAAACATCGAATTCCCGGATGAGATCGCCGCGCGCGCGGCGTTGCTCGGAGGCCGTGGCGATTTTGGCCTGACCGGCTTGCGGGCGCGTCTGCAATTCCGCTGTCCGCGCGAGATCGTAAAAGCCGACGAGGCGTACTGGCAGATTGGCGCCAGCCAGCTTGGCCCAGTGTTCGCGGGCTTCGCGCGTTGGGTCGTGGGCATGTGCGCGGCACGCGGTGTTACGAAAATCTTCGGTATCATGCGCGAAGGCCGCTTCCTGGGGCAGGTCGTTACAGCCACAGCGCGCGAGCTTGGCCTGCCGCTGCAAACCGAGGAGCTGTGGCTCTCGCGCCGCGCCGTGATCAGCGCCTCGCTCTACGCCGACGACCTTTCCCGCCTCGGCGATGCGATCGCCGTCGCGCCCGGCGAGACGGAAGACGAAATCCTCGCAAACGTTGGCCTCACGACCGCCGACGTCATTGCCGCCCTGCCGGGATTCACGATGCGCGCGAACGGTGCCTTGGCGGCGCTGACCGAGGCCGTCATCCATACGGAGGCGCTGAAGACAAAGGTGCTCGCGCGCGCCGCGGAGCTGCGCCGAACTTTGCTCAAGGGCCTGGGCAAGCAGATCGATCTCGGCAAAGCGCAGCGCGTGGTGCTGATGGATCTAGGCTATGCCGCCACCATCCAGAGCGTGCTCGCAGGAATCTTGGCGCGCGAAGGGGCCAAAGTGCAGCTCGAAGGTTTGTACCTAGCCCTCAACGATCGCGCCTTGGTTCACCGCCAAGCCGGCAGCGAGGTTCATGCTTTTATCGGCAACGACGGCTACAACGCGACTGTCGCGCGCCTGCTGACGCGCACGCCCGATGTGCTCGAACATGCCTGCATGTGCCGGGAAGGCAGTCTCGCGCGCTATGACGCGGAGGGCTTGCCGGTGCTGCTCGCCAATCAGCGCGCCGAGGCGCAGCTCAAACAGATGGAGGTGCTGCAGACCGGCATTCTTGCCGGTGCCGCGGCGGTCAACCGGTTGTTGGGCGACCTCACGGCCACGCCGGGTCCAGCGCTGGCGACACAAGTGGGGCGCATGATCGAGGGGCTGTTGTTGCATCCCTCGCGCAAGGAAGCCGAGACCCTCGGTGCGTGGCGCCACGAAGCGAATTTCGATCTTGCCGACCGGCGCGCGCTGACCGATCTGGCCTTCGATCCGGCGGCGCTGGAGTATCGCGGATATCCCGCGCTGCTCGATGCGGGCCGCCACCAGGTCTATTGGCCTGCCGCCGCCTTTGCCAACGTCAACCCTTTCATCGGCGAGGCTTTCGCCGCTGGTGTCACAGGTGAATACGGCCCCGCGTTCCTCACCTCAGGGCCGCTCCTCGGAGGTTTGACGATTGCGCCTGATCTTGGGGCCGGGTTCGACGCCAAACGCGGCGGCACCGTGGCGCTGGCAGTCAACAGCTTCGGGCGCGGCGAGATCAAGGTGATGATCAAGGGCCTCAGCGCCGAGGCCTTTACGCGTGTGCGCTTGATCTGGCCGGCGGCGCAGGCGGTGATCGCCTTGTCGCCGCCGCTGTTCGTTTGCCACGGCGAAAATGACACGCGCACGCTCGCGGTGAGCGGCCTCTCGTGGACCGGTGCGCGCGAGATCGAGCCCGGCGTGCAGTTGAGCGGCGGTCAGGCCGCTGAAACAATCATTACCCTGGGCGCCGCGCCGCCCTTCGCACACGCGCTGGAGATGACGCTGCGCCTTAAATATCTGCGTCTTACGCCCATGTTCGGGATGCAGTAGAATCGCCCTTCCACACGCGGAGGATCTCCCCTGAGCGTTCCAGCCACACACCCCCAGGTCGTCATCGAGGCGAGAGAGTTCGTCGATGCGCGCGTCGGTCCGCGCGGCAGCCTCGAGAACCTCTCCCACGCCGAAGTCGCCAAGCTGCTCGACCGCGGCCAGGGCGGTCTTTACCCGGTGTTCCGCAACTGCGCCCTGGCGGTGCTCAATTCCGGCAGCATGAGCGATGACGCGCGCGAGCTGTTCGAGAAGTACAAAGACTTCGAGATCCGCATCGTGCCGCAGTCCTGGGGTATCAACCTCGAACTCACGCATGCGCCGGCCGTGGCCTTTGTCGACGGACACATGATCCGCGGCGTCAAAGAGCACTTGTTTGCGGTGCTGCGCGACATCGTCTACATCGCTAATGAAATTGTGGATAACGATCGCTTCGACCTCGCCGATTCCGAAAGCATCACCAACGCCGTTTTCTGCATCCTGCGCAACGCGCGTGTGCTCGACGACAAGCGTTCACCGGATCTTGTCGTGTGCTGGGGCGGACACTCCATCAGCCGCGAGGAATACGACTACACCAAGCGCGTGGGCTATGAGTTGGGCCTGCGCGGGCTCAATGTGTGCACGGGCTGCGGCCCTGGTGCCATGAAGGGCCCCATGAAGGGCGCCACCATCGGGCACTCCAAGCAGCGTATCGAGCGCGGGCGCTATGTCGGTATCACCGAGCCGGGCATCGTCGCGGCGGAATCACCCAACCCGATCGTCAACGACTTGATCATCATGCCGGACATCGAGAAGCGCCTCGAGGCCTTCGTCCGCATGGGCCACGGCATCATCGTTTTCCCGGGCGGTGTGGGGACCTGCGAAGAGATCCTCTACCTGCTTGGCATTTTGCTCGATCCCGCAAATAAGGATCAGCCGCTGCCTTTCGTGATGACCGGGCCGGCCTCGGCGGCGGCCTACTTCCAGCGCATCGACGAATTCATTGGCCTGACGCTCGGCCCGGCGGCGCAAAGCCGCTACCGCATCATCATCGACGACCCGGCCCAAGCGGCGCGTGCCATGGTCGAGGGTCTCGAACAGGTGCGCCAGCATCGCCGCGAGACCGGCGATGCCTTCAATTTCAACTGGAGCCTGCGCATCCCGCGGGACTTCCAGATCCCCTTCATGGTCAGCCACGAGAACGTCGCCAAGGTGAAGGCGCGCCTCGACCTGCCTGTGCACGAGAAAGCCGCCAACCTGCGGCGTATTTTCTCGGCGCTGGTGGCAGGCAATGTGAAGGATTACGGCATCCGCCAGATCGAGACCAAAGGGCCCTACGAGATCCACGGCGACCGCATGCTGATGGAATCGCTCGACGGCCTGCTGGCGCAGTTCATCGCCCAGAACCGCATGAAGTGTTCAGGCGACTACAAGCCGATCTACCGGCTGGTGCCTGTGAAATAAATCACCGGCACTCCGCCACATCGGCCAGCGTCAACTTCTCGGCCGTCAGCGCGGCGCGCAAACGTTTGACGACCTCAGCAAAACCACCCGCAGGCAGCGCCTGCCGGCTGACGGCACGCGCCTCACCGCAGATGCGCACTGCTTCTGGCTCGGCGCCAAGGGCAGAGAGGTTGGTCGCGCTGCCGTAGACAGGCACACCGTTCACCATGGTCAGCGTGACATCCTGCGGCTTGGCTTTGCTCAGTGCGTCGTAGGGATCGCTCGTGCCGCGTAACAAGAACAGGTCGGCGTATAGACCAGGCGCGAGGGAGCCGACCTTGTCATCGATCTTGGCAATGCGCGCGGGAACGATGGTCGCCATTTCGAAGAGTTGTTTCGCTGTGACCAGCCCAGCGAAATCGCGGTCGCTGACGGTGCGCGCATACACGATCTCGGCCAGCATGTTCATGCTGCCGGTGGGCGCCCAGTCGGGCGCCAGTCCCATGGTGACGCCAGAGCGCACGGCGGCGGGAATGTCGGCGGTCTGACCGTAGAGCTCAAAATTGCTGCGTGGCGACCAGATGAAAGCCGCACCCGCCGTTTTGAGTTCCCCGAAGTTCGCCTCGCTCAAGGCTACACCGTGAATCACGGCGGTCTTCGGTCCCAGAAGCTTCAACTCCTTCAGCTTGGCGAACTCGCCCTGTGAATCCGGGTCGTCGCGGCGCCCTTCACCGAGGTGCACGGCAAACAGATCGTAGGCGCCGGTC
>CANKHC010000070.1 GCA_947481595.1 Fidelibacterota bacterium
TATAATCTTCTTGTGACCGCCGTGCCGCAATCTTGCGGCGGACAGGAAGACTTACGGTGCGCGGCAGGGCCTTTCGCCTGCGCGGCTGACTCAATCCGGGGAGCAATGTGACCGCGCCCTTCATCCTTTCGCTCGATGCCATGGGCGGCGACTACGCCCCCGAGATCGTGGTCAAAGGGGCTGCGATTGCGCGTACGCGCTATCCGAGCGCGCATTTCCTGTTCTTCGGCGATGAAGCCAAGATCAAGCCGCTGTTGATCGCCGACAAGGCGCTTTCAGCCTGCTCGACCATCCGCCATACCGATCACGTCATCACCAACGACGCCAAGCCCAGCCAGGCCATTCGCCAGGGCCGCCAATCGTCGATGTGGAAAGCTATCGAAGCGGTGAAAAACGGCGAGGCCGGCGGCGTGGTTTCGGCCGGCAACACCGGCGCGCTCATGGCCATGGCGAAACTGATCATGCGTCCGCTGCCCGGCATCGACCGGCCTGCCATCTGCGGCCTGTTCCCGACGCGCATCGGCGAGACGTGCATGCTCGATCTCGGGGCCAACGCGGTGTGCGATGCGCGCAATCTTGTCGAATTCGCCATTATGGGCGAGTGCTTCGCGCGCGCGATCCTGGGCCTCGAGCGGCCATCGGTGGGCCTGCTCAATATCGGCTCGGAAGACGTCAAGGGAACGGACTCCCTGCGCGAGGCCAGCCAGATCCTGCGCAGTTCGCACCTGGACATGGAGTTCAAAGGCTTCATCGAGGGCGACGACATCACCGCCGGCACCGTCGATGTGGTGGTCACCGACGGGTTCACGGGCAACGTCGCACTGAAGACCGCCGAAGGCACCGCCAAGCTGTTCTCCTTCTTGCTCAAGTCCGCCATCAAGAGTTCCTGGCTCGCCATGTTCGGCATGATTTTCGCCAAGCCGGTGATCTCGCAAGTCATGGCGCGCACCGACGCCCGCCGCTATAACGGTGCCCTCTTTGTGGGGCTCAATGGGGTGGTGGTGAAAAGTCACGGGGGCACCGACGCGGTCGGATTTGCCAATGCGATCGGCGTCGCGGTCGACATGATCGCGCGCGATCTCAATGCCAAGATCGCCGCCGAACTCGCGCGCATCGCGGCCGAACAAGCCACGCCCGAATTCAAGGAAGCGGTCGGGGCTGGGGTCGCGCCGCAATGACACTTCGTTCCGTGGTCCGGGGGGTAGGTGCTTACCTTCCGGAAAAAATCGTCACCAACGCCGAACTCGCCAAGACCGTCGACACCACCGATGAGTGGATTGTCGAGCGCTCGGGAATCAAGAAGCGCCACATCGCCGCCGACGGTCAGAAGACGTCTGACCTCGCCATTGCCGCGGTGACCAAGGCGCTGGCCCATGCCGGCATGGACGGCAAAGATATCGATCTGTTTGTCGTCGCCACGGCGACGCCGGATCAGACTTTTCCCGCCACCGCCGCGCGCGTGCAGGCCGCTCTGGGACGTCCCGGTGTTCCGTCTTTTGATATCCAGGCGGTGTGCTCGGGTTTTGTCTACGCGCTCGCGGTCGCCGACAATTTCATCAAAGCCGGCCAAGCTAAGACGGCGGTCGTCGTCGGCGCCGAGATTTTCTCGCGCATCCTCGACTGGACCGACCGCACCACCTGCGTGTTGTTCGGCGACGGCGCCGGCGCGGTTGTGCTCGCGGCGGAAGAAGGCAAGGGGGAAACCTCGGACCGCGGCGTGCTGTCGACACATCTGCATTCCGACGGACGTCACCACGACATGCTCTATGTCGACGGCGGTCCTTCGACCACGCAGACCACCGGTCACGTGCGTATGAAGGGCAAAGAAGTCTTCCGGCACGCGGTTGTGAATTTGGCCGACGCCGTTACCGAGGCACTGGCGGCCAACAAGGTCTCGATCTCAGACATCGACTGGCTGGTGCCGCATCAGGCCAACAAGCGCATTCTCGACTCAACCGCGCACAAGCTCGGCCTCGATCCGGCGAAGGTGATTGTAACCGTCGATCAGCACGCGAATACGTCTGCCGCCTCAATTCCGTTGGCGCTGGCGGCCGGCGTCGACGATGGTCGCATCAAATCTGGCGATCTTGTGATCTTAGAGGCCATGGGCGGCGGCTTCACCTGGGGCTCTGCGCTGGTTAGGATGTGATTCGCAATGAGCGATCGTAAGAATCACGTTTCATCTCAAACTCACGCCGCGTTCAGCCGGCGCGACGCCGCGCGCCTCATGCTGGGCGCGAGTGTGCTGGCTGCTGCGCCGCGCAGCTTTGCGGCTGACTTCGGCACCAACGGCAACGTGACACCGCTGTTTCCGCTCAAGCCGCCGTTTCCCATCGACGACAACGAGATCAAGATCAAGACGCCCGACGGGATGGCCGACGCCGCCGTCATCCGTCCCGAGCGCGGCGCGTTTCCCTGTGTGGTGATGTGGCCCGACGCCATGGGTCTGCGCCCGGAGACGCGGGCACTTGCCACGCGCATCGCATCGGAAGGCTATCAGGTTCTCCTGCCTAATCCGTTTTACCGCACCGCTGATGCCGCGACCGCGCTGACATTTAAGGGTGCGGACCGCGAGAAGCTCTACGCGCCGCTGACAATTTCCGGCGCGGTTGAACTCGATGCCTCGGTGTTCATCGCTTATGTGCTCAACATGATCCCCGACACCAAGGGCGGCATGGTGGGCGCGATTGGTTACGGCCTTGGCGGCGCCTATGCCTTGCGCACCGCCGCCGCCGAGCCGCGCCGCGTTCAGGCGCTGATCGCGCTGCATGCCGGCAACACGCTACCGATCGACGCGATCCGCTATCTGCGCGCGCATACGTTCATCGGCATCGCCGCCGAGGACGACCAGAAGCAGCCGAACATCAAAGAAAATCTGCGTAAGGCTTTCGCCAACGCCAACAATCCCGCCGACGTCGAAGTCTATGCCGGCACCAAGGCGGGCTTCTGCGTGCCGGGCCCGGGCTACAATGCCGCCCAGGCGGAGAAGGCCACGGCCAAGACCATCGCGTTTCTGCGCGAACACATCATCGTCGGCTCGGCCAATCCGTCGCTGAAATTCTAGGCCTTCCGCGCCTTTTGGCGCGCGGAACGCCTTGCCCCCTAAATCATTGTTCCACATAGATTCCCGGTCTTGACCTGCCGGCGGGGATAGGGCTAACCTCTTGAACTCACGCGACTTCGGCAGGAGAGCGCGACATGGACGAGACAATTACACGGGCACAGTTGAGCGAGGCCATCTATCAAGAGGTGGGCCTCTCCCGAAATGAATCGGCTGATCTGCTTGAGATGGTGCTGGGCGAGATCACCCAGGCCCTCCTCAAGGGCGAGACCGTGAAAATTTCGTCCTTTGGCAGCTTCTCGGTCCGACAGAAGGGCCAGCGCATCGGCCGCAATCCGAAGACCGGCGAGGAAGTGCCGATTTTGCCGCGTAAAGTTCTGGTTTTCAGGTCGTCGCAGCTGCTCAAGGGCCGGATCCGTCAGGGTCATGCCACTCGCGGCACGCCGCCGACGACGCCCTGATCCTAGGCCGTGGCTTCCGAAGACCGTTACGGCGACAACTCTGACGCGGGCGACGCCCGCAGGTCATCGAAATCCGAATCCGCTTTCCGCACCATCAGCGAGGTCGCCGACGACCTCAATGTGCCGCAACACGTCCTGCGGTTCTGGGAAACCAAGTTCAACCAGATTCGCCCGCTCAAGCGCGGCGGCGGCCGGCGCTACTACCGCCCCGAGGATGTGGCCCTTCTCAAGCGGATCCGCACGCTGCTTTACACGGATGGTTTGACGATCAAAGGCGTGCAGAAGCTCCTGCGCGAGGGGCCGGCGCGCGCCATCGATGAAACCGCGCCTACCCCCGCCATCGAAGGCATGTCGATGGGCGACCCGCCGATCGGCCTGGCCCGCGACGAGGCCATGCGCCTCTTGGCCGAGCTCAAAGTGCTGCGCGACGAGCTCGGCGCAGCGCTGCGCGCGGCCTAAGGCCGCGCGCCTTTATAGATACGGCGCACAGCGCCCAGGCTGCCTGAATCCACTTCTAAAATTGAGGCTGAGGCCGGTTGTTTTGCCCGGGTGGCGTGTCTATAGTGCGCGCCGCTTCGGACGGGGCCCCCAGATTTTGACCCCGCCGCGAGCCAGGTCGGGGCGTAGCGCAGCCCGGTAGCGCACTTGACTGGGGGTCAAGGGGTCGTCGGTTCAAATCCGGCCGCCCCGACCATTTCTGCCCCGCCTTCCCGATGTTCCTGTCTGACAGGCAAATAAACCCGGCGGGTTGTGGGGTTATCAACTATTGCGTGTATTGTTTTGTTGGACCCGTTCCCCAATTCCTTTATAAAGGATTAACAGGGAGCCCGGACGCGCCGGGCAGGGAAGATGACGATCACCATCGACGCACTTTCGCACCAACCCGTTGCGGCGCCTGCCGCGGCGACGGTGCCGCGTCAGCCGGTGGCGGCGCCACTGCGCGAACGCGAAGGTGCTGCCAACGACCGCCGCGACACGCAGCGCAACAGCCGTGAGCGCGTCAGCGGCGCGTTCCGCGCTTTCCTCAACGCCGCGACTCTTGCGGGTCTCAACAACACGCTGGGCGCGGAGCCGGTCGAAGCCGTCGAACCTGCCACGGCGGTTCGCCAGTCACGTGTGCCGGATCGCAAGGATCCCACCATTCTCGAAGCGGATGAGGCCGAGGGCCTCTACCGTTCCGCGCAAGCGGCGGACGAGCCGCGCACAGAAAAACCGTCAGTGCGCGCGCGTGAGTTCCAAGCGGTGGCAACGCGCTACGCCAAAAGCTTCTTCGCCGTGGAAGGCACTTTCGCCCGCCCGGGTGAACAACTGGAACTGACGGCTTAGAGAGTCTTTAGGCGCCTTGCTGCTCTTGCAGCGCCGAGCGGCCCGAGGCCGTCAGCTTGCACACCATCCAATCCGGCTTGAGCGCGTTGGCGAACCACGGTTCGGCCCAGCCTTCATCGACGCACTTTTTCACGACCTGCGGACTGATCTTTTTGCCGTCGCCGTCGAACAGGGGCAATTTGCCGCCGGGTTGCGTCAGTCCACGCTCCAGCCATTTACGCTGTGCGGGAGAGAGCCTGACGATGGTGCGGTCGCCGCCGTCCATGACGGAATGTCCTTGAGAGGGGTGCGTTACATTTGCAACGTCGTGAGCGGCGCGAATACTCGCCGCAACACATGAATTTTCTCTAAAGTGCCGTCGCTCCTTCCCTTGGCACAATAAGTCTACGCACAGAATGGATGTCCGGCAAATGTCCTCGGCCCACTGCATGATCTACGTCACGGCCGCGTCCAACGACGAGGCCAGCAAGATCGCGCGGGCGCTTGTCACCGAGAAGCTCGCCGCCTGCGCCAACATCCTGGGACCGGCGCAGTCCATCTACCGCTGGCAGGGCAAGGTCGAAGAAGCGCAAGAAATTGTGGTGATCTTCAAGACCCGCCGTGACCTCGCTGACGGTGCCCTGGCCCGTATCAAGACCCTGCACAGCTACGATGTGCCGTGCGCAGTGGTCTATGACATCAGCGCGGGATTGCCGGATTACCTCGCCTGGCTCACCACCGAAACCGCATAAGCCAGCCATGAGCGACTCCATCGCCGCTTTGCTCGGACTCTCCGAACTGCCCGTCGTCCCCCTGGCGATTGCACTCGCCTTCCTGTTGGGGCTGGGCGCGCGCTATTTCGCGCTGCCGCCGCTGGCGGGGTTTCTGCTTGCGGGGTTTGTGCTCAATGCCTTTGGCGTGCGCTCCAACGCGGTGATCAAGGAGATCGCCGACGCCGGGGTGATGCTCTTGCTGTTCACCATCGGCTTGAAACTGCGCCTGTCCACGCTCGCGCGCGCCGACGTTTGGGGGGTGGCGAGCCTGCATAGTTTGGGCACGATGCTGAGCTTCGGCGCGGCGATGATCGCCCTGAGCAGTGTGGGTACGGGTCTTCTCGGGGGAATGACGCCGGTTGCCGCGATCCTGATCGCTTTCGCGCTGACGTTCTCGAGCACCGTCTTCGGCGTCAAAGTGCTCGATGAGCGCGGCGAGGCCAATGCCCTGCATGGGCGCACCGCCGTCGGCATCCTGGTGATCCAGGATCTTTTTGCCGTGGCCTTCCTCAGCCTGGCCGCGGCCAAAGCGCCGTCGCCTTGGGCTTTCGCACTGCTGGGGCTGCTGCTGGTGCGCCCGGTGTTGAATAAGATTCTCGACCGGGTGGGCTACCGCGAACTCCTGCCGCTGTTCGGCCTGTTCGCGGCGGTGGTCCTGGGGGCAGGAGCCTTTGCGCTGGTGGGCCTAAAGCCCGATCTCGGCGCGCTGGTGATGGGCATCATGATGGCACCGCACAAACGCTCCGAGGAGCTCGCGGACTCGCTCTTTGGGCTCAAGGAAGTTCTGTTGATCGGCTTCTTCCTCGACATCGGGCTGTCGGGGGAGCCGACCTTCGAGCACCTGGCCATCGCCGTGGCGCTGGTTTTCCTGCTGCCGGTGCAGGCCGGCCTGTTTTTCTTCCTGATGACGCGGTTCAAACTGCGCGCCCGTTCGGCCTTCCTCGCCGCCCTCAGTCTGTCGACCTACAGCGAGTTCGGCCTGATCGTCGCCACCGTCAGCGCCGGGAACGGCTGGATCGACGAAGGCTGGGTGATGGTCCTTGCCATGGCGGTGTCGGTGTCCTTCCTCCTGGTCGCCCCGCTCAACGTCAAGCCGCACCGCCTTTATCGCCGCCTGCACCGCTTCCTGCGCCGCTTCGAGAGCAAGGAGCGCCACAACGAGGACCTGCCCCTCGATATCGGCGACGCCACCGTGGCGGTCTTCGGCATGGGGCGGGTGGGCACGGGCGCCTACGAGTACCTGCGCCGCCGTTACGGGGCCGGCGTCGTCATCGGCATCGAAAGCAACCTCGATAAGGTCGCACTGCACCAAAAGACCGGGCGTAACGTCATCCACGGCGACGCCACCGATTCCGACTTCTGGGAACGCATGCGCGAAAGCCCGCAT
The DNA here is from genome assembly GCA_947481595.1 of Fidelibacterota bacterium. Taxonomy (GTDB): domain Bacteria; phylum Pseudomonadota; class Alphaproteobacteria; order Rhodospirillales; family Rhodospirillaceae; genus SHVO01. The sequence continues at coordinate 6,988 of CANKHC010000070.1, forward strand.
CATCTCACGGCTGTGCTGCTGGCCATGCCGGAATACCGAGCGAACATGTATGCCGTGCAGCAGATGAAAGCCGATGATTTCAAGGGATTCATTGGGGCTCTCGCCAAGTTCTCCGACCAGGCGCGGCTGCTCAAGGTCGCCGGCGTCGATGCCGTCTTCAACATGTACGCCGAAGCCGGGACCGGCTTTGCCTCCAGCGTCGATGACTCCCTGGCGGCGGCTGTGAAGGCGAAGGCGACCACATCAACCTCCGCCTGAACTCCGGAACCTTTGCGGCCATCACGCGTTTGTGTTAGCTAGAACCCGTTCTCTGGTCAGGGGTCACAACAAATTGAGGTTGGATATGGCAAGTGCAAAACGCGCCGCGAAAAAAGCCGCGCGCAAGGTGAAAGCCAAAGCGAAGAGCAAGGCTCGCGCCGTAACGAAATCAGCTAAGAGCAAAGCGAAGACTGCGGTCTCGAAGGCAAAGGCCGGCGCGCGCAAAGCCGCGAAGGCTCTGAAGCCGAAGGCCAAGAAGGCCCAGAAGACCGTCGCTTCTCGCGCGAAGGCCGCCCGTAAGGCCGTCACCGCCGGCGCCAAAAAGGCGCAGAAGGCTGTGGTCGCCGAAGCCGGCGCGCTGGTTACCTCGATCACCAACATGGCCGAAAAGGCCGTGGAGAGTGGCCGCAAGGTGCTCAAGCTCTCCTAAAGAGCGGACGGAAATCAAAGAAGCCGTGCGGGGGGAACTCCGCACGGCTTTTTTTATTGTTTAGGCACCATGGAAACATCCACCATCATCGGCACTTTCGCGGCGATCGCTTCGACGCTGAGCTTTACGCCGCAGGCGTGGAAGATCATCAAGTCACGGCGCACCGCCGATATCTCCGCCGGTATGTACATGCTGACGGTGTTCGGTTTCACCTGCTGGATTGGCTACGGCGTGCTGCTCAAGCAATGGCCGCTCATCATCCCCAACAGCATCTGCCTGCTGCTGGCAGCCTTTATCCTGATGATGAAACTGCTGCCCCGCGCCAAGAAGGAGAAGGTGGCGGAGATTTTAGATCCGGAGAGCTAGGTCCGCAAAACGACCCCTCCCTAACCCTCCCCTTTCAGGGGAGGGAATTAAACGAACAGGAAGCGGCCAATTGATTTTCTCCTCCCCCTGAAAGGGGGAGCTCGGGAGGGGGTCGTTTAGACTCTGACAGTCGCGACCGCTTGGGCAGCAATGCCTTCCTGGCGGCCGGTGAATCCCAAGCCTTCGGTTGTCGTTGCTTTCACGCTGATGCGGCCGGCATCCACGCCCAGAATCTCGGCGACGCGCGCGACCATGGCGGCACGGTGCGGGCCGACCTTGGGGCGTTCGCAGATGATCGTGAAATCGAGATGGGTGAGGGTGCCCCCGCGCGCGGTCAGCAAATCGTAGGCGTGGCGCAGGAACTGATCTGACGCCGCGCCGCGCCATTTGGGATCGGTTGGCGGGAAGTGCTGGCCGATGTCGCCGGCGCCAATGGCACCGAGGATGGCATCGGTTCCAGCGTGCAGCGCCACGTCGGCGTCGGAATGGCCTTCCATGCCGCGGGTGTGAGGTACACTCACGCCGCAGAGCATGATGTGATCGCCGTCCTTGAAGGCATGCACGTCGAAGCCCGTGCCGATGCGGGTTTCGCTCAAGGAAGCCGAAAGCTGTGCCAGATCGTCCATGGTCGTGACCTTGATGTTGCTTTCCTCGCCCGGGACCGTGACGACTTTTTTGCCGAAGCGCTCCATCACCGCGGCGTCGTCGGTCAGGGCCTCGCCCGCCAGTTTCTTGTGTGCCTCCAGGATCGCCGGGAAGCGGAAGCCTTGCGGGGTCTGCACGCGCACGAGGTTGTCGCGCGGCACCGTCGCGGTGATCAGGGTGCCGTCGACGCGCTTGAGGGTATCGGCCACTGCCACGGCGGGAATAACACCCTCGGCTGTCGCGAGGGCGGCGATCACCCGGTCGATCAGGGCAGGGGTCACCATGGGCCGGGCGCCGTCGTGGATCAAAACGAGATCGGGTTTATCCGCGGCCAGGGCCTCCAGGCCAAGGCGGACGGAATCCTGACGCTGGGCGCCGCCCGGCACCCAGCGCACGTCGAAGCCTTTGGCAGCGTCGGTAAAGGTGGCGGCATCGTCGGGGTGGATGGCGACCACGACTTTGGTGATCGCAGGATGGCCGCAGAAAGCCCGAAGTGTGCGCCGCAGAAGGTATTCGCCTCTGAGGGGCGCATATTGCTTGGGCAAGCTACCGCCAAACCGCTGTCCGCGGCCGGCGGCGACTATGAGGACAGCGCAGGTAGGCACGGGAAACCTATGCAAGAGACACGGTAGGGACGCCAAGTAATTTGTGTTTTAGCCCAAGGTGTTGCCAAGATGTAGTGCCCTTTCGCCACAGTACCCGAAAGCTCTTGATTTTAACTACATTTCTTGGGCAAATGCCCAAGAATTAGACAGTGCCCATTAGGCAACATCATCCCTTTATGACACGTCCCGCCCTCCGTATCGGACCTTTGGCGATTGCTGGAAACGTGTTCCTGGCACCGATGACGGGCGTCACCGACCGCCCCTTCCGCCGGCTGGTCAGGCGCTTTGGCTGCGCCATGGTCTATTCCGAGATGATCGCCTCCCAGCAGATGATCCGCGCGCATAAGGAGACTTTGCGCATGTCGGGGGACTGCGCCGACGAGGCGCCCATGGGAGTGCAGCTCGCCGGGTGCGACCCCGCGGTCATGGCCGAGGCCGCGCGCATGAACGAAGAGCGCGGGGCGGTGCTGATCGACATCAATATGGGCTGCCCGGTGAAGAAGGTGGTCAACACCATGGCCGGCTCGGCCCTGATGCGCGATGAAGACCACGCCGTGCGGATCATCGATGCGGTGGTCAAGGCCGTGAAGGTGCCCGTGACCTTGAAGATGCGTATGGGTTGGGACCATGACAGCCTCAATTCGCCCAGATTGGCCAAGCGCTCGGAGGATGCCGGCGTGCAGCTCATCACCGTGCACGGGCGTACGCGCCAGATGCTTTACAACGGCACGGCCGATTGGGCGTTCATCCGCAAGGTCAAGGATGCGGTGAATGTGCCGGTGGTCGGCAACGGCGATGTCACCGAACCTGAACACGCCAGCGCGCTTTTGCGGTTGTCCGGCGCGGACGGCGTGATGATCGGGCGCGGCGCTTTCGGCAAGCCCTGGCTGCCGGCGCAGATTCAAACTTATCTCGACAGCGGAGCGGGGGCAGCTGCGCCGTCGCTGGCGGAGCGTCGCGACATTCTGCTCGACCACTATGAATCTCTGCTCGTGTACTACGGCCGCGACCAAGGTGTGCGCATTGCCCGCAAGCATCTGGCGTGGTCGGCGCATGGCATTGCCGGCGCCAATCTGTTTCGCGCGGCCGTGAACACGGAGAGCGATCCCGAGAAAGTCAAAGCGATGATCGCGCGCTTGTTTGATGGCGATATTCCTCTGCAAGAGGCTGCCTGATGTCGGTGACCATCCCGTTCCTGCGCCCTGACGCGGCCGCCAAGACCCCGAACCTCACGGCGGAATCGGTTTTGGGCGCGCTGGCCATGGCGACGCTCGTCGTCGACGACCAGGGTGCCATTCGTTACGCCAACAGCGCCGCCGAGCAACTTTTCAAAAGCAGCGCGTCCTTGCTGACGCGCGTTCCGCTCGCCGACATTCTTCCGCCCAACGGCGTGGTCATGCCCATGGTGGCCCAGGCCATCGAGGCCGATGCGCCGACCTCGGCTTACGGCGTCGTGCTCGACACACCCAAGACCGGCGTGCGCACCGTCTCCGTCCACATCGCCCCCATCAGCGATAATCCCGGCTGGGTGGTGATCTCGCTCGAAGAGCAGACCCGGGCCATCAAGTTCGGCCAGCAGCTCGAGCACCGGAACTCGGCGCGCTCGATGACCGCCATGGCGGCCCTGCTCGCCCATGAAGTGAAGAACCCGCTTTCGGGCATTCGCGGCGCCGCCCAATTGCTGGGACAGAGTGCGGCTGAAGAAGACCGGAAGCTCACGCAGCTGATCTGCGATGAAGCTGACCGCATCGTGGCGCTGGTCAACCGCATGGAGGTGTTCTCCGACGACCGCCCGCTGGAGCGCGGACCGGTGAACATCCACGCGGTGCTCGAGCGCGTGCGCCGCATCGCCGAGAACGGTTTTGCCTCAACCGTCAAATTTATCGAACGCTATGATCCCTCGCTGCCGCCGGTGAACGGCAACCATGACCAATTGGTGCAGGTGTTCCTGAACCTGGTCAAGAACGCCGCAGAGGCTGTGCCGTCCAAGAGCGGCGAGATCATCTTGTCCACATCGTTCCAGCCCGGCGTGCGCGTGGCGGTGTCCGGCAGCGCCGGCCGTGTGCAGTTGCCTCTGGTGGTCACCGTGCAAGACAACGGCGCGGGCATCCCCGAAGACCTGCACCCGCATTTGTTCGATCCCTTCGTCACCACCAAGCCCAAAGGCAGCGGCCTGGGTCTCGCCCTCGTCGCCAAGATCATCACCGACCACGGCGGCATCATCGAATTTGAAAGCTCACATGCGCGCACGATCTTTAAAATCATGCTGCCGATCGTGTTAGGCGAAGCATGAGCCCTGCCACCGTCCTCATCGCCGACGACGACCAGGGCATCCGTACGGTGCTGACCCAGGCTTTGGGCCGTGCCGGCTACGACGTGCGCACGACCGGCAATGCGGCGACGCTGTGGCGCTGGGTCTCGGATGGGGATGGCGACCTCGTCATCACCGACGTCATCATGCCCGATGAGAACGGCCTCGACCTCATCCCGCGCATCAAGAAGCTGCGCCCCGACCTGCGCGTGATCGTCATGAGCGCGCAGAATACGCTGCTGACTGCCATCAAGGCCGCCGAGCGCGGCGCCTTCGAATACCTGCCCAAGCCCTTTGACCTGGGCGAACTGGTCGCGGTCGTCAACCGCGCGCTGGCGATGCAGTCGCATGAGCAGCCTGCCGCCAGCGACGTCGCGTCGGAACGCCTGCCGATCGTCGGCCGTTCGGCGGCGATGCAGGATATTTACCGCGCCGTCGCGCGTTTGATGAATACCGACCTGACGGTGATGATCACCGGCGAATCCGGCACCGGCAAGGAACTGGTCGCGCGCGCGCTGCACGACTTCGGGCGGAGGCGCGGCGGGCCGTTCGTTGCCGTCAACATGGCGGCGATCCCGCGCGAGCTGATCGAGAGCGAACTCTTCGGGCATGAGAAGGGAAGCTTCACCGGCGCGGTGCAGCGCGTCACGGGACGTTTCGAGCAAGCCGAAGGCGGCACGCTGTTCCTCGACGAAATCGGCGACATGCCGCCGGAAGCGCAAACGCGTCTTCTGCGCGTGCTGCAGGATGGGCGCTATACCAGCGTCGGCGGACGCACGCCGATCAAGGCCAACGTGCGCATCGTCGCGGCGACGCACCGCGACCTGACGCAGCTCATCAAGCTGGGGCTGTTCCGCGAGGACTTGTACTACCGCCTCAACGTCGTGCCGATCCGCATTCCACCGCTGAGGCAACGCCTCGAAGATATCCCTGAACTCATCAGCCACTTCCTCGCCCAAGGTGCGAGTGAGGGGTTGCCGACAAAGGCCCTTGAGCCCGCAGCCATCGAGCGCCTGAAAAGCCACCGCTGGCCGGGCAACGTGCGCGAACTCGAGAACATGATGAAGCGCATGGTCGCGCTTTATAACGAGCCGGTGATCGGCGTCGACGTGGTCGAGATGGAGCTTGTGGGCGCCTCCGCGCCCCAGTCCGGCAGCGAGACCGAGCCCGCCACGCTTTCGGGCACCATCGAGCGCCATTTGCGCGAATACTTCGACGGCCACAACGGCGCCTTACCGCCGCGCGGCCTTTATGACCGGGTCCTGCGCGAGCTTGAACGGCCGCTGATCACACTCACGCTGCTGGCCACACGCGGCAATCAGGTCAAAGCGGCCGAGGTGCTGGGGCTCAACCGCAACACCTTGCGCAAGAAGATCCGCGAGCTTGAGATCGGCGTCATGCGGGCGCCGAAGTAGGCAAGGGGCAAGATGAACTCAGACGTCGCAGCACCCGGCACCGAAAGCCTCGCGGAATTTCCCCGCCGGACTTTCCGCGCGCGTCTGCTCGGCATCTTCAAGCGCATTCAGGCCGATACGCTCGCGATCCTGCTGACCGCCGCGGCACTCACATCCGGCATCGCCACTTACGTTTCGATGTCAGGCTTCGGTGCGCGCGGTCCCAATGCCACAGCGACCCTGGTGCTGCTCAACATCGATCTGTTGATTGTGCTGGGACTGACGCTGCTGGTCGCGGCGCGCTTGCTGCGCCTATGGCGTGCGCACCGCGCCGGCACGGCTGGATCACGTCTGCATATCCGTCTTGTCGTCCTGTTTGGCGTGATCGCCATGACGCCCACACTGCTGATCGCGATCTTCTCCACCCTATTCTTCACCTTCGGTGTTCAGAGCTGGTTTGGCGACCGGGTGAAGACCGCGGTGACGGAATCCGCCGCCGTCGCGCGCGCCTATCTCGCCGAACACCAGCAGGCCATCAAAGCCGACGCCCTCGCCGTCGCCGCCGACGTCAATCGCCAGTGGACGCAACTCTCGGCCGGCGAGCCGGCGCTGCGCGATTCTTTCCTTTCGACCCAAGCCGCTTTCCGCGGGCTCACCGAAGCCGTGATCTTCACTTCGGACCTGCAGGTCATCGCCAAGGCCGGCTACACCTTCGCCTTGCAGACCGGCGAGCAGGTTCCCTTTCAGGCGCTCGCCTCCGCCAACGCCGGTCAGGTCGCCGTGCTCACCGGGCAAAGCTCCGACCGTGTGCGCGCCCTGGTGAAACTTGAATCCTTCCCGACGTCCTACCTGCTCGTCGGCCGTTTTGTCTCCTCCGAAGTGCTGGCACGTCTGACGCGCACGGAAGAGGCGGTCTCGGAGTACCTGCGCCTCGAAGGCGAACGCACGGACCTCGAGGTCAGCTTCACGTTGCTGTTCGCCGTCGTCGCGCTGCTTTTATTGTTGGTTTCGGTCTGGTTCGGCCTCTCGCTGGCCACGCGCCTCGCCAAACCCATCGTCGACCTGATCGACGCCGCCGAACGTGTGCGCGGCGGCGATCTTGGTGTGCGCGTGCAGGAACCTGACTCCGGCGACGAACTCAGCTCCTTGAGCCGCGCCTTCAACCGCATGACCAAGCGCCTGGGCGAGCAACAGGCCGCGCTGCGTGTCACCAACGCCCAGCTCGACGAGCGCCGCCGTTTCACCGAAGCCGTGCTGGGCGGTGTCAGCGCCGGCGTCATTGGTCTCGACCCCTCCGGCCATATCACGCTGCCCAATCGTTCGGCGGCCGTGCTGCTGGGCATCGACCTCGGTCAAGCCATTGGAAAGCCATTGGCCGAATGCGTGCCCGAATTCGCGCGCCTGCTGGACGAAGCCTCGTCGCAGAAGATCGTGCAGCAGGAAATCCAGATCGCCCAGGGCAATACGCAAAAAACCTTCCTTGTGCGCCTTTCCGTCGAACAGGTTGGCGATGCCGTCACCGGCTACGTCGTCACCTTCGACGACATCCCCGCGCTGCAGTCGGCGCAGCGCAAGGCCGCCTGGGCCGACGTCGCGCGGCGCATCGCCCACGAGATCAAGAACCCGCTGACCCCGATCCAGCTGTCCGCCGAGCGCCTGAAGCGCAAATATGCGGGCAAGATCGAGGACGAATCCGGGCTGTTCGCCCAATGCACCGA
>CANKHC010000071.1 GCA_947481595.1 Fidelibacterota bacterium
AAACGCAATCTTTAGTGATGTAACGGCTACCGCGCCGACGTTCTCCTGTGCATGATGCGGAAGCATGTGCGCGGAAAAGGTTCTCCATCTCTACGACATTACAGCCGTCGGTAAAGAAGTGCCGTTGGCGGAGCTTGGCCTGCGCGAGGGACCGTTCACTTTCGCCAAAGTCGAGGGGCCGCCGCTCGACCTTCCCAAGCCCCTCGTTCTGAACCGGCCGGAATTCGCCAAAGTCTTTCCCGCCGGAAAAATCGCGCGCTATCCGCAGATGCTCTGCGCCGCCGAGAACTGCTTTCTCATGGGGCCCTTCGGCTTTGTCGTCCTGCCGCAAGGCCTCTTGATCCGCCAATCGGCGGTGAACTTGGACGGCGCCTCGCTCGAATACGCGCTCGGGCATTTCAAAGGCCAACTGCCCGGCACGCACATCCCCTGGACGGCGGCGGATGACGTGGTTTTTGCCGCCAACAGCTACTCGACCAACAATTACTTCCACTTCCTCACAGATGCGCTCGGCCAACTGCACTGGCGCGCGCGCGCGCCGGCGCTGGCGGCGGCAAGGGTGATCGTCAGCGGCTATCCGGCGGCAGCCGAGGCGATGCTGCCGTTCATCGGTGCTGCGACAGCCGCCGCTGGTCTTGGGGCCGGGGATCTCCAGCCCACCGACGGCACGCTGTTGTTCTGCCGCAAAGTCATCTTCCCCAAACGCGACACCGGCATGAGCCCGTGGAAGGCAGCTTTCCTGCGTCAGACCTTCGGCGTCGAGGGCCGCCCGCGCGGGAAAAAGCGCCTCTACGTCGCCCGCGGCGCGGCCCCGCGCCGGCGCGTGCTCAACGAGGCGGCGGTCGAGAAACTTCTCGCCGGTTTCGGTTTCACCTCCGTCAACCCCGGGGCTTTGAGTCTCAAAGATCAGGTCGCGCTGTTCGCCGATGCCGAGATTGTGGTGGGTGCGCACGGCGCCGGTCTGACCAACTGCGTGTTCATGGCCCCCGGCAGCGCGGTGGTTGAGCTAACCCACGACAAACGCGTGGTCTGGACCTATCACGAGGTCGCCGGTGCGGCCGCTCTGAACTACGCCTGCATCGTTGCCGATGCGGTGCTCAACGACAAAAATGATGATGCTTTGTTCGCCGACTTCACGGTCGATCTCGCGGCGCTGGAAGCGGCGGTGAAGGCGGGCGTCGCCGCCTTATGATTCCGGCAGCGGAATGAATTCGCTTTCGCCGGGCGGCAGCTGGAATTCGCCGCTCCAGTTCTGCGCGGGCGCCACCGCCCATTCAGCTTTGGCGCGCTGCATCAAGGCATCTGAGCTCGCGACAAAGTTCCACCACATCTGGCGCGGCCCATCCAGCGGAGCCCCGCCCAGGATCATCACCCGCGACGGCACGGTGGCGGTGATGTTTGCCGGAACATTTGCGGTCAGGACGGCCATCTGCAGCGCGGGCACGGCGGAGCCCTCTATTTCGAGCGCGCCCTCGACCACATAGACCGCGCGCTCGGCATGTTCGGAAGAGATCGCCAGCGTCGCACCGGCCTCCAGCTGCGCTTCGACGTAGAGCGTCGGCGACAGGACTTTCACCGGGGATGTTGCGCCGTAGGCGCTGCCCGCGATCACCCGCAGCGTCACACCGTTCTGCTTCACTACCGGCAGTGTCGCCGCGGGATGATGCGCGAAAGCCGCCGCGGTTTCCTCAGCCTCCTTGGGCAACGCCACCCAAGACTGGATACCGTGCACGCGGTGGCCCGCCGCCCGCAAGTCATCGGGCGAACGCTCCGAATGCACGATGCCGCGGCCGGCCGTCATCCAGTTCATGTCGCCGGGCGCGATCCGCTGGACCGTGCCCAAGCTGTCGCGGTGCATGAACGCGCCTTCGAACAGATAGGTCACCGTCGCCAGGCCAATATGGGGATGGGCGCGCACATCGATGCCTTTGCCTGGCGCAAAGTCCGCTGGGCCCATGTGATCGAAGAAGACAAAAGGGCCGACACTGCGCCGGTGCATGTACGGCAGCACGCGGCCGACTTCAAAGCCGCCGAGATCGCGCCGCCGCGGCGCAATCAGCATGTCGAGGGCCGCGACCATCAGCCGAAGGCTTTCAAGGCCGGTCGTTTCAGCATGCGCGACGAGGGCAACGTAACCGTGACCGTGGTCCCGGTTCCCAGCGTGCTCGCCAGGCTCATAGTGCCGCCGTGCAGTTTCACGAGTTCGTCGGCCAGCGGCAGGCCGAGGCCGGTACCCTGCAAGCGGCGGCGCTCGGTGTCGCGGCTTTGCACGAACGGCTTGAGAACCTCACCGATTTCGTCCGCAGGAATCCCAAAGCCGGTGTCGGCGATAATGATGGTCAGGCCGCCATCGCCCGAACGCCGACTTTCGATGCTGATACGCCCGCCCGGCGGCGTGAACTTGACCGCATTGGAGATCAGGTTGAGCAGGACCTGGTCGAATTTGCGCGGGTCCACCACCACGTCGGGCAGGTCCGGCTCCGTCGCGACGTTTAGCGAAAGCTGGGCGTTGTTGATCGAATGCGCCATCAGGCTGGTCACCTGGCCGATCAGCATAGCGGGCGCGATCGCTAGCTCTTCCAGATCGACCTTGCCGGCTTCGACCTTCGACAGATCGAGAATGTCGTTGATGATGCCAACCAGGTGCCGCCCGCTCTCATGGATCGCGCGGGCGAAGTCGACATACTGCGGATTGCCGACCGGTCCCTTGAACTGGTTATGGATGACTTCGGCGAAGCCGATGATGGCATTCAACGGCGTGCGCAGCTCGTGGCTCATATTGGCGAGGAAACGCGATTTGGCGCGGTTGGCGGCTTCCGCCTTGTAAGCCAGCTCGGCGTTCTGCAGGCGCAGGCGCACGCCCTCGACAAAGCCGCGGTAGCTGTAGCGTCCGGTGACCATGAGGAAGGCTAAGTAGACGACGGTGTAGGCCATGAGCGCGTGCGAAATGCGGTCGCCTTGGATGGCACTGACGAACCAGGGCGGGGTGACGCAGGCGATGAGAAACATCACCATGCTCGCCGGCACGGCGTAGAGCATCATCGTGCCGCCGGCGCAGATTCCGGCGATGATGGTGAAGATCAGCAGGTCTGCTTCGCGCGACGGTGCGGCGAGCAGCAATACGGCTGTGAAAATCCCCCAGACCCCGCCAAGGCCCAGCGACCAGATCGTCGCACGGGTGATGGTGCGGTCGGTGACCCGGCTCGGCCTTGCGACGTTTCTGTGCAGCCACCAGGCGCGCAGCTGCCAAAGGGCGGCAAGCTGGAACAGCACGACAAGGCCCAGGACCAGCGCCTTCTGGGTGAGAAACGGCCAACAGGCGACGCCCAGGATGATGGAATTGACGGCGTGGGCAGGGGCGGCGACAGGCTGATGGCGCGCCATGATCATCAGGCGCTCGATATTGACCTCGCGCTCGATCTCAGGCGTCAGGTCGGGTTTGAGCCACAGGGCATGCCAACGGGCCAAAAAGCGCACTCATCTATTGATAATTCCGCAATATTAGACGCAAACCGGCAGCGGCCCAAGGCACTTCCGTGTTCAGAAGGTGCCCTTCACGATGAATTTCACGGTCGTGTCGAAGGTGTCATAGCGCAGCTCCAGGCGGCGCAAGTTATTCGCCGCGCGGTTGCCGATGTATTGGTACCGGTCGCGCGTGACGACGCCGAGCAGGCGCTGACCTTCGATCCGGTAGGTCAAGCCGGCGGCACGCATTTCGGCGAAGGCGGTCGCCTCGGGATGGAACAGGAAGGCATGCGTGTAGTCGATATCCGAACCGAAACGCGCGGCGTGGCCGTTGAGGGTCGCGCCGTAAGCGAGGTTGTGCCACTTGGTGTCGTGGCGGAAGCTCACCGACCAGAAATGATCTTCGAAGTTCTGCAGCGGATGGTGCGGCGGCGTGAAGCCGTCAGGCACCGAGGAGTGCTGGAGCGTGCCGCTGGCATCGATCACCGCACCCGGCAGTCCGAGCCAGCCCAAGCGCAAACCGACTTTCAGTTCGGTGCCATAAGAATGAGCATGACCGACGTTGCCGAAGCCGGCGATGTCGGGGGCAATGAGGATCTTATCGATGGCATCGCTGATGTCGTTGTAGAAGACGCGCAAGGACCCGGTGCCCTGGTCGCGCGCCAGGCGCTGTTCGAAGGTACCCTCCGCGGTCCAGGTTTTCTCCGGGACCAGGCTCGGATTGCCGGCCTGGACAACACCAAAGCGCACGTCGGATGAGCTGATGCTGGATACGAAGTTGGCGAAATCAAGCTGGCTGATGGTGCGGAAGAAGCGCGCGTTGATCTTGCTGCGCGGGGCCAGCTGATAGCGCAGATCCAGGCGCGGCTTGATGAAAAAGAAACTGCGGTCGGTGCTGACGTCGATGCCGCGCTGCTTCAGGCTGGAGGTCTCGGTGTCGAGCGAGCCTTCGGCGTAGAGATCAGCCGAGACTTGCCAGGAATAGCGCGCGAAGGTCTCGAAGCGCGTTTCCTTCACCTTGGAATCTGCGTTGAACAGTGCGACCGGCACCAGCGCGCCGGCGGAGTCCTGGAATTGGCGGTTACGCTGGTCGAGGGCGTTGAATGCGACTTCAGCCCCGACCTCGAGCGCATGTTTGGGATTGATCACCCAATTGTAGTAGCCGCGCGCGATGCGTTCCGTGCGGTCCGATTGCACCGTCTGCAGCTGCGAATGGATGGTGGCGACGTTCAGCGGCGTGGTGAAGAGATCGGTGACGAGCGGGCGCTTGTCGGACGTGACGACAAAAAGCGCCCGAAGGCTGTCGCCGCTGTCGAAGCCGTGTTCGTAGTCGCCGCCGACTTCCCACTCAACGTCGCCGTGCCGGTCTTGGATAAGCAGGGTGCTGCCGGTATACACCTCGGCCCGCGCGGCGTTGACGGTATAGCTGTTGAGCGGCTGATTGGCCGTGCGGCCTTCGTTGTTGTAGCGGCCGTTCAGATTGGCGATGTCGCCGTTGGCCAAGCCGTAGCTCACGCTGGCGGTGCCGGTATAGTAGGTGCCGGTCTCGATGTTCTTGAGGCGAATGCCGCCGAAGGCCAGGGTATTGGGCGGCAGCACATAAGTGTCGTGGGTGTACCGGGCGTTAAAACGCGGCTCGATCTCGCCAGACAAGATATAGCCGATGGGACCGAAGTCGCCGGCATAAGAGAGTTTGGCGCCCGGCCGCCAACGGCCGCTTTGGTTGTAGACCGCGTTGGCTTCCCAAGCCCCATACGACGCCGACAACGTTTCCTCGAGCACGATATTGACGACGTAACCTTCGTTGCCGATGCGCACGTCGAGGCCTGGCACCGAACCTCGGATCACCGAAACGCTAACGACCTGGCGCGCCTGAATGCGTTTGAGGGCATCGAGGGGACTGTTGGTCTTGCCGGACAGGCGCCGGCCGTTGAACAAAAGTGGCGAGCCTGAGGACCCGAAGCCGCGCTGCTCGACGGTATTTGAATTGGTGGGTGGCGGGACGAGCAGGTCCTGGATGCCGGGAATACGCGAGATCAGGTCCTCGGCGGTGGTCGCACCGCTGAACTGCGCAAAATAGGACCGGTCGTAGGTGACGACGGCGCCATCAGCCGAAGTGATGGGGGCGCCGAGAGGCGGAGCATCGGCGGCCTGCGTGTGCGCCGCGCTCAACAGGGCGCACACCAGCGCGATTCCCGGCAAAAAATGACGGTGCATGATGGTCCCCCTCGCGGTTTTTATATCACAATTTTTGCGTCAGAATGGCCGCAAAAGTCCGTACACTCGGCGCTGAGGAGCGAGGAGAGGCCATGGTTGCAGACGTGGGTGCCATAGACGAAGCCGCGCGGCGTACAGCGCTAGAAGCCGCCGAGGCAAAGGCCTTTGCACTGCTGGCCGAGGTGGAGGAGGCGGGCCTGATCGCGCCGGGGCGCAGCGAACGCGACGTCGAGGAAGACATCGCCGCCATCGCGGCGCGCCGTTTCGGCGTCAAGAAGCATTGGCACAAGCGTATTGTTCGCGCCGGCGCCAACGCGCTGACGTCCTTCTCCGACAATCCGCCGCTGCGCACCATCGCCGATGACGATCTCGTCTATCTCGATATCGGCCCGGTGTTCGAAGCTTGGGAGGCAGACGTCGGCAAGACGTACGCGCTGGGAGTGGACCCCGCCAAACTCCGCCTGGTCGGCGACCTCGAACGCCTTTTCACCGGCGTGCAGCGGCACTTCCACGCCACGCCCGACATCACCGGCGCCGAACTCTACGCCACGGCCTGCGCTGCCGCCGAAGGCGCCGGCTGGACCTTCGGCGCCAAGAGTGCGGGCCACATCGTCGCCGAGTTCGCGCACGGGCACCTGCCGGGCAACAAGATGTGGAACCGCATAGCGCCCGGCAACACAACGCGCATGCGCGACCTCGACACGCTCGGGCGCATCAAACATTGGATCCTGGAGATTCACCTTGTCGACCAAGCGCGTGCGTTCGGGGGATTCTACGAGCGCTTGTTGTAAGGCGGTCGCTTCTTTCCACGTCGTACATGAAGTAAAGTCCCGCCGCTGACCGCCAACAGGAGAGCTTCGTTGAACCAATATGTGCGCGTGCTTTTGCTACTAACGGCCCTGACTATTCGCGCTGGGGCGGAGGCCGCTCCGCCGTCAACGTCCGAGCCCACGCGTCTGGCACCTCCACAGCCCGAGGCTGAAACCCGATTGCTTGCCGCGAGCAATTCAGTGGCCGTGACCGCGGCCCCCCTCTATCTCAAAGTGTTGAGCGTCACGGTCTTTGCGAAGCAGGCCATCAGCGCTGCAGGTGCAGACACGGTGATCTATCAAACGGCGGGAACAACCGCCGTGACGGTCGGCGGGCAGCGAAAAACCCTGAATGTCGGCGAGGCATTCGCGTTGAAATCCGGGCAGAAAGCCGAACTCGCGGCTGGGGCAGGTGTCTCGGCCTTCGTCACATTCAATCTGGTGTCGGCGGAGGACCTCGGACGCACGTTGCTCACCGCGCCGTCGATTGTCACCGAACTTTTCCGCACGCCTGCGGCGATCCCCGGCCTCAATCCGGGCCGTTATGAACTCACTCTCTCCGAGATGACATTGCCGGCAAACATGTCGGACGCGGCTCCGTATCACCACGCAGGCGCGGTGCTGTATTACACCGTATCGGGCTCTGGCTTCGCCATTGCCGGAGAAAAGACGGGGCTGTCGGCGGGAGAATTCGTCTACACGCCTGACGGCCTCGTGCGCCAATGGGGCACGGTAAGCGACCTACCGCTGCGCTTGGTTGTTTTCAGTCTCAATCCCGCGGCTCCGGCGACGAAGCCGTAGCTACTTCTGAGCGGTTGCGGCGTCTGGCCCGAACTGGATACCCAGTTTCTTCAGCCCATCGGCAATGGGGATGAACAGGTTGACCTGGGTCTTGTCGCCATTGTCGTCGGGGATACCCAAGTCGGTGAGGGCAATCACATTGCCCTTGTCGTCGAACATCGGTCCGCCGCTGTTGCCGAAGGTCACACCGACGTCGCTTTGCAGCATGGGACCATAGTCGTGCTCGCGGAATCCACTGACGATGCCGGCGGACACGCTGCCTTCGTTCTTGGGATCGAGCGGTGAACCGATGACGAACACTTGTGAAGCGACCTCAGGGTTTTCGAGACGCAGCGGCAGGCCCGCGTAGGCCTGCCGCTCGGTCCTGACCAAAGCGATGTCACGGCGCGCGTCACTAGCAATAACGGTGCCGGCTGTTTGCCTTCCGCCGAAGAAATTGACGCGCACATCGGTGTAACCGGCAATGACATGATAATTCGTCAGCAAAAGATCCTGACTGATGTAGAAGCCGGATCCGTTGCCCTGGGGCGTCAGCACGGTCACGACTTGCTGGCGTATGTCAGCCACCTTCGCGCGGAAATCTGTGGTGCTGAGCGGAATGCGCGCGATTTGCGTTGTTGACGTTGGCGTTGGCGCCGACGTCGCCGCTTCCGGGAAAAGGCTATTGCCTGAGGGCGCCGGACCGCCGTTCGGGTCTTTTACTGCGGCCACAAAATTGGGATCGGCAACGATCAGTTTTGCAGCCGCTCCGAAAGCAACGCGCGCGGCGTCGTAGGCATAAATGCGCTGGTTGATATTGACGGGAACCCTGGCGTAACCCTCGTTAGTGGCCTTGAAGAGAACCTTCTTATTTAAGGGATCGAAGACCTGCCATTCCACTGACATGGTTGCCTCCATGTGCTGGTCACCGGCGCGCGCGCAGCCGTTTACTTTGAGGGCCGTGACGACACCACCGACGAGGAGATTGGGTTTGCTCTGGGAACCAAAAAGATCACTTCCGCCCCCTGCAATGTTGTAGCCGGCGGCGGTCGCTTCTTGACTAAAGGTGGAGATGAAGTCGTTCACAGAGGCGCCCTCGAAGGCGTTCTCGATGTAGACGTCAACGCGCGGGCCGATGCACAAAAACCCAAAATCGAATTGTCCGACAACGGTTCGCGTCGGGACGGATGTGATGAGGCGTTGAAAAGCCATCGCTTGCGTCGCAACGTCGACTTTGAACTGCTGCGGCGGAGGTGGCGGTCCTGCTTTCTGGCGCGAACGCTGCGCGGCCTCGGCCTGCCAGCCGATGCCGAAAGCAATCACGAC
This sequence comes from Fidelibacterota bacterium, assembly GCA_947481595.1. Lineage (GTDB taxonomy): Bacteria > Pseudomonadota > Alphaproteobacteria > Rhodospirillales > Rhodospirillaceae > SHVO01. Next base: position 8,598 of record CANKHC010000071.1, read on the forward strand.
CGCAAAAACGACATATAAAATACGCGTCACGGCAAACTCCCCCGAGCTTATCGAAGCCAACGCGGCGTAATCATCGCGCGTGACCGGAGGGAGTCAAGTCTTGGAAAAAGAACAATATCCGCAGAGGGATAGAGAAGCGTGACGCAAAAGCGGGGCGGACGCGGCGTGCTGTCCGCCCCGGGAACTCTTACGGCTTCTTGAAGCGGAAGACGAACTGGTCGGTCTTGCCGCGGGTCTCGCCTTCGAACACCTTGCCGGCGCGATTGTCGGCGGGATTGGCGAGCACGTTGCTTTCGCCATCGAGACGGAAGCCGGCGGCGAGCACTTCGGCCTTCACCAGATCGGGATCGATGCGGTGCAAGGTGTTGGTGTCGCGCCCGCCCGAACCCTTCTCGGCGGCGTGATCGATGACGATATAGGTGCCGCCCGGTTTGAGGGCCGCGAAAATCGCCTTGTTCATGGCTTCGGTGAAGCCCGGGCCGCGGTTCTTGAAGTCGTGATAGTTGTCCGACGTCCAGGCCACGTCGAGCGGCTCCGGCATCGTCAATTTATCGAAGTCAGAGGCGTGCAGCATGATGTTGCCGTACTGGGTATCGGCCTGCAGCGCGCGCATGCCGTCGCCGGACGCGGGCTTGGCAGCGAGGCCAGCCGCGCCGACCGTGGCATAGACCTTGCCGTTGGCGCCGACGACCTTCGCGAAGATACGGGTGAAGTAGCCGCCGCCCGGATTGATGTCGGCGACCTTGTCGCCGGCCTTGATGCCGGCGAAGGCCACGACGTCCGCGGGCTTGCGGTTGGCGTCGCGGTCGGTATCGGCTGCCGGACGGCCCTTGTCGGACACGGCGGCTTTGATATTGGCAGGAGCGTCGGCGGCCATCGCGGCGACGCCGAGCATCAGGCTGGACGCGAGCGCCAGCGAAGCAAACATGCGGTTCATAGTGTTCCTCCCTAAATTGGGACGGCCACTATAGCGAGGGAGGTGTGACGGGGAAAAGAATTCTCCGTACACGATCCTGTTACAAATCCCCGGCTCCGCCTTAAATGCCCGCCTTAAATGGGCCGTATTAAAAATTAAAAGGCCGTGCCGCCGACGGTCAGTTGCTCGATCTTCAGGGTCGGCTGACCCACGCCGCACGGCACGCCCTGGCCGTCCTTGCCGCAGGTGCCGATGCCTGGATCCAGCTTCATGTCGTTGCCGATCATCGAGACCTTGGTCATGACGTCAGGGCCATTGCCGATCAGGGTCGCACCCTTCACCGGCCGCCCCACCTTACCGTCCTCGATCATGTAGGCCTCGGTCGCCGAGAACACGAACTTGCCCGAGGTGATGTCCACCTGACCGCCGCCAAAGCTGACGGCGTACAAACCCTTCTTCACGGACTTGATGATTTCTTCCGGATCCTTGTCGCCGCCCAGCATGAAGGTGTTGGTCATGCGCGGCATGGGATGGTGCGCGTAGGATTCGCGGCGGCCGTTGCCGGTCGGGCGCATGCCCATGAGTCGAGCGTTGAGCCGGTCTTGGAGATAGCCGGTGAGGATACCGTCTTCGATCAACACCGTGCGCGAGGTCGGCGTGCCTTCGTCATCGACCGTCAAAGATCCACGCCTGTCGGCGAAGGTGCCGTCATCGATGACGGTGACACCCTTCGCGGCCACGCGTTGGCCCATGAGGTTGGAGAAGGCCGAGGTCTTCTTGCGGTTGAAATCGCCTTCAAGCCCGTGTCCCACAGCTTCATGCAGCAGGATGCCCGGCCAGCCCGATCCCAGCACCACCGGCATTTCGCCGCCGGGCGCTTCAACGGACTCAAGATTGACCAGCGCTTGGCGCAAGGCTTCGTCCACGGCTTCGCGCCAACGCTGCGGTTCCAGGAATTGGCCATACAGCACGCGCCCGCCGGTGCCGTAGCTGCCGGTCTCCATGCGCACGCCGTCGCCCACCACGATGCTGACGTTGAGCCTGACCAGAGGACGAATGTCGGCGACGGCTTCGCCGCCGGGGCGGGTGATGTGCACCGCCTGCCACGACCCAGCCAGCGACGCCGTGACTTGTTTCACGCGCGGATCCTTGGCGCGGGCATAGGCGTCGATCTCGGCCAAGGTAGCGACCTTCACATCAAAGGGGACAGCCGGCAGCGGATTGGCGTCGGTGTAGAGCTGCTGGTTGGTGCCCTGGGGCGGATCGGCGAAGGTGCCGCCGCTGCCGGAACGCACGGCCCTGACCGTGTCGGCTGCGCGCGCGATGGCCTGTTCGGTCAGCGTGGTGGAATGGGCAAAGCCAGTGGTCTCGCCGGAGACCGCGCGCAGGCCGAAACCTTGCGAAGTATCGAAGCTGGCACTCTTGATGCGGCCATCGTCGAACAGAAAGCTCTCGGACTGGCAGTATTCCAGATAAAGCTCGCCATCGTCGCAGCCCTTGAGCGCGTCGGAGACGATGCGGTCCACCGCGCGTCGGTCCATGCCGGTCTTGTTGAAGAATAGGTTCTCGGTTTCCTTGAGGTCAGCCATGAACGCTACTCCGCCGGTTTCAATTGCAGGGACGCCGGCACGGTGCCGGCAACGCGAACTTGATGGGCTAGACATAAGGCTACGGTCAACAAGGTCAAGGCGACCGCCTGGTGAGTGAGCGCCAGCTGGATGTTCACCACCGTCAACAGGGTAGCAATGCCGAGGCTGGCCTGGGCGTAAGCAACTGCCAGCATCACGTGAGCGAGTTTGCGCGCGCTCTCCGAGACGTCCGCGCGCCGCGCGCGGATCCAAGTAACAGTCACCAGCGCCACCAGGGTGATCGCCAGCATACGGTGGTTGAACTGCACGGTCTTGACGTCTTCGAAGGCCGACGTCACGCCGACGGGATAAAGGTCAGCAGGGATCACCGCGCCGTCCATTAAGGGGAAAGTGTTGTAGATCATCCCAGCATCAAGCCCGGCGACGAAGGCGCCCGATGTCATCACCACCAGCACAAACACAGCTACCGCCGTTGCAAGCGACGCAAAGCCGCGGTCGGTGGGTGGCAGGTCGTCACCGCGCGCACGCCGGAACTGATCGAGCGCGCACCAGATCAGTGCGGCATAAAGGATGAGGGCCGTGAACAGGTGTGCCGCCAAGCGGTACTGGCTCACCTCGGGGTGATCGACCAAGCCGCTCGCCACCATGAACCAGCCCAGCACGCCCTGCAGTCCGCCCAGCACGAACAGCCCACCAAGTTTCCACGCCAGCGGCCGATCGACCGCGCGTTTGGAGAGGAACCACAGGAACGGCAGCAGGAACACTAAGCCGATCATCCGGCCCCAGAGGCGGTGGATGAACTCGAGCCAATAGATGCCCTTGAAGTCCTCGACCTTCATCCACGTGTTCTGGGTATGGAACTGGGGCGACGTCTGATAGGTCTCGAACTCACGCGCCCACGCTTCGTCCGACATCGGCGGCAGAATAGTCAGCGGCTTCCACTCGACCATGGACAGGCCGGACTCGGTCAGGCGTGTGGCCCCGCCCAACACGACCATGACAAAGACCATGGCGGCACAAAGAACGAGCCACCAGCCGATCTGGCGCGAGAAGGGGGACGCGGGCGTCATGACCTTGGTTTAGGCCATGCTAAGCGCAAGGCCAAGACCTCAAGTCTTTGCCTTGCACAGCCGGGGCGTGTATGACGGCGTTATGGCTGATTTCCTTGACCTTTCCGTCGTTGTGCCGATGCGTAACGAGGCCGGTAACGCGGCTCCGTTGGCGGGCGAAATCCACGCCGCGCTGTCGGGAAAGCTGGCTTACGAAATCCTGCTGGTGGACGACGGCAGCAGCGACGCCACCGCGGCCGAGCTGGCGGCCCTGGCGGCGGCGGATGCGCGCGTCAGAGTCATCAGCCACGTCTCATCCTGCGGGCAAAGCCAAGCCACGATCTCCGGTGTGGCCATCGCGCATGGGGTTTGGATCGCAACACTGGACGGCGATGGCCAGAACGATCCCGCCGATCTTCCCAAACTGCTGGCGGAACGCGACCGGCGCAGCGCAGAGCGCACACTCTTCATCGGCCGCCGTGCAAAACGCCAAGACAGTCTCATGCGCTTAGTCGCCTCGAAGGTCGCCAATAGCGTGCGCCGGTCACTGCTGCATGACAGCACACCGGACTCCGGCTGCGGCCTCAAATTGATCCGCCGCGATCTGTTCTTGGAACTGCCGCGCTTCAACGCGCTCCACCGTTTCATGCCTGCCCTGGTGATCCGCGCCGGCGGCAGCGTCGTTTCCGTGCCGGTCAACCATCGTCCACGCACGCGCGGGACGTCAAAATACGGCATAGTGCAGCGCGGACTGATCGGCCTTGTCGATCTCTGGGGCGTGTTCTGGCTGTTGCGCCGCAATACCCTGCCGCGCTACCGCTGACCCGCATTTTATCCGAGGAGTTTGTTATGGGCTGGTTTGTCGAATGGTTCTCGACCATGGACTCAATGAAGGCGATCGGCATTCTCGGCCAGGTCCTGTTCGGCTCGCGCTTCTTCGTGCAATGGGCGGCCAGCGAACGCCTGCAGCGCAGCGTCATCCCGGTGGCCTTCTGGTACCTAAGCCTGATTGGCGGCGCCTTGACCCTGGTCTACGCCATTCGCATCCAGGAGCCGGTGTTCATGATCCCACAACTCGGCGGCATCCTGATTTACAGCCGCAATCTCTACTTTGTGTACCGCGACAAGGGCCGCGAGCACCCCTTGATGGGCCCCGATCGGGCCTAAATTCCGGGCTAAACCCCTCCCGCACCCCCCTTAATTCACACCCCTGCAACTTGACTCTCCGCGGGCGAGGCACTACCTACGTGGCACTCGCCGGGGGAGAGTGCTAACAGCCCTGCCTTGGGGACGATAATTATATTTAATATCAACTGATTATAGGAGGGTTGAAATGAAATTTCGGCCACTGCACGACCGGGTTCTGGTGAAACGCATCGAATCCGACGCCAAGACCAAGGGCGGAATCATCATTCCTGACACCGCTCAGGAAAAGCCGATGGAAGGCAAAGTCATTGCCGTCGGCGCGGGCAACCGCTACGAAGCCGGCAAGCTGGTCCCGCTCGACGTCAAGAAGAACGACCGCATCCTGTTCGGCAAGTGGTCGGGCACGGAAGTGAAGGTCGACGGCGAAGACCTGATCATCATGAAAGAGTCCGACATCCTCGGGATCATCGAATAACTCCCGACAGATACACTCCCAGACACAGACAAAGGGATATCCACAATGGCTGCAAAAGACGTGAAATTCTCCGCCGATGCGCGTGATCGCATGCTGCGCGGCGTCGACATCCTCGCCAACGCCGTGAAGGTCACGCTGGGCCCCAAGGGCCGCAACGTCGTCATCGAAAAGGCCTTCGGCGCACCGCGTATCACCAAGGACGGCGTCACCGTCGCCAAGGAAATCGAACTGAAAGACAAGTTCGAGAACATGGGCGCGCAGATGGTCAAGGAAGTCGCTTCCAAGACCAACGACCTCGCCGGTGACGGCACCACCACCGCCACCGTGCTGGCGCAGGCCATCGTTCGCGAAGGCTGCAAGTCTGTCGCGGCCGGCATGAACCCGATGGACTTGAAGCGCGGCATCGATAAGGCCGTCGAAGTCGTCACCGAAGAGCTCAAGAAGATGAGCAAGAAAGTGAAGACGAACGAAGAGATCGGCCAGGTCGGTACGATCTCCGCCAACGGCGAAGTAGAAATCGGCGAGATTATCGCCCGCGCCATGGACAAGGTCGGCAAAGAGGGCGTCATCACGGTTGAAGAAGCCAAGGGCCTCGACACCGAACTCGACGTCGTCGAAGGCATGCAGTTCGACCGCGGCTATCTGTCGCCGTACTTCATCACCAACGCCGACAAGATGACCGTCGAACTCCAGAACCCCTACATCCTGATCCACGAAAAGCGCCTCTCGGACCTTCAGCCCTTGCTGCCGATCCTCGAAGCGGTCGTGCAGTCGAACCGTCCGCTGCTGATCATTGCCGAAGACATCGAAGGCCAGGCGCTCGCCACCCTCGTCGTCAACAAGCTGCGCGGCGGCCTCAAGGTCGCGGCCGTGA
>CANKHC010000072.1 GCA_947481595.1 Fidelibacterota bacterium
CCCGCCGCGGTCTTGATACCCTCGGCATCGAGGCTGATATGAAGGGCGTAGCCGGTGACGACCCCTAGGACCATCGCCGCAACAATCACATGTGTGAACCGCACCCAAGCCCCCAAACTCTATTTGCCATGCCCTTATACCCGCAACCGCGCCCGCTCGTCAGAAAAGGGCTGTGGGAGGCCCAAGGAAACAGGAGTGCAACCGGCGCGCTCGGCAGCCGTTGAGGTAGGATAAGGGGCCAAATCCCGGCCTTTTCGGGCTTTCTTTTGGTTGTAGAGACCGCGAGGCCGTCCGGCGGGGTAAGGTAAAACCACAGCAGAAGCGCCATTTTAATGTATCATTTCTTCGCGTCTTCCCCGAGAATACAACCTGTGGACGCTAAACTAGCGCGCCGGCCTCGAAGCGACGAGGACGGCCGGCAGACGGAGTCGCTGTGACCTCCCTATCGATCGAAGACGTCAACCGCTTGGCGCAGGATCCGTCGCCGGCAACCCGTGCCGGCACCGCCGTCAAGCTGGCGCAGCATTTCAATCCCGCGAACTTCGGTCCGCGGGAACTCAAGCTCGCCGAAGAGATTTTCCGCGTCATGGTGCACGACGCCGAAGTGCGCGTGCGCGAGGCGCTCTCGGCCAACCTCAAACACAACCCGTTGCTGCCGCACGACGTCGCCGTTGCCTTGGCGCGGGATGTCGATTCCGTCGCGTTGCCGGTCCTCAGCGCTTCGGACGTCCTGACCGCCGAGGATCTGGTGCAGATTGTCAAGGCGCAGGGCACGCCGACCCGCCTCGACGCCATTGCCGGACGCAGCCGTGTCGAAGCTGCCGTCTCCGCGGCCATCGTCGATGCCGGCACTGAAGGTGTGGTCGCGAAGTTGCTCGCCAACCCCGGCGCCGACTTTGCCGAACCGACGCTGCACAAGGTCGTCGACAAATTCGGCGACAGCGAAGCCGTGCAAGATCCGCTCGTGCACAGGAATGCCCTGCCGATCACCGTCGCCGAGCGCCTGGTGACTCACGTCGCCGAACATCTGCGTGCGCATCTCTTGTCGCACCACAGAATCTCCGCCGACCTGGCGCTCGACCTCATCCTGCAAAGCCGCGAGCGCGCGACTGTCGGCCTGGCCATGGGCGTCAGCGAGGCCGGTCTCGCCGCTCTCGTCAGCCAGCTCAAAACTGGCAACCGTCTCACCGGGTCCTTGGCTTTGCGCGCGGTCTGCATGGGCAATACGCGCTTCTTCGAACACGCCGTCGCCGCACTTGCCGACGTTCCGGTCGGCAACGCTCGCGTCCTGATCCATGACCCGGGCCGTCGCGGTCTCAACACCGTTTGGAAAAAAGCGCACTTGCCCGGCTCATATCTGCCGGCGGTCTCGGCCGCGCTCGACGTCATCGCCCAGACCGAACTCGATGGCCTGGCCCTTGATCCGCAGCGCTATGCCCGACGCATTATCGAACGCATCCTCACGCAGTATGAGTCCCTGGGGATCAATTTCGACGACGACGATCTTGAGTACCTGCTCAATCGCGTCGGCCAGTTGCCGCCGGCCTCCGTCAGCTTGCACTAAGCAACTTACCAAACCCCCGTATTCGCCATCGAAGCCCACGGTTCAGCCGGGGCTTTGGCGTCGCCTTTTTGCAGCAGCTCCACCGAGATATTGTCGGGCGAGCGGATGAACGCCATCCGCCCATCGCGTGGCGGCCGGTTGATGAGTACGCCCTTCGCCTGCAGCTTGGCGCAGGTCGCGTAGATGTCGTCGACCTGATAGGCCAAATGCCCGAAATTGCGCCCGCCCGTGTAAACTTCAGGGTCCCAGTTGTAGGTCAGCTCCACGCGCGGCGCTTCGCTGGTGGCGTCGCCGCCCGCACTCGTGCCCACATCCTCCGGCGCCGATAGAAACACCAGCGTGAAACGCCCTTTTTCGTTGTCGTAGCGGCGTGTCTCCACCAGCCCGAGCTTATTGCAGTAAAAGTCCAACGAGGCGGCAAGGTCGGTGACCCGGACCATGGTATGAAGGTATTTCATCGGCGAACTCCTGATCTCTTCGGGTTCTCTGGGGCGAGCGAGCAATGGTTATAGCAAAACTTCACGGACTGCGGCTTGCGGCCTTGTGCGCCGTCGGCTTCTTCCTCGCCGGTTGCTCCGGGCTGGATCTCCTCAACCTCGTCGGCTCAGACCATGCCCACAAAGTCGAAACCACGGTGGCCTATGGTGAAGGCCCGCGCCTCCAGCTCGACGTCCTGACGCCGAAGGATCCCGGCCCCGTCGCCACGCACCCCGTGGTGGTCTTTCTCTACGGCGGCAGTTGGACCTCCGGCGAGCGCAAGGACTACCGTTTCGCAGGTGCTGCACTCGTGAAGCTGGGCTACATCGCGGTCATCCCCGACTATCGCCTCTACCCCCAAGTCAAATTCCCGGCTTTCATGAACGATACCGCCCAGGCACTAGCCTGGGTCCATGCCAACATCTTCCGCTACGGCGGCGATCCGCAGAAAATCTTCGTAATGGGACACTCCGCCGGCGCGTATATGGCTGCACTGCTGGCCCTCGACCCGACATACACGCGCGCTGCCGGCCTTCCCGACAACACCATCAAAGGCGTGATTGGACTCAGTGGCCCCTACGCCATGGTGCCCAGCCAGGTCGAGAGCGTGCGCGACGTCTTTGCGGGCACCGTGGACGAAGAAACCGCGCGCCCGGTGCATTTTGCCAACCCGGCTGCGCCGCCGATGCTGCTGCTCTACGGCCTTGAGGACAAAACCGTCGGCAGGCAGAACGCGCCCCGGCTTGCCGATATCCTGCGCCGCGCGGGCCGCGACGTGACGTTGAAGGAGTACCCGGACGTCGGTCACCCCGGCATTGTCATGGCCCTGTCGCCGCTTTTCGCCAGCCGCGCCCCTGTGCTCAGCGATACCCAGGCCTTTCTCCAGCGCCTATCGGGACAGTAAGCCGCAGCCCGGCAACCGGAGTGCAAGCTGTGCGTTGTAAGATTGCGTAATCACACAACTTCTGAGTGAATATTTGTAACCCGCTCAGATATAAATAACCTACGGATTCTATTGGCTTTATCGTTTCACAATTGACATGGTAACGGCGATTTCGCGGGACACGCGGCTGGGTTAAACTCCCCGACGCATCAGACGTTTTCGGAAGTGAACGCGCGGCTGAAAGCTCGGCGCTCACAAAGGGGTTGGCGGGGTTGATACGAGCATTGATCAACGGCGTGAAACGGCGCCTGGCGGATGAGTCCGGCGTCGCCGGACTGCTGATCGCCGGCTTGATCATGATCGTGGCGTTTTCCGCGCTCACGATCTTCCTCAACAGCAACATCTTCCAAAAGGGCCTGCGCGAACGCCCCGCCGCGACGGCCAACGTCACCAAAGTCCGCGCAGCACTCCAGGCCTATGCCATCGCCAACGGCCGCTTGCCGTGTCCGATGGCGACAACCCAGGTTGGCACAGGGACCGAAGGCAATGCCGCGGTCACCTGCACGGGCGGCGCGGTCGCTTATCGTGGCCTTGTGCCGTGGCGAACCATCGGTCTTTCCAGAAGCGATGCGCTCGACAGCTTTGGCGAACGCTACATCACCTACGCAGTGGCTGACGTTGCTGCCAACTATGTCTGTGCCACGCCGCTTCCCATCCCCACCGATACGACCGAGAACACGATGTACCTCGCCACCAACGCCACCGGCGTGGCGACGGTCTCGACCACCAACCGCTACATCGGCATGCTGGTCAACCACGGCGAAGACGGGCTCGGGGCCGCAAACGCGACGAACGGGACGGTCGTCGTGTCGTCCGACCCCACGCCGACGCGCGAGGTGCGCAACTTCGTCGATCAAGCAACGAGCAACCGCATCTTCAGTGCCGCGCCGACCAATCTCGACCAACCGACGACCGCCACCGCGGATGCGGACTACTTTGACGATATCGTCTATCCGATTGAATACGGTACGGCTCCCGGTCAGTTCCGCCTCTGCACCGACTTTGCCAACGATGCGAAGGATCTTCGCGGCCCCGGCCGAACCGACGACACCGACATGGCCTGTACGACCAGCGGCTGCACGGGCGCGCTCGACATCACGAGCGTGTCCGGTCCCACCACGGTGGCAAACGCCACCTTGAAAGGTGTTGGCGGCGCCACCACGAGCACGGGCACGGCCGGCAACCTGTCCTTCGGTGTGGGCAACGCCACCGTGGAATTCAACGAATTCCTGTCGCTGGGCCTGGACATCTCCTTTGATCACTTTGCGATCCGCGTCACACCCAGCGGCGCCACATCGACGGCGGTCGAACGCGACATCCTAGTGACGGCCTACAACGGCACCGCCAAAGTCGGTTCGCGAATACTGCCCGGTGGCCCGACCGTCGGCACCATGGCGCAGTATGCGAGCGTGGGTTTCGGCGGTGCCAAGTTCAACGGCCTTACGTTTACGATCGCCAATCCCAATACGCACACCGCCGGTTTCTCGCTTGACGGCTTTGCTCTGTGTTCATCCACATATCCGTGCGCGCGCGACACAACGACAGCACAGCAAGCCCTCACGACGGCCTTTTATGAGACCGGCGGCAGTCTGTGGGCCACGCAGATCGCGACCGAAGGCACCGCCGGGGCGGACTCCAACCTTGTTGCGACGCCGAACAGCTACATCAACGCCGGCGGCGTTGTCGCCATGGCGACCACAACCGCACTCAGAGTGGCTGATGGACAGGCCAGCCATGTCCTTGGCCCCTATACGCCGGCTGGTGATATCCGTGATCTGACGCATGTGGGCGGAGACATATTCTTCGTGACCGAGGATGGCACGGCTGACCGGATTTATGTCGCACGCCGCTCTGTCGACTACACAACTGTCCCGGCGACGCCGGCCGTCACCTATGCGCCCGTGGGCGTGGTGACCGCGACCAATCAGCCGCTCTATACCTGCCAGGACGAAACCATGGTCGCCGTCTACGACGCCATGTTCTTCAAGGCTTCGACCAGCAGTGCGGCACCCAATGGCTCGTGCGGCCTCTGGCGGATGAACCAAGGTGTTTCCTACGCCCTGCCGCTGACCATCCCCGGCACCATGAGCACCAACAATCTCATGTTCGAGGGACAAGGTCGGTTGTTTGTCGAATTAGACGTCGTAGTAGGCGCAGTGGCTTACGGCAACGAACTTGTGCGCTATAGCCCGCTTGGTTCGGCGACGGTGTACACCATCATCGATACTGACGCTGGCACCAGCGGCTCGAGTTTCCCCTCCCTCGCGACCTTCCGGCCCATTACGCTGCCCGGCACCGATAATTTCCTCGATACGCTGTATTACCGGGCCGATCCCGCCGGCGGCACGAACTATTCGCTGTACGTTCTTTACAAGGATAACGCGGCCCTTATCAGCGGCGCTTTCAGTTCGACACCTCACGTCGTCAATCTCGGAGGAGGGGCGCTCGGCTCGACGACGGGAGTCGGCACAGGCACGGTCCTCGCGACGGTTGAAAGCAACAATTGGGTCTATTACGTCCAGGCGCGGCAGGAGACCGGTGGCGAGGAAGATGCCTTTCGCATGACCGTCCCGGATGGCGATACAGCGACCGCCGATGTCACGTGCTGGGGCCTGGATAGCGGCACGACACCGACCCTTGCTGTGACCAATGGACAGGTCTACGCCATCGTGAGCGGAATACTCTACAAAGGTGACTCGGGCGACTTCGACTCGAATTGCGAAACGGGGATGGCGCCGCATGAAGTTGAGGCCGACCCTTCGAACCGCAGCATCACCGGCGCCTCTGGTCTATATCTGACCTTTGGCGGGACCGGGGGTGCGACCGATCGGGATAGCATCGCGGGCTCCATCTTTTCGAGCGGAGACATCAACCTGCCTTCCGCGGAGTTCTCGACGGAGGCCGTATTTGTCGAGGCTGCCGCGAGTGATGGGGTGAGAGTCGTCGACGGCACGGCAAGCCCCGGTATTTGCTCCGACACCGCTGGGACCGCGCCGGCAGGCCCGATCCCGCTCAATAGGACAATGGTGCAGGACTACCTGGTCTTTACCGCCAACACCGACTCCGCGGGCGCCGGCACCTGCACGGGCACGCGCCAGATTTTCTATTACACCTATGATACCGCCGTGGGATTGCCGGACACGTTCGGCAGTGTCGCGGTCACGCCCACCGCTGGCTTCCTGCCCCTCAATGAATCCGCCACCCCGCGCGCGTGGTCGCCCTAGTACTGCACTTCGATATAGAACCACGCCTTGGTCGTGTCGGTGTCGTAGCTTTTGGCGTCATAGCGCGCAAAGCGCACACCCAGCGTCGCGCGGCTGAGCACCGAGAAATTCAAATCCGCATCCCATTCGACGCCGTAATGCGCCCCGCCGCGCGCCGCGTGGAAGTCATGGAAGCGCAGGTCTAAGCGCGGTGACTTGAACCAGCCCGCATCGGGCAGCTCCTGCATCAAGCGCACATGTTTGTCGTCCAGTCCGTTGACCGGCGTTGTCAGGAACACATCCGCCCAGCCGTTATGGCGGTGCAGGGTCGCGAGCGGCGTCTGCACCGCGTCGATGCCGTTGCCGCCCAAGCGCTCCCACCCCGCTGCCAGCAGCGTCTCGTCGTTCCACTTCACCATGGGCCGCAGCAGGAAATAGGTCAGGCCGTAGCTGCCCGGATTGCCGGCATAGTCGCTCTGGCGCGCGAGTTCTGCTTCCAGTCCGAATGCCAGGTCGTCGCGGTACTGCACCAAGGCGTCATAGCGCACACCGAAGGTGGCCGACGACAATCGCGGCACCGGATTGAGATCAAGCAGGTAGGCATAAGCCGTGGCGATGCCGAAAGGCGTCTTGTTGGTGGCGACGCTCAACAAGTGGCTGTCGCTGCCCCAATGGCCGTTCGGATTGTTGCCCAGGACCCGGTTGATGCGGTTGAGATACGCATAGCGCGCGTTCACGCCCGGGATCACCTGGCCTTCGGCGGTGAAGGCATCGAAGGTCTGGTCGTTCTGGCGGAAATTGCTGGGTCCGATCCAGCGCTCGTTGTCATACATGATGCGCTGGCGCCCGAGCACCACGCGCGCAACGGACATACCGTCCGCATCAGGCCGCGTCCAGCCGACATAGGCGCGATTCAAGACCTCGCTGTCGGGATCGGGGATCACGGGGATGGTGGGGAAGTTGGTCACACCGTCGCTGCGCCGTCCGCCAAAAATATCGCGCGTGAACTCACCCTCGATGCCGGCGAAGAAGCCCTGATAGGCCGCGGTTTCGTAACCGGCGCGCACGCGCACCGTATTGGCGTGCGCGCTCTGCGCCCGGCTGTCCTGTTCGACGAATTCCCACCGGTAGCGCACGTCGATCTTGAACGTGCCCTGGGTGAGCGCACCCTGCGGCGATAACTCCGGCGCGATCGGCTGCGCGTAGTACAGCGGCCGCCGCTCCAAAGGCGTTATCGTCACCAGGGCGAGGGCGCGGTTGACCCGGTCCGTGCCCCAGGTCAGCGCCTGGCTCGGTGCAACCGCTTCGCCCGGGTGTCCCCAGATGTCAGTACCTTCACCGGGGCGCAGGACCGTTGTCCCTGAGGGATTCGTGACGGCGACTTCGTAGCCGGAAAACAGCGCCACGGAGAGGTGATCGGCTTCCTCCATCTCGATGAAGAAGTCGGTCCCGCGGACGCCGATGGACGCCACCGGCGTCGCGACGTTGATCGCCTGCGGGCCGCCGACCTTTTCAATGGCGCCGGCAACCAAGCGCATGGCGCCGGCGGTGACGCGGATGGCCGCGTTGTTGGTGCCGCCCGCCGCATTGAAAACGAATTCGTCGATCAGCACTTCGGCGCTTGGGCCGAGCGTGAGCTTGGTGCCGTCGGTGAATTGCACGAGGATTTTTGCATTCGCCTCGGTCTCCAGCAGATCATCGCTATAGACCGGTGTGTTCAGTTGGAGTGTGACCGACCCAGCGGTGCGGGTTGCCGTCGCCGCCCCTTGAACCTGTGTGATGGTGCCCACAGGAGCGCCAGGGGGAGCGCTCTGGGCCCAGGCGGTGCCCGCACCCATCACAGCCAACAGCCCTATGAGCCACTTACCCACCATGTCGGTCCCCCGCGAACGTCTAGGTTCAGCTGCGTGGATTATATGGCTTCTTGGCACTCCAGGCTTTGACGAATTCTTCCAGCTCGGGGTCTGGGGTCTTGGGCAGCGCCACCTTCAGCGTGACATACTGGTCGCCGGCGGGTTCGCGTTTGCTCGCGGCGATGCCCTTGCCCTTGAGGCGCAGGCGCGTGCCGCTGTTGGCACCCTGCGGCACCGTCACCGTCACAGGCCCGTGCACCGTCGGCACCTCGACCTTGCCGCCCATGACGGCTTCGCCCAAGGAAATCGGCAGTTCGACGTGAATGTCGCGGCCCTCGCGCCGGTACAAGGGATCCGCCTTGATCCGTACTTCGACCAGCGCGTCGCCCGCTGTTCCGCCCGGTCCAGCTCCGCCCTGGCCTTTCAGGCGGATGGTCTGGCCTTCATTGATGCCGGCCGGGATGGTGACGTCGAGCGGCTTGCCGCCGGGCAGCGTGATGCGCTTTTTGGCGCCCGCTGCCGCGTCGGTGAAGTCGACCTCCAGGATGAACCGGCTATCTTCCGGCGGTGGAGCGGATCTCCCTCCGCCGCCGAAGGGATTTCCGCCGCGCCCCGCACTCCCCATTCCGCCGCCACGGAACATGCCGCCGAACAGGTCGGAGAGGTCTTCAAACGCGAAGCCTTGGGCACCGGCACCGCCCCCCATTCCCGCCCCGGGGTGGAACCCGCCGCGGCCTGCGCCGGCAAAGGGGTTCTGGCGCACTTCCGCGCCCGAGGCGTCGATTTCGCCACGGTCGAATCGCGCGCGCTTGGCGGGGTCGCCGAGGATATCGTTCGCGGCGTTCAGTTCCTTGAAGCGATCTTCGGCCTTCTTGTCGCCCGGAAAGAGATCAGGGTGCGACTTCTTGGCCAGGCGCCGAAAGGCTTTCTGGATATCGGCATCCGAAGCATCTCGCTTCAAGCCGAGAATGGAATAGGGATCTTTCGCCATCAGGTCTGTTCTATAGCTTTTTCCAGGCCGCACATACTTTTAGCTGCGTTCCGAAACGAGTTCGCCGTCTATCCCTTAAAGATGGTGCCGAAAGCAGAACGATTCAACCCGCCAACCTTCCCTATCGTTTTGAGCTAAATCACCTTTATAGTATCGGTCCCGAGGCGGGCTGGGGCCTTAGACCAATGTCAAACCACTCTGTTAAGAAGAAGTGGGAACAACCTTTTCTCGTGCCGGCGGCGATTTTCGTCGCGGTCGTCCTGATGCTCACGGTCGTGTCGCGGGAAATCCGCTCCCTGCAGCGCGACGTCGCCCATACCCAAGAGGTCAAGGATCAACTGACGGCGATCCAGTTCGCTTTGACCGAAGGTGAAGGTGCGGTCCGCGGCTTTATGTTGTCGGGCGACGACACTATCCGCACGCAGTTCTTGAGTGCGCGCGAGCGCGCCGAATCCGGCGTCGCCAATCTCGAGAAGCTGATCGCCGACAACCCCCGCCAGGTCGAGCGCGTAGCCGAGCTGAAGCCGGCACTTGCCCAGCGCCTCCGGCAGTTCACTGCTGCGGCGACCACGTTCCAACCCGACCGGATATTACCGATGAACTTGGGGGCGGGGATCGAAGCGCAAAACCGCGCCCGTGACATCGTCGCCGCGATGGTCGAGGAAGAGGACCAACTCCTGCTCGCGCGCCGTGGCAGCGTTGCGCGGATCGCCGGCCTTTTACCGCTCGCGGCCTATATCTTGTTGTTTGTCGCCATGACCACCGCCATGGTCGCGCTGTCGCGCGCGCGCCAGCGCCGCGACGAGCTGGAGGTCGCCCAAACAGCACTGCGCGCCACCAACGACAAGCTTTCCAGCGAAATCAACGAACGCGAGAACGTCGAAAGCCAGCTGCGCCAGGTGCAGAAGATGGAAGCCATCGGCCAGCTGACCGGCGGCATCGCCCACGACTTCAACAACATGCTGGCGGTGATTATCGGCGCGCTCAACATCATGCAGCGCCGCCTCGACAAGGGTGACCACAACATCGGCGAGTTCCTGAAGGCGGCCATCGACGGGGCCATGCGCGGCGGCTCGCTCACCCAGCGCCTGCTGGCCTTCGCGCGCAAGCAAGTCCTTGAACCGCGTCCCGTCGACGTCAACAAGCTCGTCTCCGGCATGTCCGATCTCGTTCGCCGCACCCTCGGTGAAACCATCCTAACCGAGGTCATCTTGGCCGGCGGCCTGTGGCGCGTGCACGTCGACGCCCACCAGCTCGAGACCGTCATTCTCAATCTCGTCGTCAACGCCCGCGACGCCATGCCCGAAGGCGGCAAGCTGACCATCGAGACCGCCAATACGCATTTGGACGAAGGCTACGTCGGCCGCCACCTCGACATCCCGCCCGGTCAATACGTTCTTCTCTGCGTGTCCGACACCGGCACCGGCATGACGCCCGACGTCTTGGCCCGGGCCTTTGATCCGTTTTTCACCACCAAAAGTGCCGGCCGCGGCACCGGCCTGGGGCTGAGCCAGGTCTACGGATTCGTCCGCCAGTCCGGCGGCCACGTGAAGATCTATTCCGAGCTGGGGCAGGGGGCGACGATGAAAATCTACCTGCCGCGCTTCCACGGCCCCGCGGAAGAAGCCGACGTCAAGCCGGTCGCAACGCTCGAGACACCGAAGGGGCGTTCCAACGAACTCATCCTCGTGGTCGAGGACGAGGATGCTGTGCGCGCGCTGACGGTCGAAGGTCTGCGCGACTTAGGTTACAGCGTGCTTGCCGCCCCGGGCGGCAGCGAGGCGCTCAAACTTCTCGAAGCAAATCCCAACGTCGAGCTGCTGTTCACTGACATTGTCATGCCCCACATCAACGGCCGCCAGCTGGCCGAGGCCGCGCACAAGGTCCGGCCTGACCTGAAGGTGCTCTACACCACCGGCTATACGCGCAACGCCGTGGTTCACAACGGCATGCTCGACCCCGGCGTGCGCCTGCTCGGCAAGCCCTTTACGCTGGAGCAACTCGCGCGCACCGTCCGCGACGTGCTCGATGGGAACTAGCACCCTTGGGGGTTAGAGCTTTGGGCCGATGAGCTTTCTCACCATCATTCTAGTGCTGCACCTGGCGCTGGCCGTGCCGGTATGCGTGCATGTCCTCCTGACCAAGCGCGAGACCTCCGCCCCGACGTGGCTGGCCCTTGTGTTGATCTCGCCGTTCCTGGGCGCCGGCCTCTATTGGATACTCGGCATCAACCGCGTCGAACGCCGGGCGCGCCGCCTGCGCGGCAAACGGCCGGCCTACGTGCCCCAACTCCGCGACCCCGCGCTGCCCTTCGCCGGCCTGCCGACCCAGCAGCAGCGCCAGATGTTTCACTACGAATCCGCTGTGCACGATGCACCGTTCCTCGGTGGTAACGACATCACACCTTTGATCGGCGCCGAGCAGGTTTTTCCGGCGATGCTGGAAGCCATCAACGCTGCCACATCCAATATCGCCCTGTCGGTCTATATTTTCCAAACCGACGAAGTCGGCTGCAAATTCATCAACGCCTTGCGCGCGGCGCACGCGCGCGGCGTCGTGGTTCACGTCCTGATCGACGAGGTCGGAAGCGGCACCGGTAAGCACGCCGCCGACCGGCCCTTGGCCGCCGACGGCATTCCTACCGCCCGCTTCATTCCTCAGAAGCTGAAGTTCCTGCCCGTAGTGAACCTGCGCAACCACCGCAAGATTATGATGGTGGACGGCGCCATCGGCTTCATCGGCGGCATGAACATTTGCCTGAACTACGGGCATGGCTCGGGCCGTAAACGCCGCGAGGCCGTGCGCGATATTCACTTCCGCGTCACCGGCCCGATTCTGGCGCAGATGAACACCATGTTCGAGGAGGACTGGCGCTTCGCCACCGGCAAGTCCCTCCGGCTTCCCTTTGCCCCTTGCGACACCGCGCGCGAGCGCGAACCGCAGTACGCCCGCATCGTGCCCGATGGGCCGGACAATCCCTTCCAGCGCACTCTGTGGATCATGTTAGGGGCGCTCGCCTTCAGCCAAAAGAGCGTGCATATCCTCACCCCCTATTTCCTGCCGAACCCGGTGCTGTCGGCCGCACTCGCGGTCACCGCACTGCGCGGCATCGATGTGCGCGTGGTGGTGCCCGAGCGCACCGACTTGGCTTTGGTCGACTGGGCAATGCGCGCCAAGTTCCAAGACCTGATCGAGCAAGGCATCAAAATCTACACCAGCGGCGCCCCCTTCGATCACAGCAAGCTGATGGTCGTCGACGACGTCTGGGTACTGGTGGGGTCCAGCAATTGGGACCAGCGCAGCCTGCGGCTCAACTTCGAAGCCAATCTTGAGTGCTATGACGCGGACCTGGCGCAAGTGATGGAAGCGCACTTCCAGCACACCGCTGGCCAGGCCCGGCTGGTCTCGCTTGCGAATATCCAGGCCTTGCCCTGGCAGACCCGCCTGCGCAACAACATCGCCCGCCTGTTCGTGCCCTACCTTTAGTCCTGCTATAATCGGCTGATGAAAAACCTTCTCGTCTTTGTGGGCGCGTTGATCGTCTCGCTGCTGGCCGCCGAAGGCGCCATGCGCGTCGCCGGCTTCGTCCCGCGCGAAGTGCGCATCAATCCGTTCTTCGTGCCGGGCACCGATACCACCTGGTCCGTCCCCGATCCCGAGCTGGGGTGGATCAACAAGGAGGGCGTTTCGCGCGCCATCGAGGGCGAGGGCCTGCCGATGACCTTCTGGTCTTTCGGCCGGCGCGCCACGCGTCCCGATCCCGCCCTTCCCACCGACGGCCGGCCGCAAGTCATGCTGATCGGCGGCAGCAATCTGCAGTCCTACGGCGTGCGCGACGCGGAGTCCTTTCCCTGGCTGCTGTCCGAACGCTATCCCACGATGAGTTTCGAGAACTTCGGCAGCGGCGGCTACTCCACCGTTCAAGCCAAATTGCTGGCCATGCGCGCTGTAGACGACTTTTACGCCGCCAACAGGCCGTCCCTGATTTTATTGGCCTTCGACGATGCCCACATGCTGCGCAATGTCGCCGACCAGTCGTGGATCTATGCGATTTCCGATGCGCAAGGAAACTATGTGGCCCCGCCGCACTACCGTATCGAGGACGGCAAGACGGTTTACCGCCCCTTCCGCACCATCGGATTCTGGCCGCTGGAACGCCAGTCCGCAGCCGTGACCACGCTGCACAACGTCTGGCTTCAGTCGGTGGAGTACAACAGCAAGGACGAAGCCTTGCCGATCACGCGCGCCGTCGTGCTCGACATCGCTGCCTTTGCCAAAAGCAAGGGCATCGCCTTCGCCGCCGTCATTCTCGACAACCGCGGCGGAACCGCGCTGCCGGTTTTCGAGGGCCAGACTTTCCCGTGGCACGACTGTTCCGGACCCGAACGCACCGAGCCCGACTTCATCATCAAAGGCGGCAGCCATCCAACGCCGAAAATGCATGCCTACCTTGCGGGCTGTATCGGCGACTGGATGGATTCAGAAATTCTCCCGGCGTTGCCGCGCTAACGGCCGCGCTTAGGGCTTCTTGAACTTCAGCAGGAACTGATCGGTCTTGCCGCGGATTCCGGAATCAAACACCTTGCCGGTGTGATCGTCCCCCGGGTGCGCCAGCACCTTGCTTTCTTCCACGAGCTGGAATCCGACGCCCATCACCTCGGCTTTGACAGCCTCGACGTCGATGCGGTGCAGGAGATCGGTGTCGCGCGTGCCCGAACCCGCGGTGGCCGCATGATCGATCACGATATAGATGCCGCCCGGCTTCAACGCGTTGAACACCGACTTGTTGTAGTTGCCCATGTTGGCCGGGCCCAGCAGCGCGTTGTGCATGTCGTGGTAGTTGAGCGAGGTCCACACCACATCGACGGGCTCAGGCACCTTGATCGCGTTGATCGACGTGCTGATCGGCACGACGTTGGCATAACCGGCCGCCGGCAGTGCTTTCGCGGCATCAGCTGCTTTGGCCATCTTGCTCAACATCTCATCAGGCGTCAGAGCATAGACTTTGCCGTTCGGCCCCACGACTTTGGAAAAGATGCGCGTGAAGTAGCCGCCGCCCGGGATCAGGTCGATGACCTTATCGCCGGCCTTCATGCCGGAAATGGCAATCGATTCCGCCGGATGGCGGTCGGCGTCGCGCGCGGTGTCGGCGGCGGGCCGGCCTGCATCGGACACCGCAGCGGTGATCGCCGGCGCTGGGGCCGCGGCGTAGGAAAGTGAGATGACAGCGAACAGCGCGCCGGAAAGAACACTGGCGAAGCGGATCGAAGAACGCATCGGAACCTCCTCAAGTGAGTTGTGTGAGACTAACCAAGCCGGTTGACGCCGTCGAAGGCTGCAGTCTTGTAACACTCCGCGAGCGTCGGATAATTGAAGACCGTGTTGACGAAGTAATCGATGGTGCCTTTGTGCGCCATTACCGCCTGGCCGATGTGGATCAACTCGGCGGCATCTTCGCCGATGATATGTACGCCCAGAAGCTCGCGTGTTTCGTGGTGGAAGATCATCTTCAAGAGCCCGGTGGTATCACCCAGGATCTGGCCACGCGCGATCTCTTTATAGTGCGCCTTGCC
>CANKHC010000073.1 GCA_947481595.1 Fidelibacterota bacterium
ACAAGGTCCGACCAAAAAGCGGTGAAGTGCGTCCGGAGAATACGAACAAGGAGTTCTGCCTCTATCATCAAGCGCATGGTGATTACACGTACACTGACGCCTGGATAAATAAGTTAGCGGAAGACATTAAAGACCCTGTGAAGCTGGCGGCTATACGGGCAGAGAGAATCTAGCTCGAGTAAAGTCCATCAGACTGAACGATTGCACCCGTTACCTACCCATTCAAATAGTACCTGAGCTTAGTACCTGACCATGATTCGTCTCGACTCCATCAGCAAACAACACGGCCACCAGCTCCTCTTCATTGAAGCCTCGATGGCCCTTCAAAAAGGCGAGAAGGTCGGCCTCGTCGGCCCCAACGGCGCCGGCAAATCCACGATCTTCCGCATGATCGCCGGGCAGGAGCAGCCCGACGACGGGCGCGTGCTGGTCGAGGCCGGCATGACCATCGGCTATTTCAGCCAGGACGTTGGCGAGATGTCGGGCCAAAGTGCCGTCTCCGCCGTGATGGACGGCGCGGGTCCCCTCAGTTCGCTTG
Source organism: Fidelibacterota bacterium (assembly GCA_947481595.1). Taxonomy (GTDB): domain Bacteria; phylum Pseudomonadota; class Alphaproteobacteria; order Rhodospirillales; family Rhodospirillaceae; genus SHVO01. Next base: position 539 of record CANKHC010000073.1, read on the forward strand.
CTGCCGAAATGACCGCGCTCGAAGCGGCGATGAATGACCCCGACCAGGCCGATAAAATGGAAACCCTCGTCACGCGCTACGGCGAAGTGCAGGGCCGCTTCCAGGAGCTCGGCGGCTACGCCCTCGAGGACCGCGCGCGCGAGGTGCTCGCGGGCCTCTCCTTCAGCGAGGAGCGCATGGACGCCGACGTCGGTCTGCTCTCGGGCGGCTGGAAGATGCGCGTGGCCCTCGCCCGCATTCTCCTCATGCAGCCCGACGGCATGCTGCTCGACGAGCCCAGCAACCACCTCGATCTCGAAAGCCTGATCTGGCTCGAGGATTTTCTGAAACGCTACGATGGCGCGCTGCTCATGACCTCCCACGACCGCGAGTTCATGAACCGCATCGTCAATAAAATCGTCGAGATCGACGGCGGCACGCTCATCACCTATTCCGGCAACTACGATTTCTATGAGCAGCAGCGTGCGCTCTCCGAGAAACAGCGCCAGGCCCAATTCGACCGCCAGCAGGCCATGCTCGCCAAGGAGATCGAGTTCATCGAGCGCTTCAAGGCCCGCGCTTCCCACGCCGCCCAGGTGCAAAGCCGCGTCAAGAAGCTCGACAAGATCGAGCGCGTGGAGCCGCCCAAGCGCCGCCAGACCGTGCGCTTCGAATTCCGCTCGCCCCCGCGCTCGGGCGACGACGTGGTCAGCTTCAAGAACGTCCACAAGGCTTACGGCCGCCACACCATCTATGCCGATCTCGATTTCCAGGTCCGCCGCAAGGAACGCTGGTGCATCCTGGGCGTCAACGGTGCGGGCAAGTCGACCCTGCTGAAGCTCATCGCCGGCGCCGAGGCCCCTGACCTCGGCACGCTGCCCGACAAAGGCAAGGTGACCTTGGGCGCCAGCGTCAAGATGGGCTACTTCGCCCAGCACTCCATGGATCTCCTGGAGGGCGACGAGACCGTGTTCGAATCCCTCGACTCATCCTTCCCGCAAGCCGGCATCGGCACCTTGCGCACGCTCGCCGGCTGCTTCGGCTTCTCCGGTGATGATGTTGAAAAGCCCTGCCGGGTGCTCTCGGGCGGCGAAAAGGCGCGCCTGGTCATGGCCAAGATGCTCTACGACCCGCCCAACTTCCTGGTGCTCGACGAGCCCACCAACCACCTCGACATGGCCACCAAGGAGATGCTGGTCGCGGCGTTGGCCGAATTCGAAGGCACCATGCTCTTCGTCTCCCACGACCGCCACTTCTTGAGCCAGCTCTCCAACCGCGTCCTGGAACTGACCCCCGAGGGCCTGCACCAATACGGCGGCGGCTACACCGAGTACGTGGCGCGCACCGGCCACGAAGCCCCCGGCCTGCACCCCGGCGGCTAACATGTCGGTCACCCTCTACGGCATCAAGAACTGCGACACCGTCAAGAAGGCCCGCGCCTGGCTCGACAAGCACGGCGTTGCATATGCGTTCCACGACTACAAGACCGCCGGCATAGATGCGCCGCGTCTGCAGAAGTGGTGCAAGGAGTTGGGCTGGGAAACCGTGCTCAACCGCGCCGGCACCACCTTCCGCAAGCTGGATGATGCGGCGAAAGCGAACCTCACCGAAGCCAAAGCAATCACGTTGATGCTGGCCCAGCCCTCGATGATCAAGCGCCCGGTGCTCGACACCGGCGCCGCGCGCAAGGCTCCGACGGCCTCGTCCAGGCCCGCGTCCGCGGCCGCTTCCGCGCCGTAGGATCGGGGCGGACGGAAATGCGGGTTCAGGCGCGAAAGCGATTCGTTGATGTACACGCCCGGATGCGTCAGCAGGCCTTGGCGCAGCACTTCGGCGGGGAACATCTCCGCGTGATACTGGCACACGCCCTGCAGCGCGGGGTTCTGCTGGAAAAACTCCTCTAGGCGCCACTCGTATTCCAGCAGCTTGGTGTAGTCACGGTCCTGTCCGAACTCCCAGGTCATGTCGCCGCTGGCCCACAAGCCGTCATAGCCATCGGCCAGCGCCTGCTTCAAGGCGTCCGCCAGGAGTCCCATCATTTTGTCGATGTTGAAGCGGCCGCCCGCGCGCTGTTGGGTGTCTGACGACAGCACAAGGCTGGCCTTGGCGATTTCATGGGCCACGTCCACGCCGGCCACCGAAAGGTTGGACCGGATGCCGGCAACCATGGGCGGGCTGTTGAGGTACAGACAGCGGCAATTGTTTTGCAGCTTATCGCGGATCGTCGCGGCCAAGGCGCCCAGGTGCGCCGAGGGTGCGCCGCTATAAATCATACATTGGTGTCGGTGATCGTGACCGGACGTACAAGTTAGTTTAGTCAAATGAGTAAGTCCGTTCTTCGGCCACGGCGTTTAACATGACTCGGAAAACTTTAAATGGCAAACCCCGCCGCCGCGAAATAAGCTGCAATCACAATATCCGCACACCATTGAGTTGTGCCATTTATAGAGTCGCATGACCCCCACCGCCCGCATCCTCCTCCTCGGCTCCGGCGAACTCGGCCGCGAGTTTGTCATCTCCGCCAAGCGTCTCGGCGCCCATGTCATCGCTTGCGATTCTTACGCCGGCGCGCCCGCCATGCAGATGGCCGACGCGTTCGAAGTCTTCTCCATGCTCGACGGCGCGGCGCTGTCCGCCGTCATCAGCAAATACAAACCCGATTTCATCGTCCCCGAGGTCGAAGCCATCCGCACCGAAGTGCTCAAGGACTTCGAGGATCAGGGTTTCAGCGTCGTCCCCTCCGCCCGCGCGGCGCTGATGACCATGAATCGCGACCGCATCCGTGACGTCGCCGCCGTCGAGCTGGGCCTGCCCACTTCCAAATTCCTCTACGCCGAATCCCTTGCTGAGATGCGTGCGGCGGTCGAGCAAGTCGGCATCCCCTGCGTCGTCAAACCGGTCATGTCCTCCTCCGGCAAGGGCCAGAGCACCGTCAAAACCGCCGCCGACATCGACGCAGCTTGGAATTACGCGGTCTCCGGCATGCGCGGCGACCGCGTGCGTGTGATCGTCGAGGCCTTCGTCGCCTTCGACTACGAGATCACGCTGCTCACCATCCGGACTCGGGAAGGTGTGATCTTCTGCGATCCCATCGGCCACCGTCAGGAACGTGGCGACTACCGCGAAAGCTGGCAGCCCACCGCCATGTCGCCCAAAGCACTGGCCGCCGCGCAAGACATGGCCCGCAAGGTGGTCGATAACCTCGGCGGCTACGGCATTTTCGGCGTGGAATATTTCATCAAAGGCGACGAGGTGATCTTCTCCGAACTCTCACCGCGCCCCCACGACACGGGATTGGTCACCCTGATCTCGCAGAACCTCTCGGAATTCGACCTGCACGCCCGCGCCGTCCTCGGCCTGCCGATCCCCACCATCACCCAAAATGGACCATCTGCCTCGGCGGTGATCCTCGCCGACCGCGAAGCCTCCGCCTTCGCCGTCACAGGCCTCAAGGACGCGCTCACGCCGGCCCACCCCGGCACCGAAATCGATGTGCGTATCTTCGGCAAGCCCACCACGCGGCCCTACCGCCGCATGGGCGTGGCCTTGGCGCTGGCGCGTAACGGCGACACCGATCTCGCCCGCCGCGCCGCCCGCGATGCCGCCGCCCGAGTTACGATTGACTACGTCAAGATCGACGACAAGGCATAGACCGCCAGGCCACCCGCGCGGTAAAACATCCCCTCAGGGAAGAAGGGGAACCTCCATGCGCACTCTCGCAACATGTTTCGCGGCGTTGATGTTGTCGGCACCGCTTGCCGCTGCCGCGGAATTCACGCCAGTCTTCGTCGGCAAGAAATACACCGTCGAGTACCAAGGCGGTCCGTCGTTCCTGCTCGAGTTCAAGAGCGCGACGCAATTGGATGCCACCTTCACCGCCGGGCCCACCAAAGGCCAGGTGCTCAAGATCACCTACACCGCTAAGGAAGTCGCACCCTCGGTCTACATGCTCACATGGCAAGAGGCCGACAAGTCGACCGTCGTGCACGTCGACGACTTCAGCCGGATGGTGTCCTACTCCAACCTCACCCTGCCGGACGGCACCTTCCACAACGCGGTCGGCCGTCTCGCCAACGCACCCTGATCACAGGCGTTTCAAATCCGCTTTGATCCGCGCGAGCACACCAGCCCAATCGCCGGGCGAGCTCTGGCGGTAAAGCTTCGCCGACGCATACCACGGCGTATCGCTGCGCCCCAGCATCCAGCGCCAGTCGGGATTGAAGGGCAGCAGGATCCACGCCGGCGCCCCGACCGCGCCCGCCACATGCGCGACGCTGGTATCGACCGTCACCACCACGTCCATGAGCGCGCACAACGCCGCGGTGTCGGCAAAGTCCGTCACCTCCGCGCTGACGTCACGGATCTCGGGATGTGCTTTGAGGATCTCAACGTCGCCCTCGGCCAACTGCTTCTGCAAGCTGACAAACTCACAATCCGCCGACAGCACTGAAATGAGTTCGCCCAGCGCAATACTGCGATTGTGATTGTTCTTGTGGGTCGGGTTGCCGGTCCAGGCCAGTCCCACGCGCGGCCTGCTGCGGGGCCCGAGAACTTTCCGCCAGCGCGCGAGCGATTCTTCCGGCGCACGCAAATAGCCTTCCGCCAGCGGCACATTGTCCGCCCTCATGCCGAACACCCGCGGCAGGCTGCCCAGCGGACAATGCAGATCGAAAGCGGGCAGAGGCTCGCCATACACCACAACCTCAGCCACGCCGTTCATGGTCGCGGCGAGACTCGCCAGCGGCCGGCGCACCTCGACCACGACGCGCGCACCCGCCGCTTCCAGCGTCGCGGCGTAGCGCAGGAACATCACCGCATCGCCGAAGCCCTGATCTGCATGCAGCAGCAGCGTCTTGCCCGCCAGCGGTTCGCCTCGCCATTCGCGATGCGTGAAGGTGCGCGGCTCCAGCGCCAGTTCGCTCGCCTGCCAGCGTGCATCGTGCAGCGCCCAGCCTTCGGCAAACGCACCCTGCTGCAGATAACAAAGACTCAGGTTCCACCGCGCATCGGCATTGTCAGGCGCCAGAGCGATACAGCGCTCAAAGCTTTCCACTGCGTCCAGCCCGCGCCCCTGCTCGACCAACGTCACACCGCGGTTGCTCCAGGCATTTGCATACTGAGGATCGATTGCCACCGCGCGCTCAAAGCTCGCCACCGCTTCGCCGTAGCGCCTGAGGTGGTCGAGCGTGGTCCCGCGATTGTTCCAGGTCTCGGCGGCATCGGGCTTCAACGCCAGCGCACGGTCATAACTCGCCAGCGCCTCGTCGCTGCGCTTCATCTCCTGCAGCACGATGCCGCGGTTGCTCCAGGCTTCCGCCAAATCCGGCTTCAACGCCAGCGCGCGGTCATAACTCGCCAGCGCCCCTTTGTCCTCGCGCAGCGCTTTCAGCGCCAAGCCCAGGACATTGTGGGCTTCGGCAGCGTTGCCATTGATCTCGAGCGCCCGTTCCGCCGCACTGCGGGCCTCGGCATAGTTTTTGAGATCGAGCAGAACCAGCGCGCGGTTATTCCACGCCTCGGCGTAGTCCGGCCGCGCCGCCAGCGCCGCGTCGTAACCCGCCAGAGCCTCCGGGGTGCGTTTGAGGGCCCGCAGCGCATTGCCCTTATTGTTGAGGGCCACCGCGAAACCGGGCTTCAACGTCGCCGCCGTCTCGAAAGCCGCCAGCGCTTCCTCCGCGCGGCCCAGGGCCATCAGCGCCATGCCGCGGCTGTTATGCGCTGAGGCGTGCGCCGCGCTCACCGCCAGCGCCGCATCCAAAACCGCGAGCGCCCGCCTCGGCTCTGCCTGCTGAAGGGCGATCACGCCGGCAAGATGCAGGGCATCGAAGTCGCGCGGCGCCTCTTTGAGCACGCCATCGCACAGGTCGCGCGCCTGGGTGAGGCGCCCCTGTTGATAAGCGGTGATCGCATCTTGGAGGCGAGACGTATTCATTGTGACGGTTCCACGCCCATCTTTACCAAGGGGGCCCCAATCATGATAAAGCCTTTGCGCCTGCGCTGGCCCGCGGGTAGACAATGCCAAAAAGGGAGAACAACGGCCATGGCGACGGCCCCTAAGATAGCCCCCAACATGCAGCTTTGGGATCCGCGCGGCGCGCCGACACTGGCGCAGCGCGATGCCATCACGCAGGCTCTTGACCTCAAAGAGGCCGAGATCTTGGAGCTCGGCTGCGGGGCGGGCGAACTCGCCCGTGCCGTCGCCGCCGCGCATCCCCGCGCCAGCCTTACGGCGCTGGAGGTCGACGGCGTTCAGCATACCGCCAATCTTGCCGGCGCCCAGCTGCCCAACCTGGTTTTTGCCGAAGGCAGCGCCGAACGTATCCCGCTCGGCGACGAAAGCTTCGACGTCGTGCTGGTCATCAAGGCCTTGCACCATGTGCCCGCAGACCGCCTCGACAAGGCGCTCTCCGAAATCCGCCGCGTGCTCAAGCCGGGCGGACAGGCCTATATCGCCGAGCCGGTCTTCGCCGGCGCCTTCAACGAAATCATGCGCGTCTTCCACGACGAGGAGCAGCCGCGTCTCGCCGCTTTCGAAGCCGTGAAAAAGGCCGTGGCCAAGGGCGGCATGGCGCTGGAAGCCGAGACCTTTTTCTTCGCACCTTTGCACGTCGCCGACTTCGCTGATTTCGAGCGCCGCTTCATCCAGGTGACGCACAGCGAACTCCGCCTCACGAAGGCGCAGATGGAACAGGTGCAGAAGAAATTCACGCAGCACATGAGCCCGAAAGGGGCTCACTTCAAGGTGCCGATGCGCGCCGATGTTTTGCGGAAGACGGGCTAGGCCCGAGAAGAACAAGAAGGGGATGTGATTCCCAAAAACAAAGCGCCGGGTCCCCTTTTGGGTCCGGCGCTTTGCTTAGAAGAGGACGGCGAACGCCACCGTCCCGACGATGAAGCCCGAAATCAGGACGGCAACGGTGCCCTCCATGGCTTCGGCATACTGCGGGTTGTTGAGATATTTCATGACGGGATCCTCCTGAGATCCTGGACCCCATGTAGGCCCCGCACGCAGTGCCGCAACGCACAGACACGCAGGGCGGGCATGTTCCGCACGCATCCCCCCAAGGCATTGAAAGTTAATGGTTTTTAGAAATCCGTACTCAGCCGGAGACGAGCCTGACCGGGCGATCGAATACGGCCAAGGCATCGGCCAGGGTCTGGCACTGGACGAGCTTACGCTGGCGGTCATGTACGACGTATTGGCCGCGGGATTTACTGCGGCCGCGCGGCGCGGGGATTTTGGAAATCACATAGAGCGGATTTTCGTGGGCGTGGCGGAAGACCATGAACCGCGCGGCATCGGCACCGAGGTTGATGGCGTAATCGCGCCATTCGCCGCGCGCGACACGGCCTGCATAAAGGCCCAAAAGGCGGTTGAGTTCAGGCCGGGTAAAATGGAGATACGGCGGTTTGCGCCGGTGATCCGCAAGGCGCACGACCGAGGTCATGGGCCCGTCCGTCCTCAAATTTCAACACCCCGGTTCATGACAGTATCTTTTCAGACCGCCCCACCTGAAATCAAGCCCCCCAAAAATCAAGGGACTAGTACCCTGAAGAACCTAAGGCCTGGTTCTTGCGGTCCGGATCGGGCCGGTCGAAGCAGTTGGACGTGCCGAGCGTGGCATAGCAGTAGCGGCTGACCACTTCTGTTTCCTTGTTGATCGGGCGCTGGATACAGGCCAGGTCGCCGACGATCCCGTCCACATGGCTGCATTCGATGTGCAGGGCCTGGCGGAAAATAGGGTCCGGGTCGCTGGTACACCCCGACAGGGCCAGGACCACGCTTGCCGCGAAAAGACCGCTGATAACCGCCCGCGAACCCATGGAAAACCTCATTTTCCGCTGTATTTCCCGCCGAAAACTGGGATTTCGGCACTCCAGCCACTCTGGCGCGCCGGGGTTAATAATCGCTGAATCCACCCCCTCCGGTCAGCTTTGTAACGCCCTAAAAGCACCCGCCCCCGCACATGGACTTAACCCCCCCGGGCCATTATGTTCGGGCACGTTTTTAAGGCTCTAGCGGGCCTGAACCCCCGCAAAATGAGGAATTTACCGTTGAATACCGCTAAGGACGCCGCCCTGCCGGCCAAGATCCCGGCCAAAGGCAAAAAAGACAAAAAAGACAAGAAGGACGAGACCGATCACGAGCTCGAAGGCTTGATGTCGGAGATCGAAAGCGATCTCCAAGCCGACGAGTTCAAAAAGATCTGGAAGGCCTACGGCAACCTCATCGTTGCTTTTGTGGTGTTGGCGCTCATCGCCGTCTTCGGCGTGCAGTTCTACCGCCAGCGCGAAGCGCAGCAGCACGAAGCCGCCGGCCGCGCCTACGAAACGGCGCTGAAGATCAGCAACGAAGGCAAGCGCGCAGAGGCCATCAAGGAGTTGGGCGTGCTCACCGCCGGCAACGACGAAGGCTACCGCTCGCTCGCACGCCTCGCCCAGGCCGCCCTTCAGGTCCAGGAAAAGAACGTCGACGGCGCCGTCGCCAACTACAAAGCTTTAGCCGCCGACCAAAAAGCCGATCCGGTCTTGCGCGATCTCGCCGTCCTCTTGCGCGTGCTGCACAGCATCGACCGCGAAGACGCCAAAGCCCTTGAAGCCGAACTGACGCCGCTCTTAGCACCCGATAACGCCTTCAACCCTTCGGCGCTTGAGCTGCAAGCCCTGCTCGCCGCCAAACAGGGCGACACGCCCCGGGCCGTGAAGATCCTCGCCACTGTGTCGGCCGATCCCAACGCTTCGGCCGCCCAGCGCGAACGCGTCGGCGACCTGTCAAAGATGTATCAATTCGGCGTCATGCCGCCGCCGCCCGCTGCTCCTATAATGTCTGCCCCAATAGCGCCCGCCCCGGCGGCTGCTCCCGCTGCCAAACCATAGCGATGTGATGATCATGCTGCGTTCCCGCCTCGCTCTGCTTTCTGCGCTCCTTGTCATGGTGATGCTCGGCCTCTCGGGCTGCGACACCATGTCCGATCTCTTTTCGTCCGAAAGCGACAAGGACAAGTTGCCCGGCACACGCATCTCGGTGCTGGCGCTTGAGCGCGAACTGCGTCCCAACGCCGAAGCCATCGACACCCAGATCGTCCTGCCGCGCCCCGAAGACACCGTCGTCTGGCCCGGCGCCGGCGGCCTGTCCCACCACGCCATGCATCACCTGATGATCGGTGGCTCGCCCAAGCGCATCTGGACCGCCGCTGCGGGCGAAGGCTCCAACCTGCGCAACCGCAACTTCGCCGAGCCGATCGTCGCCGACGGCAAGATCTACACCATGGATGCCGACGCGGTGATCACCGCCTTCGACGCCGCCTCGGGCAAACGTCTGTGGCGCGTCAAGTCCGCGCCCGAGCGCGAAGAAGACAACAAGTTTCTGGGCGGCGCGCTCAGCATCGAACAGGGCAAGCTCTTCGCCACCACCGGCGCGGCCGAGGTCGTCGCCCTTGACGCCTCCACCGGCAAGGAAATCTGGCGCACCGCCGTCGGAACTCCGATCCGCGCAGCGCCCACCGCCAATGCGGGGCGCGTCTTCATCGTCACCGTCGAAAACGAAGTTGTCGCGCTGGCCGCCGATTCCGGCCGCAGACTTTGGAACTATTCCGGCTCGCCGACCCAGACCATCCTCCTCGGCGGCTCCGCGCCCGCCGTCGACGGCGGCGTGGTGGTGGCGGCGCTTTCCAGCGGCGAACTCGTCGCGCTGCGCTCCGACAACGGGGCCCAGCTCTGGAGCGAGAACGTCGTCGCCGTCCGCCGCACCGAAGCCGCCGCCAGCTTGCCCGACATCGCCGCGCGCGCCGTCATCGACCGCGGCCGCGTCTACGCCGTTGGCCAGTCGGGCATGCTCGCCGCCATCGACCTGCGCACCGGCCGGCGCCTGTGGGACGTGCCCGTGGCCGGCATTTACGAACCCTGGATCGCCGGCGATTTCCTCTACGCCATCACCCTCGACAGCGAAGCGGTCTGCATCGACGCCCGCTCGGGCCGCATCCTTTGGGTCACCCAGCTGCCGCGCTTCGATAACGAAAAGTCGCGCAAGGGCCGCATCGTCTGGGCAGGACCTGCCCTGGTGAGCGACCGTCTGATCCTCACCGGCTCCAACAGCGAAGCTTTGTCGCTGTCGCCTTATTCAGGTGCCGTGCTCGGGCGTATCGAACTGGCCGAACCGACGTCGCTGGCACCGATCTTTGCCAACGCCTCGATGTTTGTGCTCGACGACGACGGCGACCTCTCGGCCTACAAGTAGGATTCCAACATGAAGGCCCGCCCCCGCCCAGCCACGCGCAAGGCGGGACCGCGTTCCCGCAAGGGCTACAAGACCGTCCAGTTTCCCAAGGCGCCCAAAGCCAAGGGGTCCCCGAAGCCCAAGCCCGAAACCAAGAAACCGGTGCCCAAGCCGCGGCCGCGTACGCTTGAGGACGATCTGCTGATTGAAGACGACGCGACGCGCACGCCCTTCAAGCGCGAACGCAAACCGATGTTCACGGTCGCCATCGTCGGCCGCCCTAATGTCGGCAAGTCGACGCTGTTCAACAGGCTGGTCGGCCGCCGCGAAGCCCTGGTGCACGACCGCCCGGGTGTGACCCGCGACCGGCGCGTGAGTGTCGGCGAGATCGGTGATCTGTTCTTCACCGTCATCGACACCGCCGGCTACGAGGAGGCGGCTGCCGACACGATGGAAGCCAAGATGCGTCAGCAGACCGAGAAGGCCGTCGCCGATGCCGACGTCGCCCTGCTGCTGGTCGATGCCCGCGCCGGCATCGTGCCGCTCGACTCGCAGTTCGCGGCATTGCTGCGCCGCTCGCGCACGCCCATCGTGCTGGTGGCCAACAAATGCGAAGGCAAGGGCCAGGACTCGGCACTCTACGACGCCTTCCGCCTGGGCCTCGGCGACCCGCTGCCGATCTCCGCCGAACACGGCCAAGGCCTGCAATACATTTACCGCGCGCTTGAAGGTTTTGCGCCGCCTGAGATGCGCGAAGCCCGCGACGAGCCCATGCCCGCGGGCGAGCTGCCCCAGCGCCCCTTGCAGCTCGCCATCATCGGCCGGCCCAACACCGGTAAGTCGACGCTCATCAACCGCCTGATTGGCGAAGAGCGCATGCTCACCGGGCCCGAGCCTGGTGTGACCCGCGATTCCATCCCGGTCGATTGGGAGTATCAGGGCCGCGCCGTGCGTCTCGTCGACACCGCCGGCGTGCGCAAGCGCGCCAAGGTCACCGACGCCGTCGAGATCCTCTCGGTCGGCGAGACCTTCGAGACCATCAAGCTGGCCGAAGTCGTCGTGCTGGTGGTCGACGCCGCCGCCGTGCTCGACAACCAGGAACTCACCCTCGCGCGCCATGTGATCGACGAGGGCCGCGCCCTCGTGGTCGCCATCAACAAGTGGGACGCCATCAAGGAAAAACGCCAAGCCCTTGAAACGCTCGAGGAACGCCTGCGCGATTCACTGGCGCAGGTGAAGGACGTGCCCACCGTCACCATCTCCGGCCTCACCGGCCAGCGCGTCGATCAACTGATGGCGGCGGTCTTCAAGGTCCACGCCACCTGGAACAAACACGTGCCCACGGCGGCCCTGAACCGCTGGCTGGCCGCGACCACCGCTTCGCACCCGCCGCCGCTCTCGGTGCACAAGCACCGCATCAAACTGCGCTACATGACCCAGGCCAAGACCAGGCCGCCGACGTTCGTGATCTTCTCCACCCGCGCCGGCGATCTGCCCGAAGCCTACATGCGCTACCTGGTGAACGACATCCGCGACACCTTTGACTTAGGCGGCGTGCCGATCCGGATTCATTTGCGCAAGCCGAAGAATCCGTATGGGGAAGAAGACAAATAGAAAAACCCCGCTCCATCTCTGGAGCGGGGCTTCGTCCTCCCAGCGACGTCTTAGTCGCTCGGGCTCCCGTTTCTTACTGCACAACCACCAGCACGTCCTGACCGTCGCGCTTGAGGAAGAGCGCGGTCTGGCGGCTGCCATCGCCAAGTTCCTTCTTCAGCTCGTCGGCCGATTTCACCGTCTTGCGGTTGACGCCGACCACCACGTCGCCGGCACGCAAGCCGGCCTGAAAGGCCGGGCTGCCTTGCTCGACATCGGTGACGGTCACGCCCTTACCGGCATCCTCAAACGTGGCACCCTTCACCGCTTCACGTGTGGTGGCGGGTTCCTCGAGCGAGGCCAGCTGCGGCGCATCAGGCGATTTTCCGACGGTGATCTTCACCTTCTTGGTATCGTTCCCACGCAGCACGGTCAGCTCCATGGTGGTGCCCACGGGCGACAGACCGACGCGGTTGCGCAGTTCTGACGCGCCGAAGATCGGCGCGCCGTTGATGCCGGTGACCACGTCACCCGCGCGCAAGCCCGCTTTTTCTGCCGGCGTGCCTTTCTCGACAGTGCCCACCAGCGCGCCTTTCGCCTGATCGATGCCCAGATTTTTCGCCAGCTCCGGCGACATGTTCTGGATCGAGACACCAATACGACCCCGGCTGACGGTGCCGGAGGCGACCAGCTGGGTCATGATCGACTTAGCCATGGAGGTCGGCACGGCGAAGCCGATGCCGACGTTGCCGCCGGACGGGCCGATGATGGCGGTGTTGATGCCGATCAGCTCGCCCTTGAGGTTGACCAGCGCGCCGCCCGAGTTGCCCGGGTTGATCGACGCATCGGTCTGGATGAAGTCTTCATAGCCTTCGATATTCAGGCCCGAGCGGCCGAGCGCCGAGACGATGCCCGAGGTGACAGTCTGCGACAGGCCGAAGGGATTGCCGACGGCGACCACATAGTCCCCGACCTGCATCTCGCCCGAGTCGCCAATGGGCAGGGCGGTCAGGTTGTCGGCCTCGACCTTGAGCAGCGCGATGTCGGTGCCGTCGTCGGAGCCGATCAACTTGGCGGTCAACTCGCGTTTGTCTTTCAGCACCACCGTGATCTCGGCGGCGTTGTCGACGACGTGATGGTTGGTCAGGATGTAGCCGTTCTTGGCGTCAACGATCACGCCCGAACCCGAGCCCATGCGCGGACGCGGGTCGCCGCCTTGGCCGAAGGGGTTCTGGCCGTTACCACCGAAGGGGCTGTTCGGACCCTGGAAGAACTTGCGCAGTTCCGGGTTGTTGAACAACGGATTGTTTTCGTTGTCGACCGTGGATTTCTCGACCTTGCCTTTAACCGAGATGCCGACCACAGCAGGCGTCACACGTTCAATGAGCGGGGCCAGGGTCGGCATGCCGTCGCGCATGGGAATGGGGGCAGCTTGGGCCGAGGCGGTGCCGAAGGGCGTCTGGCTGAGCAGCGCCTGAGGCGCGGTGTCGGTTTTGAAAAAGGAGGAAGCGAAGGGGACGGCGAACGCCAGCGCCGCAGCAGCGGCAGCGGCCGGCAGGAAGCGGGAGGAGCGTTTTGTCATAGGGTCCATAGCCTTTCTAAAATCACAAACGGGTGCTGGGGGAGCAGCAGCGTGGCCGCTAAAACATTCAGCAAAAAGTTCCGCGGCATCGCTCCGGAATTTTGTCCTAAGTCGCCAACTGTTCAAGAAGCCCTGACAACGTTGTAATTCCCGTCGTCCCGATGCTAACGGCGGAAAACCTCGAAAAGTGGCATGGCATGGATGCGACTTTCGGTTTTGTAACCCGGGGTGGGGTGCTCACAACTCTGCAACGTCCGGTATGAATTCGGTGTAAGCTTGCTGTCATGCTGATCCGGCACAAAAAGCCTTGGGATATGCCGTCCCGCGAGGTCACGCCCGAAGGGGTGTACCTCAACCGCCGGGCTTTAATCGCCGGCGCCGGTGCCGCTTTCGGCACGTCTTTACTCCCGCGCGCC
>CANKHC010000074.1 GCA_947481595.1 Fidelibacterota bacterium
ATGTTCTCGGCGGTGATGATCACGCGGATGCAGGTCTGGATGTGGTACCGCGCCGGCAAGCGCACCGCGTTGCCCGTGTAAAGGAGCGTCCCATGCAGCTGCAACCCATCCTTCGCTACATGCCGCAGGAGTTCCGCTGGGACGTCGTCGGCAGCCGTGTGTTCTGGTACGTCTTCACGGCGCTGCTGGTGGTCATCTCGCTGGTTTCGATCGCGACAAAGGGCTTCAACTTCGGCATCGACTTCGCCGGCGGTATCTTGATGGAAGCCCGCGCTGAGAAGGAGATCGACCTCTCCGACCTGCGCGGCGATCTCAACAAGCTCGGCCTGGGCGAAGTCAGCATCACGACCTTCAATGACACGGGCCGCGACATCTCCATTCGCGTGCCGCAGCAGGAAGGCGGCGACCAGGCGCAGAACGTGGCCCTCAAGAAGGTCCAAGACGCCATGGGCACCGGCTTTGAATTCCGCCGCACGGAGGTCATCGGGCCTAAGGTCGGCGCCGAGTTGATCATCGGCGGCGCGCTGGCCGTCGCGTTGGCCCTGATCGCCATCGCGGTTTACGTCTGGTTCCGCTTTGAATGGCAATTCGCGCTCGGAACCTGTCTCGCACTCTGTAGCGACGTCATTACCACGCTGGGGGTGTTCTCGATCTTCAATATGAACTTCGACCTCACGACGGTGGCGGCGGTCATGACCATCGCCGGTTATTCGGTCAACGATTCGATTGTCGTGTATGACCGCGTGCGCGAGATGTTGCGGCGCTACAAGAAAATGCCGTTGCCGGAGTTGCTCAATCTCTCCGTCAACCGCGTGTTGCCGCGCACACTGCTCACCGTCTTCACGGTGTTCCTGACTGTCGTGGCGCTCCTGATCTTCGGCGGCGAGACCTTGCGCGGTTTTTCCATCGCCATGCTCTGGGGCCTGTTCGTCGGCACCTTCTCGAGCATCCGCGTCGGCATGCCGGTGCTGCTCTATCTCGACCTGCGCCGCGACGAGTTGGGCACGACAGCCCAGCCGGACTTCAACACCCGGACCACTCCGGCCGAGTAACTGGGGCTGAGTAGCCGTCGAGAGCCTGCCCGTGAAGCTTACCCGCCAATCCGCCGCCGACCGCCAGCTGGTGCAGCGTTACGGCAATGGCGGCTTCCGTGTGTCTGGCGTGCCCTTCGCGGGATCGGTGATCGTCGCGGTGAGCGAGACCTTGCCGTGGTCCGTGACATCCATGGCTGAACTTACGCTTGCGGATTTCGCGCCGCTGATCGCCCGGGCCGGGTCCATCGACGTCTGTCTGCTGGGCTGCGGCGCGGCCATGCAACCCCTCCCGCGCGCGCTGCGCGATGCTCTGAAGGATGCAGGGCTTGCCGTCGATCCCATGGACACCGGAGCTGCGTGCCGCACCTACAACGTCCTGATGGGCGAGGGGCGTGCGGTCGCCGCCGCCCTCATTGCGATCTAATAAAAACGGGGCCTTTCGGCCCCGTTTTTCGTCTCAGCTGAGATTGACCTTAGCTCATATGCGACTGGCCGACCATGCACAGGATCATGGGGATCGAGAGCACCGTGTTGGTGCGCGAGAACAGCATCGCCATACGCGCAGCCTTGGCTTTCACATCGGGCTCCACCTGAACGATGCCCAGGGCCTTTTTTTGGTTGGGCCAGATCACGAACCAGACGTTGAACCACATGATGATCGCGAGCCACATGCCCATGCCGATCACCGAATTGCGCGGCGTGCCGCTCTGCGAGCCCAGGAGCAGCGCGTCCACCAGGTAGCCGTTGGCGCCGGCCAAGCCGAGCCCCGTGATCAGGGTCGCCATGGCGCCCCAACGGAACCAGAACAGCGCCGTCGGCGCGATGACCTTGCCGATGGCCGGCTTCTGCTCATCGGGGATCTTGGGCATGCTCGGGATCTGCACGAAGTTGAAGTACCACAGCAGGCCGATCCACATGATGGCGCTAACCACATGCAGGTAGCGGAACAGGTACTGTTGGAAGCCCATCATGTTCTCTGTCGATGTGGCGCCAATGCTGACAAAGACCACGAACAGGACAATCGTCAGGATAAATCCGGCGATGACGGTATTGCGCAGCGATGTAAGAATCGTGGCCATGGGTTCCCCCCTCCTTGAAATTTTTCAGCGGTCATCCCCGACCGCCGATATTGGAAATGCTATGTTACACCCTTCTGCCGTATGCACAAATATTCCCGGGGCGTCCGGAAATGGAAAGTTCTTCTCCGCCAAAATGTTGAAAGCCACCGCCGACATCCTCGCCGATATGGTCCACAAGGCTGACCATGACCGTTATCTGACGGCGGTCACCGCGCCCGAATCCGCGCAGCCTGCCATCATGACTTTGTATGCCTTCAACGCCGAGGTGGCGAAGGTCCGCGAAAGTGTCTCCGAAGTGCTGATCGGCCAGATGAAGCTGCAGTGGTGGCGCGACCTCATCGCCGCTATTTACGAAAACGGTCAGGTCCCCAAGGGCAACCCGGTGGTCGAGGCGCTGACGGAGGTGATTCCCGCGCACCAGCTTTCGCGCGCCCACTTCGATGCGCTGCTTGATGCCCGCGCCCGCGATATGAGCGACGAGAGTCCTGCCGACGTCGAGGCCTTGGAAAGTTATGCCGAAGGGACCTCAGCCAGCCTCACCGCATTGGTGTTAGAAGCGCTCGGCGTGCGCGATGCCGCCAGCCACAGCGCCGGGCGCCACGTCGGGATCAGTTGGGCGTTGACGGGCATGTTGCGCGCGGTGCTGTTTCACGCCCGCGCCAACCGTTTCCTGCTGCCGCAGGATATGCTCGCTGCGGAAAACCTCTCGCCCCACGATCTGCAGGAAAGCCGCAATGCCCAGCGCGTTGCCGCCGTGGTCGAACGCATCGCGGCGCTGGCGCGGGCGCATCTCGACAAGGCGCGGGATTTGCGGAGCACCATCGACCGGCGTGCGTTGCCGGCACTGTTGCCGGCGACTTTGGCTGACGGATACCTGAAAGCGCTCGCGCGGCAGAACTTCGACGTCTTCGACCCGCGTCACGCCTTGCAGCGTCCCGCCGCTCTCAAGTTGATGTGGAACGCTTGGCGCGGCAGGTACTGACTACTCAGCCGCCAGCGGTGTCCGCCCCAGCCAGCGGTCGATGTCCGCCAGCGCGCGTTCGGCCAGCGCCTTCTTGCGATCTCGGCCACGGATCGGCCGTCCCTTGCCGTCGCGAGCGTCGATCTCCGGGAACAGGCCGAAGTTGACGTTCATCGGCTGGAAGGTCGTGGCATCGGCGCCGCCCGTGATATGGCCGAGGATCGCGCCCAGCGCGGTCGTGTTGGGTGGTGGGGCTTGCGTGGCGCCCAGGCGCTCGGCGGCGGCGAAGCGCCCCGCCAGCAAACCGATTGCAGCACTCTCCACATAGCCTTCGCAGCCGGTGATCTGGCCGGCGAAACGCAGGCGCGGCATGGCTTTCAGCTTGAGCGTCCCATCCAGCAGACGCGGCGAGTTGATGAAAGTGTTCCTGTGAATGCCGCCGAGGCGCGCGAATTCGGCGGTCTCAAGGCCCGGGATCATCTTGAATACACGCACCTGCTCGCCGTGCTTCAGCTTGGTCTGGAAGCCCACCATGTTGAACAAGGTGCCGAGCGCATTGTCCTGGCGCAGCTGCACCACCGCATGAGGCCGCGTGTTGGTACGGGGATCGCGCAGGCCTACCGGCTTCATAGGCCCGTGCGCCAACGTCTCCACGCCGCGCTCGGCCATCACCTCGATCGGCAGGCAACCCTCGAAATAGGGCGTGTCCTTTTCCCAGTCCTTGAATTCGGTCTTCTCGGCCGCCCGCAATGCCGCGATGAAAGCCTCGTACTGGGCCTTGTCCATGGGGCAGTTGATGTAATCCGCTCCGCCGCCTTCAACTTCAGCGCCTTTGTCGTAACGCGACTGAAACCAAGCCACGTCCATGTTGACGCTTTCGCGATGGACGATGGGCGCGATGGCATCAAAAAAGGCCAGGGCATCCATCCCGGTCAGGCCGCGGACCGCTTCGCTCAAAGCCGGCGAGGTGAGGGGTCCGGTGGCGACGATCACCGAATCCCAGCCCTCCGGCGGCAACCCAGCGACTTCCGCGCGCGAAATTGTCACCAGGGGGTGCGCGGTGAGAGCCTTCTCCACCGCCACCGAAAACCCGTCACGATCCACGGCTAGGGCCGAGCCTGCCGGTACCCGGTGCGCATCGGCTTCCTTGAGGATCAGCGACTCCGCCCGGCGCATCTCGGCGTGCAGCAGCCCAACCGCATTGTAATCCGGGTCGTCGGAGCGGAAGGAATTGGAACACACCAGTTCCGCCAAGCCGCCGGTCTTGTGGGCGGCGGTGGTCCTGACCGGGCGCATTTCGTGGATCACCACGGGTACGCCGGCGCGGGCGATCTGCCAGGCCGCTTCGGATCCAGCCAGTCCGCCGCCGATAATATGGATAGGGTTAAGGTTCAGGTTCATGGCCGCAACCATATGCTTTTACGGGCGAAGTTCAATGATGCTCGGCCCCCCGAAAATGTGTATGTTCCGGCCCCAAATCGAAAGGACAAAGGCACACGATGGCGACCCAGAATTATTATGTGGTTGGGGGAGAATATTCCGATACGTCGTTCACGACACCGCTGGCGGAACTGACCGTGCGGGGGCCGTTTAACGAACGCGAAGCCAAGGTCTGCTGGCGCGAGCTCACCAGCCACACTATCGACAACGCCATGGTGCGCTACTTCCTCAAGTCCGAGGACGAAGTCACCGGCAAGAATTTCTGGGTGATCGGCGGCGAATATGCCGATTCCTCCTTCACGCGCATGCGCGGCGACAAGGAGCTCGAGGTCTACGGGCCTTTCGATAAATGGGAAGAGGCGCTGGGCTTCTGGCGCGGCCTGACGTCCAAGAGCATCGACGATGCCATGGTGCGCTACGACGTGCGCGAGAACTATCAGCCCGGCGACGGTGTGCCGACCTCGCGCATCGCCGGCGGTGGCAATGCCTTGCAGCATTCGGTCACCAAGACGATCGCCGTCGCTGCCGCGCCTGACAAAGTCTTCGCCTATGTCGCCGACGGCGGCCACTGGCCGAAGTGGGCGTCAAAGACTTTCAAGTCGGCGAAAGCGGATAAGCCCGGCATCTGGAGCATGGACACCCCGCGCGGCACGGCCACGCTGACCATCAAAGCCGATGCGGCTTCGGGTGTCATCGATCACACCCTCCGCGACGGCGCGGGCACGCTGCATGTTCCCGGCCGTGTCGTCGGGGCCGGCGGCGGGGCGGTGCTGATGATGACCTTCACCAAGCCGTCGCATCAATCTGAGTCGCAATTCTCTCTCGACATGCGTCAGGTTGACGACGAACTGGCGGCGCTCAAGCGCATCTTGGAAAGTTAAGCCTAGGCTTTGTTGGCGCGCGGCCCGGCGAAGAGCCAGATCAGCCAGCCGAGGAAGGGCAGGAAGATGACCAGCAAAATCCAGCCGACCTTGGCGCCGGTCGTGCGGTTGCTGCTGAGGGTACTGATGATCGCCCAGAGGTCGGCCACCAGAATCAAAAACCCGAAGATGCCGGTATACTCAAAACGCATGGCCACCCTTCCGCCGTTGCATAACCAACAGTAGTACGCTCGGGCTCCTTGGGAAAGGAGCAGACGATGAAACGTACGGCGACATGCAATTGTGGGGCTCTGCGCGCCGAGACCGCAGGCGAACCCGGCGCGGTCGTGGCTTGCCACTGCACTGACTGCCAGCGGCGCACCGGTTCGGTGATCGGCGTGGCCGCCTATTATCCAAAAGGTGACGTGAAAATCACCGGCGAGAGCCGTGCCTTTTCCCGGCCGACGACAAGCGGCAAGGCTTTCACGCAAAAGTTCTGCCCCAATTGCGGCACGACGCTGCTTTTGATCAGCGCGGCCAAACCCGATTACATCGGCATTGCTGTCGGCGGCTTTGCCGATGCGTCATTCCCGGCGCCGGTGCGCTCGGTGTGGGAGCAATCCCATCACGCCTGGCTGGGACTTCCCGAAGGCATCAAGCACTTCGCCAGAGGCCGGCCGGAAGGCTCGCCGCAGACCTGAATCGCTATTGCTTCTCGTGCAGTTTGCCGGGCTGCACGTTGGGCACCAGCCATGCCGTCGCCGCCGTGGCCACGGCGATGACCAGCGCCACCCAAAAGACATTGGCGATCGAGGCCCCGACCGCTGTCGCCAACTGATCGACCTCGCCCGCCGGCAGTCTGCCGCGCGCCGCCGGTTCCATCAGCGTCTGCACCGCATCGTGCGCGGCGGGGATTTTCACGGCGAGGCTCAGATTCAAGACCGTGCCCAGCAGGGCCGTGCCGAAGGTGCTGCCCACCGTACGCATGAAAGTCTGCGTCGCCGTCGCGATCCCGCGGTTGGCCCCGGCGGATTCCTGCATCGAGATATGCTGCGCCGCATTGAGCATGCCGCAGCCGCCACCGATGAACATGGCGGCCACGGCTGGCCCCACCGTGGCGCTGACGCCTGCGAAAGGTACTGCCATCAACACCGCAATGGCGACACTGCCGATGACCAACGCGACCGCTCCGGCAATGGCAATGGCGCGGTAGGTCGTGCGCACCATGATGCGCGTGCCGATGGTGCTGGCGATGGGCCAACTGAAGGACAGCACGGAGAGAGCAATCCCTGAGGCGAGCACGCTGCTGCCTTTCACGCCCTGCAAATACGTGGGCAGGAAGACGCTGACCGCCATGATCGATCCACCTACGCCGAAGCTGCCGACGTTGCAGGCATACAGCGCCTTATCGCGCCACAACTCCGCCGGCAGCAAAGGTTCACGCGAGCGCTTCTCGACTTTGAGGAAAAGATAAAAGAGCCCCGCCGAAAGCGCGGTGAGGGGCACTACCCACCATCCCAAGACGTCCGCCTGCAACATGGCGATCAGCAATGCCGTGATCGAAAGCATCAGGAGCGTGGCACCGCTGGCGTCGATGGTATGTTCGACCTTGCGCGGTGTTTCCTTGTAATGCAGCGCCAACATCACCACGGCGATCACGCCGATAGGCACGTTGAGCCAGAAGATCAACGGCCAGCTCAGGTTCTCGACGATGAAGGCCCCGATCACCGGTCCGATGATCGAGGAGCCGGCGAAAACGCTGGCAAGGTAAGGCTGGATCCTCACGCGCTCGAGTGCCGGATAGCTGTCGCCGATGATGGTCAGGGTCACCGGCATCACCGCGCCGGCGCCGATGCCCTGGATGCCGCGGAAGATCACCAGCATCAGCATCGTCGGCGCGAAGCCGCACAGCACGCAGCCGATCAGGAAGATGCCCAGGCCGAAAAACAGGACGTTCTTGCGGCCGTAAAGATCGGCGAGACGGCCGTAGATCGGGATGGTCACTGCCTGGGTGAGCATGTAGGCGGCAAACACCCAGGCCAGAAGCGAGAATCCGCCGAGGTCGGCAACGATGGTCGGCATCGCGGTGGCGACAATCGTGCCCTCGACGGCGGCCGTGAAGATCGCGGCGACACAGGCGAGGAAAACAAAACGGCGCTGACGGGGGGAAAGATCGGTGGACATGATGAAAGGGACTACAGGCGCTCTGAGATATCCGGTCTTTTGCCGCCTGTCATTGCGAACATGGGGGCGATAGCGGCGCTTTTGTCCCTTGATCGCGTCTACGGTGCGGGTCAGGCTACACTTCTTATTCGGAAAAAAGGAGCTCCGCCATGTCGCCGCTGCCTTTACCGGTCACGCTTGCCACCGCTTGCATCCTCAGCCTGGTCTATCTGGCGCTCGTCGTGCGCGTTGGTCAGGGCCGCTTCCTGCACAAAGTCTCCCTCGGCGACGGCGGCAACCCCGACATGCTGGTGCGTATGCGCACTCATGCGAACTTCGCCGAGTATGTACCGCTCATCCTGATCCTGATGGGCCTGATCGAGACCTCCAACGGCAATCCCATCATCTTGACCGTGATCGGCGTGCTGTTGATCATCTCCCGTATTCTGCACGCCCTTGGCATGCCGCGCCCGGCGCCAAACGTCCAGCGCGCCAGCGGTGCTGGCGGCACCATGTTGCTGCTGGCGATCCTGGCGCTATGGGGATTGTTTCTCGTGATCACCGCCTGAGGCGCGCTACCCCTGACGCACGCGGCGTTCGGGATCGGGCAGCTCGGCTGCGGGCCCGGGCACGGGTGAGGGTGCCCGCACAACCTTATTGCGCCCGCTCTCCTTGGCTTGATACAGCGCGGTGTCTGCCGCTTTCAGCCACGAGTCTTGCGTCAGCTCGGGCCCACACTCCGCCACGCCGACACTGACCGTTACCGGGCGGTTCTTTACCAGGCTGGCGTCAGCGATACGCGCGCGCAGGTTCTCGGCCTGGACCATGGCGGCAGGCCCGGGGGTGTGTCGGGCAGCAGCAGCACGAATTCCTCGCCGCCCATGCGGAAGAGGCGGTCAAGGCGGCGCGAGCGGTTCTTGATCAGGAGCACCAGCGCCTTGAGCACGCGGTCGCCGGCATCGTGGCCGAGTTCGTCGTTGATGCGCTTGAAGTGATCGATATCGATCACCAGCAGCGACGCCGGCGCGCCGGTGCGCTGATGGCGCTCAATGGTTTCATCGAGGGTGTATTCCATCTGCCGGCGGTTATAGGCGCCGGTCAGCGGATCGGTGATCGCTTGGCCCAGGAGCTCGTTCTGCAGTTCGCGGATGACGTCGGTGATGATGTAAATCGTGACGATGGTCAGGGCGAGGGACACGGCAAAGCGCACCGCGATCTCCTCGCCGAGGGAATAGAGCACCATCGGCGATGCGCCGGCCAGCAACGTCAGGCTGGCCGCGATGGCAAAGCGGCGCGGCAGCACGAAGTAGCAGAGCAGCACGCCCGGATAGCACCACAAGGCGCCATGGATGCCGTCGCCCCACAGCGAAAGCCCGATCGCGGCCACCACCGGCACCAGCAAAAATTCATAGGGGATCGGCGGTCGCTTCTTGCGGTGGATCGCGATGCCGTCGGCCGCGAAGCAGGCGATCACCGCGCTGGTGGCGACGCCCAGGGCGATGTGCCCCTCGACGAAGTTCAGAACCACGAAGGGTGTGATGAAAATGACGATGGCCATGGCGAGCAGATACATGATCCGCTCGCGGTAAAACTCCAGGATGTCCTGGCCACGGCGCGGTTCGCGCGCCGGCGGGGTGGGGGTGTTCATCTAGGTCCGAGTGTATCAAATCCGGGGCGGTTGCGAGAACATCTTGGCGCCCGGCTGTGTAGTATTATGATGTCACGGTAAGGAGTTATCCCCATGCTGGGTATTTGCTCATGACCATTTCCGGAAAGTGCCTATGCTGCGCGGTCAAGATCACCGCCGCTGCCCCGCCGATCGCCGCGCGCACCTGCTGGTGCCGGCACTGCCAATTCATCGCCGCCGGCAATTCCACGGTGAATGCCTGCTTTTACAAAAAAGACGTGACCATCTCCGGGCCGTTATCAGATTTTCCCATCACTGCCGACAGCGGCAATGTGTTGCACTGGCGCTTCTGCCCGACCTGCGGCACCCAGGTGTCCAGCGAGGCCGAAGTGCGCCCGCACTTGATCTTCATCCGCGCCGGCACCTTGGATGATCCGACCCTAGCGGCACCGCAGGCCACGATCTGGAGCAAAAGCGCACCGACCTGGGCCTGCATCAACGAAAGCCTACCGAAGTTCGAAGGCCAACCGCCGCCAGTGGCTTGATTTCAGCGCTTTTTCGCCCCGATTTTGGCATAAAAGGGATATTCACTCGGGGGTGCCGCGCGTTTACAGTGTGCGCCGCGCGCGGTAAACGCGCGCACTTTAAGTGAAGGCGGCCTTACGCCGCCGCGGCGGGACCGGTTCAGGGAGGATGATAATGCGTAAGTTTGTGACAGCGGCGATGCTCTGCGGCGGGCTTTTGGCCGTCGGAACATCAGCGGCCTGGTCGGCCGACGCCCAACCGCCCTGGGCTCCGGTCGAGATCAGCGTCTATCAGACCGATAGCGGCGCCTTCGCTTTCGTCAACGACAACGGCCTGCCGTTTTTCACCAACGACCGCGACGCCGGCGCGAAGATCGCCTGCGAAGACGAATGCGTCGGACTGACCTGGCTGCCGCTCTATTCGTTCGAAGGCGCCATGCCCAAGGGCGACTGGACGATCGTGCGCCGCGCCGATAAATCGCCGCAATGGGCCTTCAAGGGCAAGCCGGTCTACAACCACGTCGGCGAAGGCACGCGCGACGAGATCCTGGGCCTGGCGAAGCAAGACGGCCACTGGCACCCGATTGATCCGTAAGTGGGCGATCCGGCCAATCCGTAAACAGGCACACCGGCCGGAACGTCATGGATCAGGGACACACGCCGCCGCAATCCCTCCGGTTTGATCCCTTCACCGGCGATATCAGTCGCGGTTCTTTTGTCATCGACCCGCAAGATCTCCGCGATGCCTTCGGCGGCGTGGGCCAAGGCGGGCTCCCCTATGGCTGCCAGCGCCTGGAGCAGGGGGGAAGGGTTGCCAATATCAAATTCATTGATCCTGAACGGCGCGCCATCGAGAAGGTCTTTGAACAGTACGGCGCCGGAAAAGCGGAGCTGAGCGATTTCCAAAAATTGACGGAATTTGGGACAGGGTACGTCTTGAATTCGCTGCAGGATCCGCGCAAACCCAACACTTGGGGCTTCAACAAACTGGCGCAGTCGTTTCTCGCCCATGTGGGCCAGGAGCCTGGCCGCTCCGCGCAAGAAGCTGACGTCGTGGCCTTCTTCGGAAGCTAT
Source organism: Fidelibacterota bacterium (assembly GCA_947481595.1). GTDB lineage: Bacteria > Pseudomonadota > Alphaproteobacteria > Rhodospirillales > Rhodospirillaceae > SHVO01. The sequence continues at coordinate 10,763 of CANKHC010000074.1, forward strand.
GACGCGGGCTTCGGTTTGCACAAGGATGCCTACGACACCGCGATGTTCGTTCTTGATGGACGCAAGCATTTTTTGATCGAGGTTGACGGCGCGCAAAAGGAATACACGCTGGGCGCCGGCGAATACCTGCGATGGAAAAGCCCCTATGCGCATACAAATCGCAATCCAGGAGGGGACTGGAGTCTGACGCTGAACTTTACGCTCGGACCAGACGCCTCAAGGCGCGTCCATGCTGGTACCCCTGTCGAATATATTCATCCCCGGACAGCATTGAAAAATATCGTGTCTTCCGGTTTCGGCAGCATCAGCCGAAGACTGTGATTGGGCCGCGCCGCGTGAGATGCGCAAGCGCTGCTCCCTGAGGTTGACCACATTATAATAGAAGGGTGCTGGGCCTCTCGCTTTCTGCATGGCCCATTTTTCGATGTATGGCCCAATTTTGGACGATGCGTTTCGTCATTTTCACCTCACCTTGACCGTCGCGTACATAAGTCTTAGTCGCGTACCTACTATGTAGGTACGGACAAATCCCTTGGAAATGTACGTACAAAAATTCTACAGTTAAATCGTGGTGGGGGGACCGGGCCTGCGCGGCATCGATGGCTTGAACGGCGCTTTCTTTTCATCAATTTGGTTTTTCAACAGTTTGGCTACATCAGGGGGGACGTGATGGGACGGCTTTCAAAGCTCGCATTTCTGACGTCGAGCTCGTTTTTGGTAATCAGCAGCGTGGCCATGGCCGCGCAAACCCAGCAGGCCGCCGGGGAAAACCTCGAAGAAGTCATCGTCACCGGTTCGCGCATCGAGCGCGCTGGCTACGAAGCCCCGACCCCGGTCACCATGCAGAACCGCGATGAAATTCAGGCTGCGGCCGCGCCGCAGCTGGCCGACTATCTCGCCAAGCTGCCGTCCTTCGGCATCGGCGTCGGCAGCAACAACACCAACCACAACATGAACGGCGGCCAGGCGGGCATCAGCCTCGTCAACCTCCGCAACCTGGGTATCACGCGCACCCTGGTGCTGTTCGATAGGCACCGCGTCAACGCCTCGACCCTCATCGGCGGCGTCGACATGAACCTGATCCCCGACAGCGTCGTGCAGCGCATCGACGTGGTCACCGGCGGCGCCTCGGCCCAATGGGGTTCGGACGCGGTCGCGGGTGTGGTGAACATTATCACCAACAAGGAATACCAGGGCGTTGAAGTGCGCGTCGAAGCCGGCATCGGCAACTACGGCACCAACTTCACCCACAAGGAAGAAATCACCGGCGGCACGGCCTTCCTGGGCGGCAAGGGCCATACGGTGGCGAGCTTCACCTACACCAACACGCCGGTCTACACCTACAACAACGACTTCCCCTGGTATGGCAAAGTAAGCAACGTCTGCTTGATGAATAATACCGCTGGCACTTCGCCGCAGTATGTCCCGCATCCTTATTGCTACTCCACCGCCAATTCCACGAAGGGCGGTGTTATCGTCGCCGGCCCGCTGAAGGGAACGATGTTCCTTCCGGGCGGCCAGCCGGCGCCTTATACCGTTAACCAGATCCAAGGTAGCTCCGTCTACGGTCCCTCAGCCGACCCAGCCTACCTTGAGGCCGGCACCTCACTGAATGCGCCGACCAAGCGCTACAACGTCTATTCCCATACGACGTACGACCTCACCGACACTTTGACGGCCACGCTCGAGCTGAACTACTCGGACGTGCACAGCCGCTTCCAGACGAGTAACTACGTTCGCAATAACATTCTGGTCACCGCCGACAATGCCTTCCTGCCGGCCCAGACCAGGGCGGCGATGACCGCCGCGGGAATCACGTCGTTCACCATGAACCGCGTCTTTATGGACATGGTCGACGGTCGCGAGGAGTATGAATCCGGCGTTGAAGGCTTTGGCCGTGTGCAGCCGCACACCACACGCCGCCTGTACCGCGGCATCTTTAGCCTCAATGGTAAGATCTTCGATGATTGGTCGTGGGAGGCCTATTACACCCACGGCGTCGCGCACAACCTGAACCGCGCCTTCGTCAACCCCTATGTGCCGAACGTCACCGCCGCCATCGACGCGGTGGTCAATCCCGCCAACGGCCAGATCGTCTGCCGCTCAGAACTGCCTGGCCAGACCCGCATCGCCAACGCGACCTACCCCTGCGTGCCGATGAATATCTTCGGCCACGGCTCGCCGTCACGCGAGTCCGTCAACTACGTCATCAATACCTACACCGGCGTCCAGACCATCGATACGACGCAGGATGTGGCGGCGGCGACGTTGACCGGCAGCCCGTTCTCCGCACCAGCCGGCCCGGTCGATATCGCCACCGGCTTTGAATGGCGCAAGGAGACGGCGGCGGCAACGGCGGATACGCAGTCCGCCAACCGCCTCTTCTTCTCCGGCAACTACGCACCGCTGCCGAAAGTGGGCGTGACGGTTAAGGAAGCCTTCGGCGAAGTCAACGTGCCCTTGTTCCGTGACCAAAGCTTTGCCCGGGCCATGGACGTCAACGCCGCCGTGCGTGTGACCGACTACAGCACCTCTGGCATGGTCCAGACCTGGAAAGCAGGCCTCACGTGGACTGTGGTCGACGAAGTGCGTCTGCGCATGACGCGCTCGCGCGACATTCGTGCACCCACAATGTCGGAACTGTTCACGCCGGGCCTCTTGTCGACGGTCAACACCGGCGATCCGTTCAAAAATAACAAGAACGAGCAGTTCATCCAGAACCAGTCCGGTAACTCTGCGCTGGAACCGGAAATCGGTACGACCTGGACGGGCGGTGGTATCTATTCGCCGTTGTGGCTTGAAGGCCTGCAGATGTCGGTCGATTACTACTCGATCGACCTCGCCGGAGCCGTCTACCAGCCATCGTCGACGCAGGTTATTCAGCAATGCTTCAACGGCAACGTACCGGCTTACTGCCCGCTGATCATACGTGAAGGCGGACAATTGGCTGGTGAGACGATCCGCGACATCTCGCTGGTCAACCTGGTCCCCGTCAATGCCGCGGTCGCGACCACCCGCGGTATCGACGTCGAAACTAGCTACTCGACTGGCATCGGACCCGGCGAAGCCTCCTTCCGCGTGCTGGCTTCCTACAACTTCGAGAACTCCAACTTCGTCAACGGCGTGTTCTCGGACAACGCCGGCTCGGTAACGGGCAACGTGCCTGATGGCGTGGCCGGTCTGCCGAAGCTCAAGGTCAACGGCAACGTGCGCTACACCTGGGATCCGATCCAGATCGGCCTCGAGGTGAACTACATCGGCGCAGCCAAGCTCTCCACCTATTGGACCGAGGGCGTGCAAGTGGCCGACAACAGCGTACCGGGCGTGTTCTACTTCACGCTTAACGCGGCCTACGATCTCGAGTTGGCCGAGACCACGGCGCACTTCTATCTCAGCGTCGCGAACCTGACCGACAAGGCGCCGCCGGTCATCCCGACGCTGCCGGGCTTCGGTGGCCGCGTCGGCGGTCTGTATGAAGAATACGGCCGTACCTTCCGCGGCGGCGTGCGCGTGAAGTTCTAAGCCGTAAATCGACTAATCTCGAACGGCCGCC
>CANKHC010000075.1 GCA_947481595.1 Fidelibacterota bacterium
CGCGCGTCGCGAAGCCTTCCTTGGCTTCGATCATCTTGGCTTCTTCGATCGCCTTCTCGCGCTCGGCAGGCTCATAGCTGCCGTGCAGCTGCCAGCGGCCGTCTTGGTGGTAATAGACTTCGAAGGATTCCCGAGCCATCTGTCGCTTGCCGCCGTCCGCTCACTCTGGCGGCCGGTCCGGCATTTCCCCTTTGCACCGCCACCGGTTGCCAGTCCAAGTCCGACCGGCCGCTGCTGGCGCCGTGCACGGCGTCTTCGCAGCAGTGACGGACCCGAAAATGCTAAATCTTCCCTAAGGATGCCTTAAGCGCAGCACAGCCGCCGGCACCCTTCCGGTATCCTGAAAGGTGCCATAACACCTCACAAACCTTCAACTGCTACGCGCGATAGGCGAGAGGCTTGGAAAAATTCGCGCTTAGATAGCGCCCGCGCTAATGAACGGTGGCACCTTGAGTTTTGACCGGCGGCGGCGGCAGGCTTTGCCCGGCTTCGAAGGGGGCTTCGCTGAGGGGAAGTTTGGCGATGTCCAAGCTCTCCGTATCCGGAGTGGTTTCACCGTCGGAGTCATGATCGCCCTCCTGCCGGCGGATCGCGGCTTCGACCTGGGCTTCGCAGAGAATTTCACCGTTTGCCGCCCGTCCCATGATCGCTTGCGCCTGACGGACCAGGTTCGCCGACAAGAGCGGGTCTTCGCCGGCCACGGTATTGCCGACCAAGGCGATCGCAACTTTGCTGGCGGTTTCGGTGAAGCCGCGCTGCACGTCCTGGGCCGCGTCGATGGCCGCCTGTACGGCGGGGAAGCGCGCGAAGATGCCTTTGCCGGTGTGCTTCACCTCATGGCCGCCGTGGGCGGCGATGGCGGTGCGCACCACGCCATTGTGCGCGCCCATGGCCTGGTCGTGAATGGCGTCGAGGGCCACGTCGCTGTCGGCCAACTGCTGCTCTTCGCGCAACTCGGTAAGCATGTAGACGTCAAGCAGCGGCACGGCGTGGGCCTCGTCGAAAAGCATATCCGGGGCTTGCATGACGTTGTGACCGACCGGCGTGCGCCAGTTGATTAGCACCTGCGCCAAGCCCGTCACCACGTGGATGCTGCCTTCGAGATAGGCCGCGAGCGCGCTACGACCAGCGGAGAAGAGCGCGGCGTTCGCTGGCGCGCTGACGTGCTGCGCGCGCAAGGCCATGAAGGAATCGATCGCTGGCTGGTTGATGCCGGTGTGTTGCAGGGCGTCGGTGAGCAGCGCAGTCTCCGACGCGGGGTTCAAGCGCGCGGTCGCGGCGATCCCCGTCGCGGCGCCCGCGAGAATAATCGCCATGCCGCGGCGTGCGACCGGATCGTTGGGCATGGCGCTCACTGCGGCGGGTTTGACCACGTCGGCGGCAAACCGGCGGATGACCATGCGCTCGAGGTTGGTGGTTTGCGGGGCGTCGTCTTCTTCCTGTTCGACGGGCGTTTCCTGTGCAGGCGGCGCCGCTTGTTCTGCCGCCTCGAATGCCGCCTTGGCTTGTTCTTCTGCCGCCTTCTTTGCAGCCGCCTCTTCAGCCTTTTTCGCGGCCCTGGCGGCTCTCTTTTCCGCCGGCGTGAGTTCGGGCAGGACCGGCGGTCCCATGGGCGGAAGGGGCTCGGGCACAGCCGCGTCCGCTTCCGGCAATTCAGCGGGGCGCCCGAGATCGAGATCGCCGCGCTTGAGCTTCATGTCTTCGACTTCGCGCTCGGCCTCGGCGTCAGCGCGCCTCTCAAACTTCGGCTTCACCTGGGTTGGCTTGAGCACAGGCATCTTGGGCAGGATCTGCGTCGCCTGCGAGGTCCTGGCCCACATGTCGGCGAGCAGACGATGCAGCGGCAGGTGCGAGCGATAGAGTCGGTAGAAAATCAGCAGGAACATGATGACGTAGGAATACGTCAGTATCATCGTGCGCGTTTCGGCCGCGATGCCGACGCCGCCGCTCTCGCCGAGATAGTTCAAGAGCCACGCCAGCACGCCGGTAATCATGGTCGCGGTGGCCAGGCTGATGCCGCCGGCGACGATGACGCGGAAAAACACCTGCATGGCGGTGAGCGAAGCCCGCTGTGGCGCGCTGCGGCGGGCTGGTGCCGGAGCTGGCGTGCGCGGGGTGCGCCGGCGTTCCTTGGCCGTCAGCGCAGCCTGCTTGGACTGCTTGACCTTGGGGCTGACGTAGGTGGTGATCCGCTCGCTCTCGTTGGAGTCCGGGAAGTAGGTTTCACGGATCACTTTGGTCGGAAAACCGGTGGAGAATTCGGTCTCCTGGGCGTCGCGTAGGGCCTGGTGGCGCTCCTCGCCCGGATAGCGGGCATGGATCGTCCATCGGCCGCGCTCGAGCACCTGAACTTCGAATTGGGTAATAGCTAACATGACGGCCCAACTGCAGCCTGGGTCCAAAACCCCTTCGCGGGAACGCGTGCGGCTGCGGGGTACGCGCTGGCGTATTAACGTTCGGGACTAATAGTTGTTGCCGGAACGTTCAAATTATTAAGATCACCTAATAGCACAAAAGCCGCGCCCCAGGGGGACGCGGCTACTATATTTTGTGTTAGCGCAGGCGCCGGGCCGATTAGGCCTTGTTGGTGCCGAAGCTCTTGAAGCGCTTGTTGAACTTGGCAAGCTGGCCGCCGGCGTCATTGAGGCGGTGCACGCCCGTCCAGGCCGGATGGGTCTTGGGGTCGATTTCGAGACGCATCACGTCGCCCGCCTTGCCATAGGTGCTGCGGGTCTTGAATTCAGTGCCGTCGGTCATGACCACGGTGATTTCGTGGTATTCCGGATGACCAGTCTTCTTCATGGCGCGCCTCAAAAATTGATGTGCGGCAGCCCAATGGGGCGGCCGGGAGGCGGGTGTATACCGAGTTCGCCGTTTTCCTGCAAGGTGGGCGGCAAGGCGAGAGCGTGTCTTTTTATCTATTTTAAGTTGTAATTATCATTGCATTACCGCGCCGTATTTCGCCTTCCCACGGGCTAGGGCCCTAACCATCATCCGCAAATGAAGTTTCTCCTGGTGGAAGACAACGAGCGATTGACCACGTTTGTCCGCGAACGGCTGGCGGAAGAGGGGCATTCGCTGGAGACCGCCGGCAATGGCCGCGACGGACTGTCCCTGGCGGCCCAGGGCGGACACGACGTCATTATCATCGACCGCATGCTGCCGGGCGACCTCGAGGGACTTTCGGTCATCCAGGAATTGCGCGCGGCGGGCAATGCCTCGCCGATCCTGATCCTCTCCGCGTTGGGCGACGTCGACGAGCGCATCAAAGGCCTCAAAGCCGGGGGCGACGACTACCTCACCAAACCCTTTGCTTTCGGCGAATTGATGGCGCGTCTCGAAGTCCTCGCGCGCCGCAAAGGCGCGGTGACAAGCACCTCCGAACTGGTTGTCGCCGATTTGCGCATGGACTTGCGCGCCCACAAGGTCACGCGCGCCGGCAAGACCATCACGCTGCGCCCGCGCGAATTCCGCCTGCTCGAGTACCTGATGCGCCATGCCGGCCAGATCGTGACGCGCACGATGCTCCTCGAAAACGTCTGGGAATACGACTTCGACCCCGAAACCAACGTGATCGACGTGCAAATCAGCAAGCTTCGCAATAAGATCGACGCGGGGTTCGACAAAACATTGCTGCGCACCATCCGTACCATTGGCTACACGCTGACCGCCGATGATTAGATTTCTGCCTCCCGGCACGTTGCGTCAGGCCGTCGTCTACGCGGCGGCCCTGTTCTTGATGCTGTTCGGTCTTGGCGCTTGGATCTGGAGCATCACGGCGGGGCGCGTCGACGCGCAGCTTACGCAACTGATCGAGGCTGAATCCTACGCCGTCCTCGTGGCCGCGCGCGAAGGCGGGACGGAGCGCACGGTTGAGGAGATCGCGCGGCGCTTCAATCAAAAGCCGATCATCGATCAAATCGCTTTGCTGGCCGACGGTGACTTGCGCCCGTTGGCGGGCAACATGAATGCGTGGCCGGCCCTTGCCGACGCACCGGGCTGGCACACCATCACCATCATGCGTGAACCGGGACCGAGCGAAGCACGCGTCCTGCATCGTGTGCTGCCCGACGGTTCGCATCTTTTGTATGGCTACGATCTCACCGACTTCCTCGCCGGGCGGAAGTCCTTCGTCGTCGCCTTCATGGGCGTTTCGATCCCGCTGCTGGTGACCGTGCTGCTGCTCGGGTTCATCATCCGCCGGTCGCTGCTGGGCCAAATCGACGCCATCAATGAGACGGCGCGCGCCATCGTGCACGGGAACCTGAAAGAACGCGTGCCCGAGCGCGGCGACAACACCGAGCTCGATCTTTTGTCGTCAACCATCAACCGTATGCTCGAGCACACCGAGCAGTTGGTCGGCGGCATCACCAATGTTTCCAATTCCATTGCCCACGATCTGCGCACGCCCTTGGCTGAGGCACGCACGCGCTTCGAAGGCTTGCTCGCGCGCTGGCCGTCGTCCGATGACGCCGTCAAACGCGAGATCGAGGCCGGCATCGCCGACATCGACAAGCTGATCAAGACCTTCAACGCGCTGATGCGCTTGGCGCAGATCGAAACCGGTGCGCGGCAGTCTGGGTTTAGAGCGGTCGCCTTGCCGGACGTGGTGTCCGAGACCGTCGAGTTCTATCAGCACGTCGCCGAGCAGAAGGGCCTCGACCTCACCGCCGAAATCCCCGAGCACCTGGGCGTGACCGGCGATCCATCGCTGATCGCCCAGGCCGTGGCCAACCTGATCGACAATGCCATAAAGTACACACCGCGCGGAGGCCGCGTCGATGTGGCGGTGCGGTCCGTGGACGAGGGTGCTGCTGTCTTCGTCAACGACAACGGGCCGGGCATTCCCGACGTCGACAAGCCGAAGGTCACCACGCGCTTCTACCGCGGCGACCCGGCGCGCGGCGCCGGCGGTGCGGGGTTGGGCCTAAGCTTGGTCGCAGCCGTCGCCGCGCTGCACGGCGGCAGTCTGACGCTCACCAACAATCATCCCGGATTGCGGGCACGCCTGACGCTGCATACCGCCGACCAGGGGCAGGCGGCATGACGACGCTGTTTCTCATCATCCATGGGCTACTGGCCGTCGGCCTTATCGGCGCCATCACGCACCAAGTGGTGGCGTTGTGGCGCAGTGAGCCAGCAGCCGGCGATACGTTCTTCGCGCGCTTGGTTAATGTGCGCGCGGGCTCTTACACCAACGCCGTCGTGCTGTTGTATTTCGCCGACTTTATCCTGGGGGCGACGATCTATGCCGCATACCGCGTGGAAGTACGTCCTTATCTGGACGACCTGCGCGACTTTGTTTCGGCCGGGACCTTCGAGACCAAGGAGCACCTGGCGACGCTGGGTCTGGGGCTGCTGCCGGCGTATTGGCTGTTTTGGAAAGTGCCGTCCTTCGCCGCCTACACCACCGAACGCAAATACATCACCCTGCTACTGGCGTTCTTCGTGTGGTGGAATTTCCTCATCGGCCACATCGTCAACAACGTGCATGGACTTCCGGAATGAAGACGCCGTCCTCGCGTCTGGCTTCTGTACTGACGGTGTTCTCGCTGGTTTTCCCGGTGGTCTACGTCGTCAATTATTATAATGAGATCGCGATCGTGCGCTTCTATCCGCTGGTCGGTGAGCTGCATCTTAATATCCAGCCGACGACCTTCGGGCCCGCCATGGTCTATTACGCCTGGATCATAACCTCGGCATTGGTCGCTCTCGCGGTGGGTGTGCTGGTTCCGACGCGCTGGACAGCACATCTGTGGGCGGGATGGTCGTGGATCGTGCCGCTGGCGGCGACCCTGTTCACCTTCCTCTATGAAACGCGCTGGCTGTTGCATTAAGGCCGAAGGCGCGGACCACTCGGCCAGTTAATCCAATGATAATTTGTCGCATTTGACTCCCCGCCGTAGCTTGCAAGCTCGGGGGGAGGCCCCATCCGCAATTGCTTCCGGCACTTCGTTGTCTTCGATCAACACGCGGCGGCCGCCCGTGATGAGAATCTAAGGGAGTTTGTTGATGTCTTCGTCGCGTTTTTCGACCGAGCTTTTAGCTGGTACCGCCATTGCGCTGGCCTTCAGCGCAGCCGCTTCTGCCGCCGAGCAACAAGCCGGCGCTAACGCCCAGAACCGCAATCTGCCGGGCATCGTCGTCGAAGGCCAAGCCATCGGCAGCTACAAGGTCGATGAGTCGGGTCTCGGCAAGTTGACCGAGCCTCTACGCGACACGCCGCAGACCATCAGCACGATCTCGAAGCAAGTGCTCGAAGATCGTGGGATGACCAACCTCAATGATGCCTTCCGCAACGTGCCGGGCATCACGCTCGGCGCCAGCGAGTTCAACTGGCAGGGCAACAACCCGAACATCCGTGGCTTCAACTCGCGCACCGACATGTTCGCCGACGGCATGCGCGACTTTGGCAACTACTACCGCGACCCGTTCAACTCGGAACAGATCGAAGTGCTCCAGGGTCCGGCGTCGATGGTCTTCGGCCGCGGCTCGACGGGCGGTGCGGTCAACACCGTCACCAAGGAAGCCAATCTCGATTCCCGCATCTTCGGCGGCTTGAATTTCGGCACGGACAGCACCAAGCGCATCTCCGTGGACGTCAACGAAGCGTTGCCTGAATTGGGCGAGGGCACTGCCTTCCGCCTGAACGCCATGGGTCACGACGGCGAAATCGCCGGCCGCGACGGCGGTGAGCAGTCGCGTTACGGATTCGCCGGCAGCCTGGCGCTTGGTCTCGGCAGTCCGACACGCCTGGTGGTGAACTACTTGCATCAGAAAAACAACGACACCCCCGACTACGGTCTGCCGTGGTTTGGCGGCGCGGTCGCGCCGGTTCCGCGCAACAACTACTACGGCTTCAACAGCGACTATCAAAAATCCCAGGCCGACATCGTCACCGCCAAGCTCGATCACGACTTCAGCGACGACCTGAAGCTGCACACGCAGCTGCGCTACGGCGACTATGAGCGCCAGAACCGCATCACCGAGCCGCAGATCGCCGCCGCCGTCGGCACGCCGCCGGCGACCGTGACGGTCAACCGCAACGTCTTCGCCGGCTTTGCCGATGAATCCTTCTTGGCCGGCCAGGTAGATCTGCGCGCGAATTTCCGGACCGGTTCATTCGAACACAAGCTTGTCACCGGTGTCGACGCCAGCAATGAGCGCTCGGCGCCGTGGTTTGGTTTCGCCCAAGGTGTTCCGGGCACCAATCTGCTCACGCCAGAAAAGAACGCCTTCTTCTCGTCCACCGGTACGCCTCCGAACCTCATTGCCGACACGCACGCCAACAGCATCGGCGTCTATGTGCTCGACACCATGAAGTTCAACGACATGTTCAGTGTCGTGGGCGGCATCCGCTGGGACAGCTTCAAGGTCAACTACGGTGCCAGCCGTCACGTCGCCACAACGGGTGCTTTCGTCAGCAGCGACCGTGTTCTGCACACCGACAAAGAGTTCAGCTACCGCGCCGGCGTGATCTTCAAGCCAATTGAAGAGGGCACGATCTATGCCAGCTTCGGCACATCCTTCAACCCGTCGGCGGAATCCCTGACTTTTGTGACCAGTGCGCGCGGCGCTTTCCCGGTGGCCAACGCCTTCCTCGATCCGGAGAAGAACCATTCCTACGAACTCGGCACGAAGTGGGATTTGCTGGGCGGCAAGCTTGCCGCGACCGCCGCGATCTTTCGCATCGTCAAGGAAAACGCCCGCGTGCCGAACCCGGCGACGCCGGGCTTCAACGCCTTGGGCGGAACACAGCGCGCGCAGGGCTTAGACGTCGGCGTAACGGGTAACATCACAGACGTCTGGCAGATCACCGCAGGCTACGTTTACCTCGACGGCGAAGTCACCGCGACGCCGGCCGGTGTGGTCGGTGCGCCGCCCGTAGGCGCGCCTTTGCCCTTCGCGCCGAAGCACTCGGCCTCGCTTTGGACGTCTTATGTCTTCGGCGACATCCAGATCGGCGGCGGTGCGCAGCACCAGAGCCTGCGTTATGCCACCAATACCGGCGTGATCCGCTCGGTGGGCGGCTACACGACCTTCGACGCGATGGCGCGGTATATCTACTCCGAGCACCTGAGCTTCAAGGTCAACCTGACCAACCTGACCGACAAGTACTACTACGACGCCATCCACCCGCAGCACGTCTTCCCGGGCGCGGGCCGCACGGCGATGTTCGCCATCAACGTCAACTACTAGCTGGCGCCGCGCATAAAGTTGTGACGTAATTCCCCTTCACCGCACGACCTGCGGCGAGGGGGAAACCGTTTCTAAAGCGCCGCATCCATGCTGATCCAAATTCCCAAAGTATTGACCGCCGAGCAGGTGGCGCAGATTCGCACCGAGCTCGACAAGGCTGAGTGGGTCGATGGCCGTAACACGGCTGGCTATATCTCCCAGCGGGTGAAGGACAACCAGCAGGTCCCGGACACCCATCCGATTGCGCGCGAGCTGGGCCAGAAGATCCTCACCCTCCTCGAAAAACATCCGATGTTTACGTCCGCGGCCTTGCCATTGAAGGTCGTGCCGCCGTTGTTCAACCGCTATTCCGGACAGCAGAACTACGGCCGCCATGTCGACGGCGCCATCCGCCCGGTGGCGGGGACGCCCTTTCGTGTGCGCACCGATCTGTCGGCGACACTTTTCCTGGCGGCGCCGGAAGATTACGACGGCGGCGAGCTCGTGATCGAGGACACCTTCGGCCAGCGGCGCGTCAAGCTGCCGGCGGGCGACCTCGTGCTGTATCCCAGCACCAGCGTGCACAAGGTCGAGCCGGTAACGCGCGGCACGCGCTACGCGTCGTTCTTCTGGATCCAAAGCATGGTGCGCGAGGACAGCCACCGCACCATGCTCTTTGAACTCGACAACTCCATCCAGCAGCTGGGGCGCGACATGCCGCAGCATCCGGCGGTCGTGCAGCTCGCCGGGCTTTATCACAATCTCTTGCGGCTTTGGGCTGACGCCTAAACGGCTTTAGAGGCCGCCACGAAGGCTTCGCGCACATGCTGCGCGGAGGGCAACTGTGTCACGATCGACGTCAGCAGCTCCAGCGCGGTTTGACGTGACGCGGGTTTGCTGCCGACAAAGGCCATGCACATATCCGTGACGAGATCGGCATCGCCTTTGAACAGGAGGGCGGGCGTCTGCTCTCCCGCCGGCTGTTGTTCAATCACCAGCCCGTACTTGTCAATCTGCATGCGGACGCGTTCGCCGTTGGCCAAGGCGATTTCACAGTGGGGATTGTCGGCGTCGTTGCGGTAGGTGAGGACCGTCGCGGGCATGGTTAGCGCTGATCGAGTTTGAGTTCGATGCGGCGGTTGCGGGAGCGCGCGGTGGCGCTATTGCCGGCTTCGATGGGTTGGAACTCTCCGAAGCCTGCCGCCGCCAGCCGCTCCGCGGGCACGCCCTGGGCGGCGAGATATTTCACCACCGAGATCGCGCGCGCCGCCGACAGCTCCCAGTTCGATTGAAACTGGGTGGACTTGATCGGCACGTTGTCGGTATGGCCGTCGATGCGCAGGATCCAGTTCACTTCGGGCGGAATGTCCTGGGCGATCTGCAGGAGGGTGCGCGCGAGTTGACCGAGCTGGCGCTGGCCGTCGAGGCCCAAGTCGGACGATCCCGATGCGAACAGCACTTCGGATTGGAACACGAAGCGGTCGCCGACCACGGTCACGCCGGGACGCGATCCGAGAATGTCGCGCAAGCGGCCGAAGAATTCCGACCTATAGCGTTGAAGCTCCTGCAGTTTGCCGGCCAGTGCCCGGTTCATACGCCGGCCCAGGTCGGAGACTTGCGCTTTCTGTTCGGCGGTGAGTTTGTCTGACGCATCCAAGGCTGCTGATAGTTTTGTCAGTTCGGCCTGCAGGTCTTGAAGCTGCTGGCTCATCAGCGCGGCCTGAGCTTGGGCTTCGCGCGTCATGGCGCGTTCCTTGGCGATATCGCCGTCGCTGCTGGCGACCTTCGCACCCAGCTCGTTGACTTGTTTCTCGAGGCTGGCCTTCAGCGCTTCCATCGCCTTGATGTTCTGCTGCAAGAGGGCCAGTTCCTGCACCTGCTTAGCGATGGCTTGCCGGTCGCGCTCGGCGAGCTGCGTCGCACCCGCCACGGTTTCGGTCAGCTTGGCGACTTGCGCGTTGCGTTCTGCGAGCTGGGCACTGAGTTCAGTGTTCTGCGCCTGTACTTGACCGAGGACTTCGAGCTGCTGGTTGGCGGACTGGAGATCGCTGGTCAACCGTCCGAGCGTCAACTCGAGATCGGCGCGCGCCTTGCGTTCGACGTTGAGCATGTCGCCGATCTGCGCCACCTGCTTGTTGAGGGCGGCAAGTGCGTTGTCGCGCCCGGTCAACGCCTGGCCCAGGTAGAACTGGCCGATGACGAAGACCAAGAGGACGAAGATGATGATGATCAGGAGGGTCGAGAGCGCATCGACCCAGCCCGGCCAGATATCGACCGTACGCCTCGCGCGACGGGCGTAAGAAGGCATCGCCTATTCGCTCTGCTCAGAGGCGGCGCCATCGCGCGTCGCGGCCACGGTCTTGGCGAGCAGTTTGATTTCGTTGCGTAGCTCGCGCACGCTTTCGCTGCGCCCGGATTCCAGCGCGCTTGCCAGTCGGCCGAGGCCGGTATCGATATTGCGAATGTGGTTGCGCGTTCCTTCGTCCATGCCGCCGCCGTTGAGCTGGGGGGTCGACAGGGCTGCGGCGACGTCGCCCATGCTGCGGAGCAGGGGCCCCAAGTCGCGCTGGGTCTCGGCGACGCGCAGCAGAACCTGCTGCTGCGCCTTCATCTGATCGGCGAAAAGGGCCAGCTTGGCATTGAGATCGGCCAGCAGTTCGTTGCCGCCCGTGCGCGTCTGCTCGCCGCGCGCCATAATGTTTTGCAATTCCTGCAGACTCTCGGCGGATTGCTCAAGCAGCGCTTCGGTGTAGGCCGAGACGCCCTGTTCGCCGTCGCCCGGGCCGCTGCCGGAGGACAGGCGCGTGAGGCCCGACAGCCATTCTTCAAGTTCATTGTAGAACGCGTTCTGCGCCTGGCCGGCTTGCAGATCGAAGAAGCCCAGCACCAGGGAACCGCCGAGGCCGAACAGCGATGAGGCGAAGGCTGTGCTCATGCTCGACAGCGGCGCCTCAAGGCCTTCCTTGAGGGTGTTGAACATCACCGCCATGTCGTCGCTGGTGACGGTGAGGTTGGAGATCACATTGGCAATGGCGGCCACCGTGCCCAGCAATCCCCAAAACGTGCCGAGCAAGCCCAAGAAAATGCACAAGCCGGTGAGGTAGCGCGAGAGGTCGCGGCTCTCTTCCAACCGCGCGCCGATGCCGTCGAGCAGGGTGCGCATGACCGGGGCGCTCAAGGTGATCTTGCCGCTGGATCCGCGCGAACGCTTTTCTTCCAGCATGCGCGCCATGGGCGAGAGCAGTTTCAGCTCGGTCTCCGCCGACACCGACGGCATCTCGCCGAAGGTATCGCGTTTGGCGGCGTCGCCGGTGTTGTGGAAGGTCTCGATCCAGCGCGCTTCAGGCGCCAGCATGTTGACCTGGCGGACGTTGAGCGCGATGCCTCCGACGATGACGGCGAAGATGGCGCCGTTCAGGATCGGATTGACCATGAAGATCGGTATCAGCGTCTGGATGATGAGGGCGAGACCGACGCCCACGATCACCAGGAATATAATCATGCGCGTGAGGTAGGTTTTGGTATCGGTCATAGAGCCTTGCTCGCGCGAAATTGGGACGTACGCAATATTTTACACGATTGCGGCAAGATCGTGTCGCCCACCTTACCGCTTTATCAACTTAGCACCGGGAGAGGACGCTTAGCGCCGTGACGTGATGGCGTCGACGCGGTCAGGTGCGCCTTCGCCGGACTGCTCGCCCAGGGCGCGGACTTCGATGCGTGTTGAGTCGACGCCGGCGTCAAGCAGCTGTTTGCGCACGTTGACCGCGCGCTCGAGCGACAGGCGGCGCGAGCGGCTGACGCTCTTTTCCGGATCCGATGCAAAGGCCAGGAGCTGCACGCGCAGCGCCGCATCGGCTTTGAGGCGCGCGGCGAGGGTTTTGATGCCGCTGGCGGAGGAGGTCGGAACCTCAGGCACGCCGACGGCAAATGAAATCGTCAGAGTCTCGGGGGCCGGCGGCAGCGAGGCGACTTTTGTTTCCGCGGGCTTCGCCGGAGCGGCTACAGCCGGGGCAGGCGCAGGAGCCGGGGCCACGGCTGCGGGTTCGGCCGGCTTTGCCATCGGTGCGGCCGCGGGCGGCGGGGCGACGGCGACTTTGGTCTCAGCGGGTTTTGTATCAGACGGCGGTGGCGTTAGCAGCGAACGCGGCGCGCCGGCGGGCGCCGGTGCTGCTGGCGGCGTTGCAGCAGGCGGTGCCGCTGCCGGAGCGGGAGCAGCCGGCGGCGGTGAGGCGGTCGCGACTTTCGCAGGCGGAGCAGTGGGCGCGGGCGGTGCAGCCGCCGGTGCTGGCGCCGGCGTGGGAACTGCGGCGGCCTTCGGCGGCGGTGCAGTTGGCGCGGCTACGGGCGCAGCAGGTTTGGCGGCGGGCGCAGGTGCCGCGGCTTTTGCTTGAGCGGGAGGTGCGGCCGGCGCTGCAGCTGGCGGTGTCGCTGCGGCTTTCGCCGGCGGAGCGGGCGGTGCAGCCGCAGGAGGCGGCGCCACAGGGGCAGGTGGGGCTGCGGCAGGTTCTGCTGGTTTGACGACCGCAGGAGCGGGTGGTTCGACTTTCGCCATCTGCACAGGCTTAGCCGCGGGGGGCTTCGCGGCCTGGGCAACGCGCACACCTGGCGGCGGACGCAGTCTGATGGCGGCGGAATTTTGGCCGCGCGGCGGAATGAGGGTCGGGGCAACGCCTGGCGGCGGGCGCAAGATAACGGGCCCACTATTATTGATCGGCGCCGGCGCGCTGCCCGGGATCAGCAGGGCGGGACCACCCCGCGATAGGGCATCAAGTGCGCCGTAATCGACCGAAACGCTGCTCGGCGGCCGCGTCCCAGTGCCGGCTTTGGCGCCGGGCATGCCGTCGGCCCAGGCACCTTGTGAAAGCACAAGGGCCGCGCCGGTTGCTCCAACCGTCGCAAACAAGCCCTGCCGCAGCCGACGCGTGGAATTCTTCACTGCTGTCTCCGCCCCGCAAAGTCTTTGAAATGTCGCGTCTTTGCGCGAGTTCCCCTGTCCGGCCACAACCGTACAACAGGGGCTTTACCGCGTACAACGGGATTTGGGGGTAACGCCCGGGCTCGCCAGCCTTAATCGCCGGCGAGAAGATCCAGAAATTGCTTATGCAGCTTGGGGTTAGCCGCCAGGACATTGCCGCTGCCCAAGACATTCTTGCCGCCGTCGATTTCGGTGATGTAGCCGCCAGCCTCGCGCACCAAGAGGATCCCGGCGGCGATGTCCCAGGGCTGCAGGCCGGTCTCCCAAAAACCGTCGCAGCGCCCGGCGGCGACGTAAGCCAGATCCAGCGAAGCGGCACCCATGCGGCGCACCCCGGCAACATGGCCCATGACGCGCTCGAGCTGTTTCACAAACGGCTTATGGCCGGGCCGCCCGTGAAAGGGGATGCCGGTGGCGATCAGGCTGTCGATCATGCTGGCGCGGGCCGAGACCCGGATGCGCTTGTCGTTGAGAAAGGCGCCTTTGCCCTTCTCGGCGTAATACATCTCGTCGGCGATGGGGTTGAAGATCAGGCCGGCGATCATTTCGCCGTCCATTTCCAGACCGATGGAGATGGCGAAGTGCGGAATGCCGTGCAGGAAATTGGTGGTCCCGTCGATGGGATCAATGATCCAACGGTGGTGGCCGTCCTCGCCTTTGACCTCGCCGCCTTCCTCAAGGAGGAAGCCGAATTTCGGGCGGGCCTTTTGCAGCTCGGTGCGCAGCGTGCGCTCGGCGCGCAGATCGGCGGCGCTGACGAAGTCGCTGGGGCCTTTTTGCGAAACCTGTAGCTGCTCGATTTCACCGAAGTCGCGTTTGAGCGCGCGCGCAGCCTTTTGGGCGGCGCCCGTCATCACTGTCCACAGGGCCGTGCGCAGCGCCATTAAGTAATATCCTTATTTAGCGCGTTCGACGTAGGACGTGTCTTC
>CANKHC010000076.1 GCA_947481595.1 Fidelibacterota bacterium
AGCTCAGCATCACCGGCCATACCGATCCGTCGACGGCGGTTGACCCGTCCGGTTACACCAACTGGGAGCTGTCTTCGGACCGCGCGCTCGCGACGCGGCGCGCCCTGCTCGAAGGCGGCATGGACGACCGTCAGATCAATAAGGTGGTGGGTGTTTCGGACCGCGAGCCCATCGACCGGGCGCAGATCCGTTCGCCGCGCAATCGCCGCGTCTCGATCGTCCTGTTACGCGCCGAGAACGTCCAAGCCGAGGACTTCGACCGGCTGCCGCGCTTCCTAGAAAAAACCAGTGGAACCCAACCTCAGGTCCCGGCCACGGGGGAGAACCTCGCGCCGGCGGCAAAGCCCTGATTTGAAAATCGAATTTACCTAAGCCCAAGGGCTTGCCAGCGGCCTTTGTGCCCGCCATGCTACGGCCTTCAAGCCATGGACCAGACACCGCTCAAACGGCCCCAATTCTTTTTCACCACGGCGCCGCTGCCGTGCCCCTATCTGCCTGAGCGCCTGGAACGCAAACTGGTGACCGAGCTCTCGGGCCCGGGTGCGGAGAATCTGCACGAGGCCCTCGCCCGTTCCGGTTTCCGCCGCAGCCACTCCATCGCCTACGCGCCTGCCTGCCCGGGATGCAAAGCCTGTGTACCCGTGCGCGTTGTCGCCCGGGAATTCGAGCGCCGCCGCTCGCTGTCGCGACAGTGGCGCGAGAACCAGGACCTGGTCGCGATCAAGGTGCCGGCACGCGCCACCACCGAGCAGTACGAACTGTTCGCGCGCTACCAGCAAGCGCGTCACGCCGGCAGCGACATGGCACTGATGGGCTTTTACGAATACAGCGCCATGGTCGAAGACAGTCCCATCGACACATTCCTGGTCGAATTCCGCAACCGCGGCGGCAATCTAGTAGCTGTCTGCCTGACCGACCGCACCAGCGACGGCTTGTCGGCGGTTTACAGCTTTTTTGAGTCGGGCGGCACGCGCGACGGCCTCGGCAACTACGTCGTGTTGTGGCTGATCGAGCAGGCCAAACGTCTGAGCCTGCCCTACGTCTATCTCGGCTACTGGATCTCTGACAGCGCCAAGATGGCTTACAAGGCGCGCTTTCAGCCGCTCGAGACTTTGGGCCCCAGCGGTTGGGAACCGCTGCTCCCGGCGCCTGAAGCGTCGGCAGATACGCCAGCGTCGTAGGCGCCGGTTTGCCGACAATCACCCGCGACAGTAAGCCATGAAAACCACGCGGCGTATGGAAGCCTTCGTCCGCTACGGCATCATTGCGCTGGGACTCTATCTCGTCGGGGCCAGCGCCGCCGTGTACAGCCAGCTTCAACGCCTGCGCGGTGCCCAGGACTTCGTCGAACATACCCAGGAGGTGCAGTACGCGCTGCAGGACACGCTGTCCCTCGTCCTGGATGCGGAATCTTCCCAGCGCGGGTTCAGGATCAACAAGAACGAACAGTTCGTGATGGATCACCTCAGCGCCGTGACGCGATTGCGCGCTGGCGTCGCCGAAGTCAAACGCCTGACCAAAGACAACCCCGTGCAAAGCGTGCGCGCCGAAGCTTTGGGCGCGCTGATCGAAACCAAGATCGAGCAATTCCGCGCGAGCATTGATTTCGCCCGCGGCACCGACTTAACCACCGCACCGGAGAATGCCCGCACCGGCGCTTCGAGATCGGTGGCTGTCGAAATTCGCACCGCCATCGACCAGATGCTGAACGAGGAAGATCGTCTGTTCGCGGAACGCAAAGCGGAAGTCGCCAGTGCCGAGCGCGTGACGGCCGCGACCTTCATCGCGCTCCTGCTGCTGTTCGCCGGCGTCGCGACGGCTTATTTCATCGTGACGGGGCGCAACCTCGCCCAGCGCACGGCCATGCTCGCGGAATTGCGCGATGCCAAGGAAAAATCCGACCGCGCCGACAAATTCAAGGGCGACCTGCTGAATTACCTGGGGCGTGCGCTGCGCAATCCGCTGACCGACGTCACCCAAGGCACCGACCTCCTGCTGTACCGCGCTGAAAATGCGCTGTCGCCGAAAGACCAGGGGATTGTCGGCGAAATCCGGGCTTCGGCGCGTTTCCTTTTGTCGCTGGCACACAACTTCCTGCATATCGGCCGGCTGCAAGCCGGCAAGACTTTGCACCTGGAAGAGGACGACTGCGACCTGATGGAGATCGTGCGTGACGCGGTGGCCATTGTCTCCGGGGCGGCGGCAAAACGCGGTGTGGCGATTCACACCAGCACCGCCTTTGCCCGCGCTTTGGTCCGTTGCGACAAACACAAGGTCAAACAGATTTTCTTGAGCCTGCTCGACAACGCGGTGAAGAACACGCCGCGCGGCGGACGGATCGACGTTGCGGCAAGCAAGGGTGCAGGCGGCGACGTCGTCGTCACCCTGCGCGATACCGGAAAGGGCATCGCCCCCGAGCGCCTGGCACAAGTCATGATGCCCTTCGCGCAGATCGACAACATCTTCGCGCGCGAGGAGCAAGGGATCGGCTTGGGCTTGCCGCTCGCGATGGGGTTCGCGCAGGTCCACGGCGGTGACCTGAAGCTGGAGAGCAGCGGTCACGGCACGACCGCGATCCTGACCCTGCCGGGTGACAGGGTCATCAAAGTCTTCCAGCCCGTCGAAGCCGCGTAAGAGGGTCGAGAGATGCTAAAGACATTCAATATCGTTCTCGCCGTGGCGGCCACTCTGGCGCTATCCGGCTGCAGCGATCCGCTCACCATGTTCGCCGGTGGTGCGAAGGGTTACTGCACGCACAATCCGGGGAGCTGCGGCCAGCGCGCGCCGGTGCAAACGCCTGGCGCGCCACCGCGCTAATATCCCGGAATCTAATTTCCTGAGAACGGCCGATCGTCCCGGCTGAAGCCTTTTGGCGGCAGACGTCCAGCCTGGGCGCGCTCGCCGACCCACTCCTTGAGATCGGTGTCGGTGCGTTCGCGGTCGCCGGTCTTCCAGGTAAGGCCTTCCTTAAGATTGAACACCTTGGCGTCGGCGGTACCACCGTCCTTGTAGCGCTGCAGGATCACGCCGCGGCCGCGCGCCATCTCGGGCACTTCCTTGAGCGGAAAGATGAGGAGTTTGCGATTGTCGCCGATGATGGCGACGGAATCGGCAGGCTTGCCGACGAGTAGGTCTGCTGCTGTGCCGGAGGTGCCGGGGATCGGTGCGCAGACGCGGCCCTTCTCGCCATCGGCGAGATTGAGGCACTGCTTGCCGTTCTTGGTCTGGGCGAAAACCTGTTCGGCAGGGACGATAAATCCGCGGCCGATGCTGGAGACCACCAGGAATTTCTGCTCGCGGGCGTAGACCCACATGCCGACGATGTCGGCGTCGTTGGGCAGGTCGACGAGCAGCCGGATCGGCTCGCCGAAACCCCTTCCTTGCGGCAAGCGGTCTCCGGCGACGGTGTAGAAGCGCCCGTCAGAGGCGAACAAGAGAATCTTGTCGGTGGATTGAGCGAGGACGGCAGCCTGGAAAGCATCACCTTCCTTGAATTTCGAGTCGCCGCCGCCCGAAAGGATATCTTCCTTGTGGCCTTTCATGGCGCGAATCCAGCCCTTGGCCGAGAGGATCACCGTGACCGGCTCCTTCTCGACCAGCGCTTCGATCGGCACGATGACGGCGGTCGGGGCCTCGGCGAGTTCGGTACGGCGTTTGCCGAGGGGGGTCTTCTGGCCGAATTTCTCCTTGGCTTCGCGCACTTGGTCGGCGATGGCTTTCCACTGTTTGTCGTCGGACTTGAGCAGCGCGTTCAGCTCTTTCTTCTCTTCCGAAAGCGCCTTGTGCTCGGTCTTGATCTCGAACTCCTCAAGCTTGCGCAAGGACCGCAGGCGCATGTTGAGGATGCCTTCGGCCTGGACGTCGGTGAGGTCGAAGCGCTTCATCAGTTTCGGCTTGGGCTCGTCCTCGGTACGGATAATTTTAATCACCGTATCAAGGTTCAAATAGGCGATCAGGTAGCCTTCGAGCATCTCGAGGCGGTGGCTGATCTGCGCCAGTCGGTGCTCGGCGCGCCGGACGAGGACCACCTGACGGTGATCGAGATAGGCCTGCAGCACTTCGCGCAGGTCCATGACCCTTGGCACACTGTCCGCGCCGAGCACGTTCATGTTGAGGCCGAAGCGGATTTCGAGATCGGTCTGGCGGAAAAGCTGTTCCATCAACTGGGTTGCATCGACGGTGCGCGATTTGGGTTCGAGCACCACACGTACTTCTTCGGTGGATTCGTCGCGGATGTCGGCGAGGAACGGCAGTTTCTTCTCGTCCATAAGGGCAGCGACCCGCTCGATGAGTTTGGCCTTCTGCACCTGATAGGGAATTTCGGTGATGACGATGTTGTATTGCCCGCGCTCGAGCTTTTCTTCGCGCCACTTCGCGCGCACACGGAACGATCCCCTGCCCGTCTTGTAAGCTTCGACGATGGTTTCGCGGCTTTCAACCAGTACGCCGCCGGTGGGGAAATCGGGGCCCGGCATGAAGTCGACCAGGGTGCCAACTTGGGCCTTGGGAGTCTTGATGAGGTGCAACAGCGCATCGCAGATCTCGCCGACATTGTGCGGCGGGATATTGGTGGCCATGCCCACAGCTATTCCAGAGGAGCCGTTGGCGAGTAGATTCGGTACGGCGGCCGGCATAACGACCGGCTCGCTCTCTTCGCCGTCGTAGGTCGGGCGCAGGTCGACGGCATCCTCGTCAAGGCCGTCCATCAGCGCCTGGGCGTATGCGGTGAGGCGCGCCTCGGTGTAGCGCATGGCGGCGGCGTTATCGCCGTCGATGTTGCCGAAATTGCCCTGACCTTCGACCAGCGGATAACGCACCGCGAATTCCTGGGCGAGACGCACAAGGGCGTCATAGACCGAGGTATCGCCGTGCGGATGATATTTGCCGATGACGTCGCCGACGACGCGCGCGCATTTCTTGAAGCCGCTGGCGGGATCGAGCTTCAATTGCCGCATGGCGTAAAGCAGGCGGCGGTGCACGGGTTTCAGGCCGTCGCGCACGTCGGGCAGCGAGCGCGAGACGATGGTGGACAGCGCGTACGCGAGATAGCGCTCGCCCAAGGCCTCAGCCAGGGGCGTTTCTCTGATGATGTCGGGGCGCTTAGGTGCCGGGGCTTTAGCCATAACCGTCTCGATTCGCTGCGGGCCGGAGCATACCGATCCCCGCCGGAATTACCACAACCGATAGTATGAAAGGCTTACGCGCTGTCAACCGATCGCGCTAAATCGCGCGGCGAAGCGCTGGCGGGGGCCCGGAATCTGCTGGCGGTGCGGACGGAAGACATGGGTGTCGAAGAAGTATTCCGTCAGCGCCAGACCTTGGGCGATCTCGCCGGGGCCGTCGGGGCGAACATTTTCATCGCGCAGGAAGGCCGGCAGCGCGAACAGGCGCGGACCATAAGGTAGGCCTGCCGCGCGTGAGACGGCGCGGCCGCTGCGCGGCGACACATAGGCCAAATCCTCGGTGGTCCCCGTGGCGGCGCAGGAGCTGAGGTCAAGGCCGTAGCCCATGTCGCGCAGGAGGGCTAACTCCCAGTGGACGTACTCTGCCTCCCAGCCATCCGCGCCGAGATTTTCTAGCAGGTGCAGCGTGTGGCGAAAGACAGCGCCGTGCGCTTCACGCTCGGGCAAGGTGGCATCGATCATGGAGCAAAGCGAAGCGAGGCCGGCGAGCGATGCGGCTTCGACCATGGCGGAGGCGGCGAAGGGGCGCGAAAGTTCGAGGGTGAAGGTGCCGAGTTGCTCGTCGAGGCGCGCGCGCCACCAGGCTTTCACCAGGTTGCCCGGCTGCAGCAAGCCGCGGGCGTTCTTTCCGGCGCCGCCCTTGACGATCCCGGCGTGACGCCCCTGCTCTTCGGACAACAGCGTTAAGATGGCGTCGTGCTCGCCGAAAGGCCGCACCGCGACGACAATTCCCTGGTCTTCCCAGCTGACGGCCACAGCCGGCGGCTTAGTTAAAGCGCAGGAAAATAACCGCAAGGCCCATGATGGCGCCGGCGATGCCGACAAACATCATGACGTGATCGGGCCAGGAGGTCGGAATCTTCTGGCTGCGGCGCATCGCCAGGATACCCAGCGACAAGACGCCCAGAATGAATGCGGTGACGCCAAAGATTCTCATGAGGTTTATATCAAAACGGAATCAGGCATTGAAGTCGAGCCCCCAGGCGGCATAAAGGCCGCGGTCCTCGTTCCAGCGCTCGTTAACCTTCACATGCAGAAAGAGATGGACGGGGCGCTCGAACAACCTGCCGAGCTCAAGGCGCGAGGCCGCACCGATGGATTTGATGCGTTGGCCGCCATTGCCGAGCACGATGGGACGGTGAGTCTCGCGGCTGACATAGATCACCTGCTCAATGCGAAGGCTGCCGTCGTTTTTCTCCTCCCAGCGTTCGGTTTCTACGGCGCAGGAGTAAGGCAACTCCTGGCGGAGGTTGAGGAAAAGCTTCTCGCGCGTGATCTCGGAGGCCAGCATGCGCGCTGGCATGTCGGAGACTTCGTCTTCGGGGAACATCCACGGGCCACGGGGCATCAGGGCAACCAAGCTTTCGCGGAGCTGATCGAGGCCATCGCCCGTGAGGGCTGAGATCATGAAGATCTCGCTAAACGCGCCGGCGGTATTGAGCTGGGTCGTGAGGTCGAGCAGCTTGCCCTTGTCGGCAAGGTCGACTTTGTTAAGGGCGAGCAAAGCCGTGCGCCCAGAGGCTTTGAGGTCGGCGACGATGCGTTCGCTGTCGGGATCGAGGCGGCCTTTGGCGGCATCGACCACCAGCAGGATAACCTCGGCGTCGGCCGCACCGGTCCAGGCTGCGGCGACCATGGCGCGCTCGAGACGCTTCTTGGGTTGAAAGATGCCGGGCGTGTCGGCGAAGATCACTTGCGCGTTGCCGAACATGGCGATGCCCCGCACGATCGAGCGCGTGGTCTGCACCCGCGGCGAGACGATGCTGACTTTCGCCCCGACCAGGGCGTTGACCAGGGTCGACTTGCCGGCGTTGGGCGCACCGATGACCGCGACAAAGCCGCAGCGGGTTTCGGACTGTTCTTCAGTATGATCTGGGGAATCGGTCATGGCGCCACCGGCAGGGTGGCGAGCAGCGCGGTGGCGGCGGCCTGGGTCGCGAGGCGCTTGGTCTTGCCCTCTCCGCGCGCTTCCGAATAACCCTGGACGGTGACCGTCATGACAAAAGACGGCGCATGCGCGGGACCTGATGAATCAATCACGCGATAGACCGGCAGCGGCAAGCCGCGCGCCTGTGCCCATTCTTGCAGGGCGGTCTTGGCGTCCTTGGGCGGAAGTATGTCGTCGCGGATCAGCTTGCTCCAGTGTGCGCCGATGAACGCCTCAGCCGGCTTCATGCCGCCGTCGAGATAGAGCGCGCCGATCACGGCTTCGCAAGCATCAGCCAGCACGGCGTTGTCGGCTTTCTGGCCGCGCGCGAGCGTGAGGTGCTTGCCGAGGCCACAGGCGGCGGCGACGCGGCACAGTGTTGCCGAACTCACCAGCGCGGCAAGCCGTGGCGCCAACTCGCCTTCGCTTTCGTCGGGAAAGGTCTTGAGCAGCGTATCGGCGATCACCAGGCCGAGCACGCGGTCGCCGAGGAATTCCAGGCGCTCATTGCCCTCGCTCGCGGCAACAGCCCGCTGTGTGCCAAGCGCTCCGCGGTGAATCAGTGCCTGCTCGAGCAGCGCGGGTGACGCGAATTGGTGCCCCAAAACCTGTTCGAGGGACTGATGCTCGTTCACTTTCGGCTGTTTCTTGGGCTCAGCCATGGAGGTGTGCTCCACGCTCAGTCGATTCCGTTGAAGATGCGGCTGAAGCGAATGGCGAAAGGCCACTTCCAGACTTCCCAGATCGAGGCGCTGCCGTCGGTCGAGAAGAACAGGAATTCGGCGCGGCCGACCAGGTTCTCGGCCGGTACAAAGCCGACGTCGGCGCGGCTGTCGACGGAGTTGTCGCGGTTGTCACCCATCATGAAGTAGTGGCCGGGCGGAACGACGAACTCACGAGTGTTGTCGAGGCGGCGGTTGTCGCCTTCCTCGAGGATGTCGTGCACCACGCCGCCGGGAAGTGCTTCTTTGTAGAGCGTGGGGCGGCGGACGTTGCCGTCGGTATCGCGGTAGACGTAGTCCTCGCTCTTGGTGCGCTCAATCAGCTGGCCGTTGATGAACAGGCGGCCGTCCTGCATGCGCACCGTGTCGCCGGGCAGGCCGATGAGGCGTTTGATGTAGTCGGTCTTATTATCCGACGGCAGCTTGAAGACGATGACGTCGCCGCGCTCGGGCTCGGACATGAAGACGCGGCCCGTGAACGGAATCACGCTGAACGGCACCGAGTGACGGCTGTAGCCGTAGGAATACTTAGAGACGAAGAGATAATCGCCGACGAGCAGCGTGGGGATCATCGACCCGGAAGGGATGTTGAAAGGTTCAAAGAGGAACGTGCGAATCACCACGGCGATCAGCAGCGTGTAAATGACCGTCGAAACGGTCTCGCCGACGCCTTCCTGCTTTTTGCTGGAACCGGAAATAACGGAGGATTTTGCCATGGCCTTCAAGGTGGTCAGAAGGCCCGCGCGTTTGCCAGCCTTGAGGAGCGGATGAAGCCAGCGGCAGCCCGCAAAGTCAAGGAAATCGCGGCAAATGGCGCTATTTACCGGTGTTACGGACCTGATGGCGGACCTATCGGCACCGCCGAGATGATGACCAGAGCTTCGGCCATGGGATATTCGTCGGTGATGGTCAGGTCGACCTGGGCGCGCATGCCTGCAGGTGTCATCGCTTTCAGCCGCAGGGCCGCGCCGCCGGTCATGACCACCGTGGGCTTGCCGCTGGGAAGGTTCACGACGCCCAGGTCGCGCCAGTAGACGCCGTCGCGAAAGCCTGTGCCGAGTGCCTTGGAGGCGGCTTCCTTGGCGGCGTAGCGTTTCGCGAGGGTCGCGACGTAGGCCGCGCCGGCACCTTTGCGGCGCTCGGCCTTTTTCTGCTCGGTCTCGGTGAAGATGCGCTGGATGAAGCGGTCACCGAAACGTGCCACGGTCTTCTCGATCCGCCGAATGTCGATGAGGTCGCTGCCGATGCCTAGGATCATGGGCGAATCCTAGCACGCGGCGTACGGCGATCAACACGCAACCCCACAGACGTGAAACATGCTATGCAGACGACGGTGCGGGTCAGGAGCGGGATCGATGGCGGCGGCATACAGTTCAACCCCTTTGTCTTCGGTCTTGCGGGCGCTTTTTGGCAAAGCTCCCTATTTCGGCGGCACCACCTTTGGCTTTCAGGGCGACTGGCGGCGTCACGTCTTCATGGCCGCCGCCGCCCAAGCCGCGATGCAGAAAGGCCGGCCTGTCCATATTCTTGAAATTGGCTCATGGGTCGGCTCGAGTGCGCTAACTTGGGCGCAGACCTTGCGGCAGTTCGCTGTCGCGGGCAGTTCCATCACTTGTGTTGATCTGTGGGCGCCGTTTACGACGACGGGCGACATCGCCAAGGGCGGCATCTACGCCGAGTTCAACGAACTCGCCAAAACCGAAGTTCCCTACGAGCTTTTCCGTCACAATACGCAATCCATTTCAGGCGCTGTAGCGCTCCATGTTCATCGTGGGCAGTCCCGCGACATCCTGCCGACGCTCAAAAAGGGTGCTTATGATCTGGTCTATGTCGACGCGTCGCACTACTACGAGGACGTACTTGAGGATCTGAAGCATGCGGCCCCCCTCGTCCGTGACGGCGGTATTTTCTGCGGTGACGACCTCGAGCTGCAGGTCGGCGAAGTCGACCTTGCTCAGGTGCGCGCGAAGATCAGCGAGGACTATACACACGACCCAAAGACCGGACGCGGATTTCATCCCGGCGTGGCTTTAGCCTGCCATGAATTCTTCGGCCGCCGCATTCCGTGCACGATCGGATTTTGGTATCTCGAAAAATCTGCCGGCGGCTATGTTGATCCGACTCTTATCAACCGCTCCATCGTCGTGCCCGGGCATTTCACCGCGGAAATGCAGGCAGCGTGCCGTACGTTTCTGGGCCGCTAGATATCGAGATAGCCCAGGCCCTTGTAGTGCTCCGGAATCGCGGCTTCGTCCGGCAGATCGAGGGCCAGCATCAGGCAGCGCAGCAGCGAACGATGCTTGATGTCCTCGCTCGCAAATCCGTTGGGCACGTTCTTACCTTCAAGACCTTCGATATCGGGCGGCAGCCACGGGAAACCCACGTTGATGCCGTGAGCCTTAATTTTGGGGTCGCTGCGAAATGCGGGCATGATGGTGATCTCGACGGTCGGCCGCGGCGGCTGCCCCGCCTTTGGCGCTGCCGCCATATGCGAGAGCGTTGAATTCTCGAAGATCGTCCACACGCCTTTCCCGCCGGTAACGATCTGTCCGACATCGTTGATGACCATCACGGTCGATCCCTGCTCGACCCCCGCGCCAGATGGATAGAGCATCAACTTGCGCAGACTGAGTGGCCACCAGTCCGTGTGCACGCCCCCGTCTTGCCCGGGATTTTGCGCATAAAGACGCGCCGCGCCGGCCGACCAATGATGACCGAGCGCCGCCTCGACGCTGGGCGCGATCGCAGCAAGGGTCTCATTCAACACATTTTCCATGCCGATCGACATCTCGCGGTGTGTCATGCGCTGGTCGCGATAGGCCGGCGTCGACCAAGGCTGATCGAGCGGGTCGAAGGAATAACCGTCGGGACGCTGGTCGCGCCAGGGTACTTCCTTGCAGCGCAGGAATTCGCCCTCGAGCCTGTCCGCCAATTCCAAAGCTAGATTGCCGATGAAGGCGCCCTGGCTGTTGATTAAAGGCACACCTGATTGAGGTTGTGTCGCGCGGTAATGTTGAATCGCCGCCCCGGCATAGATGTCCCACGCAAAAAAAGACATGGCACGGCGCGCGCGATACCACTTTATGGCATTGGGATCGCCGACAAGGGGGGACACATATCCGGCTGGAAGGTTGGCGGGTTCGCGTTCAACGCCCGCGAGGACTTTCGCTGCGTTTTTCGCATCGGCAAAAATGTCCTTCAAGTCTTTCATGCACGCCCTTCGTCCATGAGCGTGCGCATGCGGCCAATGGCGGCGGCGAAACCGGTGAAGATGGCCTCGCCCACAAGGAAATGGCCGATGTTAAGTTCGGCGAGCGTCGAGATGGCCGCGACGGGCCCGACGGTGTCAAAGCCGAGGCCATGACCGGCGTGGCATTCGAGTCCCATGGCCGCGGCGTGCGCGGCGGCGGCACGCAGGCGTTCGAGCTGCCGCTCGCGCTCTGGCCCGGGCGGATGCTCACAGTATGAGCCGGTGTGAAGTTCGACGACGGGAGCGCCGATGCCCTTCGCGGCGTCGAGCTGACGCGGCTCGGCTTCGATGAACATCGAAACGCGGATGCCGGCACCCACGAGTTCGCGCACAAAGGGTGCAAGGTGATTGTGCCCACCTGCGACGTCGAGGCCGCCCTCGGTGGTGCGCTCAGAGCGTTTCTCCGGCACAAGGCAGACCGCATGCGGGCGGTGGCGCAAGGCAATCTTGAGCATCTCGTCGGTCGCAGCCATCTCAAGGTTAAGCGGCACAGTGAGCTCGGCCATCAGACGGGTGATATCATCATCAGAGATGTGGCGGCGATCCTCACGCAGGTGCGCGGTAATGCCATCCGCACCGGCGGCGGCGGCCATGAGGGCTGCGCGCACCGGATCGGGATGGATGCCGCCCCGCGCGTTGCGCACGGTGGCGACATGGTCGACGTTGACGCCGAGCCGCAAATGTCCCCCAGCCTTTGTCAAATGCCGGCCTCGGTCATGGGGATGGGCCGGCTCCGGCGCGCGACACGGCGCTCCTGCACGGCCTTCAGGACCGGCAACAACGCAAAGTAGGCAATCGTGCCAGTGACAAGGCCCATGGGGACGCTGCCGACCAACATCGGCGAGAACACCGGCCAAACGCGTTCGGCGAACATCTGCGTATCCAAGTTGAGGACGGATTCCGTGAGGCCTTTGAACATGGCGATGAAATTAGGCGGGTGGTCTGCGACGTTGACGCCCGTCATCCAACCGCCAAGATAGTAAGCGCCAAACCAAAGCGGCGGTGCGGTCCAAGGATTGGCGAGCTGCGAGCCCAAGATCGATGCCAGGATGTTGCCGCGCAACGCCCAGACAACGACCCCGGCGGTGACGATGTGCATACCGTAGAACGGTGTCATGGCAATTCCGGCCCCGACGGCGAAGCCCATGGCGATGCTCGACGGCGTTCCGGGAATGCGCTGCAGGCGATGCCAAAAGTAGCGCAGCGTCCGGCGCCAGCCCATCCGCGGCCAGATCCATTGGGCTACCTTGGAACGCAGAGACACTCTTTTGCGGCGCTGAAACATCGTCCTGATATTGCTTGGAGGCAGACCCCGCACAAGGCGGGGATCAGCGGGAACTAATGGTAGCGAAAGCCGTTGTCATCGGTATCTAAACTAACTTTTGGTTTCAGTGAGGGTAACATGCGCGGTGTACTATTGTGGGCTCTCGGAATTCCGATTCCGGTCATCATTTTGCTTTATCTCTTCCACATCCTCTGACGTTCTGCGGCATTAGCGCCGCGCCCGTTCCACCGAGTTGATGACGGGCGTGGCGCGCAGCGCCGCGATGATATTGGTAAGGTGCTTGACCCCGCGCACCTCGATATCCACCGCCAATTCACAAAATTCCTTCGTGCGTTTGACGATCTTCAAATTGTGAATGTTGCCGAAGTTGCGCGCGATCACCGTGCACATAGACCCTAAGCTGCCGAGTTCGTTGGCGACGACGAGGTTGATGCGGCCAATATGGGCGTCCTTGTCCTTGTCGGCATCCCAGGCCAGATCGAGCCAGCGGTCCGGGAGATCGGTGTAATCCTCGAGCATCTCGCAGTCGATGGTGTGCACTTCGACGCCGCGGCCCTCGGTGACGATGCCGATGATGCGGTCGCCGGGCAGCGGATGGCAGCATCCCGCCACATGCACCGCCATGCCGGGGGTGAGCCCGCGGATGGCTATCGGGCTGTTGGACTCGCTCGCCTTCTTGAGGCGCGCCTGCGACAGATTGACGATATTGTCGTCGGCGTCCATACGCGCGCCGGGATAGACCGCCACCAGCACTTCTCGGCCCACCAGACGCCCCTCGCCGACTTTGGCGTAAAGGTCGTCGATGGTCTCGACGCTGAATTTGTCGAGGACACCCGCAAGACCCTTGTCGGACAGCGCTAGGCCTTCCTTGCCGAAGGTCTTGTCGAGAATCTCGTGGCCGAGCTTGAGGTATTCGACGCGCGCTTCGGTGCGCACACGGCGGCGTACGTGAGCACGGGCCTTGCCGGTGATGGCGAAGCCCTCCCACTCCGGCGAAGGTTTTTGCGCCTTGGACGTGACGATTTCGACCTGGTCGCCGTTCTGCAGGCGCGTGCGCAGAGGGACGATACGGCCGTTGACCTTAGCGCCGACGCAGGTATTGCCGACCTCGGTGTGCACGGCATAGGCAAAGTCCACCGGTGACGCACCGCGCGGCAAGGCGATGAGATCGCCTTTGGGCGTGAAGCAGAACACCTGATCGTGGAACATCTCCATCTTGGTGTGTTCCAGAAACTCCTGCGGCGATTGCGCGTGCTCGAGAATATCGAGCAGTTCGCGCAGCCATGAATACTGGCGGCCGTCGGTCTGCTTCAGGGCACTCTGTTCGAAAAGGTCGGAGCTTTTGTAGCGCCAGTGGGCGGCGACGCCGAGTTCGGCCAGTTCGTGCATCTTGTGCGTGCGGATCTGGATCTCGATGCGGTGGCGCTGGGGTCCAATGATCGACGTGTGCAGCGAGCGGTAGCCGTTGCGCTTAGGTGTCGAGATATAATCCTTGAAGCGCCCGGGGA
>CANKHC010000077.1 GCA_947481595.1 Fidelibacterota bacterium
CAAGACAATGCCGCCCCAGCGCTGCCCTCTGTGGCGATGGCGGCGGCGCGGGGACGGGTGGCTGGTGTGGGTGCCGATCTTCAAGAGAGACGGCCCCTGCGCACACCCCGTCCAGCAAAAAAGCGGGCCACGCCCGCATATCACCCTCCAAAAAAACACATACGCCGGCGACTTTCGCCCGCTTACAATCGCGGCATTCATCATCCTTTTCAGGGCATCCTCATGAACGACACCGCCGCCTATACGCCGCCGAAGGTTTGGACTTGGGAGAAGGCCAGCGGCGGCCAGTTCGCCAACATCAACCGCCCCATCGCCGGCGCCACGCACGACAAGGAGCTGCCGGTCGGCAAGCATCCGCTGCAGCTTTACTCGCTGGCCACGCCCAACGGCGTGAAGGTCACGGTGATGCTCGAGGAGCTGCTGGCCCTCGGCCACAAGGGTGCGGAATACGACGCCTGGCTGATCAAGATCATGGAGGGCGATCAGTTCGGCAGCGGCTTTGTGGGCGTCAACCCCAACTCCAAGATCCCGGCGCTGATGGACAGGAGCGGCGCCAAGCCCGTACGCGTTTTTGAATCGGGCGCGATCCTTCTGTACCTCGCCGAGAAATTCGGGGCTTTCCTGCCGAAGGACTCAAGCCGTGCAGAATGCCTCTCCTGGCTGTTCTGGCAGATGGGTTCGGCGCCCTATCTCGGCGGCGGCTTCGGCCACTTCTACGCCTACGCGCCGATGAAGATCGAATACGCCATCAACCGCTTCACCATGGAGACCAAACGCCAGCTTGACGTGCTTGATCGCCGTCTCGCCGAGAGTGCCTATCTCGCAGGCCCCGACTACACCATCGCCGACATCGCGGTGTGGCCGTGGTACGGGCAGCTGGCCTTGGGCCTGCTCTACAGCGGCGGGGAATTCCTCGACGTGCAGTCCTATAAAAACGTTCAGCGGTGGACCAAGGAAATCGGCGAGCGCCAGGCGGTCAAACGCGGCCGCATGGTCAACCGCAGCTTCGGCGAACCCGCGCAGCAACTGCATGAGCGCCACGACGCCGGCGACTTCGATACCAAGACTCAGGATAAAATCGGCCCGAAAACCTAGGAGAGCGCCGTCTGTATAGCGGCGAGCTGCGCCGGGGTCATGAACGCCAGCTGCGTGTCACTAAAGCCGCCGATCTGGACGGGCAGCAAGGCTTCGATCTGAGTCGGCGTCAGCGCGCCGATGACCGTCGATGTCATTCCACCCACCTGGGTCGTCGACAGGCCGCCGAGCTGGTTGGCGGACAAGCCCGCGACTTCGGTCGCCGTCAGGTTCTGGACCTGTGTGACCGTCAACGCGCTGATATGCGACGCCGTCAGGGCGGCGAACTGCGCGGTATTCAACGTGGCGATCTCGGTGATGGTCAGGTTGGAGACCTGCGTGGGCGTCAGCGATCCGACCTGGCTGGCCGACAAGGCCGCGATCTGGCTGGTGGTCAGGGCGCGCAATTGCATGCGTTCGAGGGCGTTCAGCTGGGTCGAGGAAAGCCCGGCGAAGGCCGTCGTCGACAAGCCGCTCAGGGCGGCCGGCGACAAGGCGCCGATCTGCGTCGTGCTCAGCGCGTTGAATTTCGTAGCGCTCAGCGCGCTCAATTGTTCATCGCTCAAGCCGCCGATCCCGGCGGGCGAGATGCTGGCAAGCTGCGCCGCCGTGAGGCTGCCGAATTGGGTAGCGGTGAGGCTGGCGAGCTGCTCACCGGTCAAGCCGCCGAAGGCAGCGGTGGTCAAAGCCGCCATCTGGGTGGTGGTGAACGCCGCCATCTGCGCGGTATCGAGCGAGGCGATCCCCGTCGCCGCCAGACCCGAGACTTGTGCCGCGCTCAGGGCGGCGATGTCGGTGGTGCTGAGGCCGTCGAGGCCGGCTGCCGACAGCGCGCCGATCTGGCTGCCCGCGAGCGCGGCAAGCTGGGTTGGCGCTAGCGCCGCCGTCTGTTCCGTGCTCAAGCCGCCGATGGCGGTGACGGAGAGGGCCGCGACCTGAGTCGTTTTCAGCCCCGCGATCTGGGTTGAGCTCAGGCTCGCGATGCTCGACGCGTTCAGCCCTTTGATTTGCGTGGTGGTCAGCCCGGCCATCTGCGTCGCCGTCAGGGCGTCGAACTGCGTGGCGTTCAAGGCGCCAAGCTGCGCGCCGGTCAAGGCGCCGAGCTGCGTGGAGGTGAGCGCCTGGACCTGGGTTGCCGAAAGGCCCGCGATCCCCGATGTGGAAAGGGCAGCGACTTGCGCCGCCGACAGCGCTGCCACGTGGGTCACCGGCAACTGAGCGATCTGGGGTGCGGTCAAGCCGCCCAAGCCCGTCGGCGTCAGGGCACCGAACTGCGTGGTGTTCAGGCTTGCGAGCTGCTCGCCGGTCAAGCCCGCGACACCTGTCGCGCCAAGCGCGTTGATTTGACCGCTGCCGAGCGCGCCGAGTTGTGAGAGCGTCAAGCGGCCGACGCTGGCGGCAGCGAGGCCCGCGATCTGCGTGTTCGAGAGGTTGGCCAGGTGCGTGACCGAAAGCGCGCCGATCTGTGTTTCCTCAAAGCTGTTGAGGCCGGTCGCCGACAGCCCAGCCATCTGCGTCGTGCTGAGGGCTGCGATATCGGTCGAGGAAAGGCCGTCCAGTCCCGAGGTCGACAAGGCCGCCAACTGCGTCGCCGTCAGGGCGGCAAGTTGCGTGGCCGCCAACGCATCAACCTGGGACTCACTCAATGCCGCGAGGGCGGTCGTGGCCAGCGCCGCCATTTGCGGCGCGCGCAAGGACGCGAGTTGTGTCGGCGTCAATGCGCCGGCATTGAGGCCCCTGATCTGCGCGATGCTCAGCGCGCTCAACTGGGTCGCGGTGAGGCCGGCGAGCTGCGCCGTCGAAAGGGCGCCGATATGCGCCGGCGTCAAGGCCGCGAGCTGAGTCGCACTCAGAGATTCGAGTTGTTCCGTCGAGAGGCCGGCGATCGCTGTCGATGCGATACCCGCGATCTGCGCGGGGCGAAGCGCATCGAGCTGCGCGGTGCTGAGCCCGGCGAGGTCCGTGGCACTTAGGCCCGCTATGGCGGCAGGGGCAAGCACGCTCATCTGCGACGGCGAAAGGGCTGCGACTTGGGTCTCGGTCAAACTGGCGATCTGGCCGGCGGTCAGGACAGCAAGCTGCGTGTCCGCCAGCGCATCGAGCTGGTTGGACATCAGCACGCCGATCTGCGCGGGCGTCAGGCTGCGGATCTGCGCGGCGTCGAGGGCAGCGATCTGCGCCGAGGTCAGGGCCGTGAATTGGTCGGCGGTGAGGGCCGCGATGCCCGAACCTCCGAGGGCGCCCAGCTGTGCGTTGCTCAGGCTGGCGATCTGCACGGGCGCGAGGCCGCTCAGTGCAGCGGTGGGCAGAGCCGCGATCTGACTGGCGGAGAGGGCATCGAGCTGCGTCGGAGTCAAAGCCGCGACGCCGGTGGACCGCAAGCCCGCCATCTGCGTGACGGTGATGGCACCGACCTGGGTTTCCGACAGAGCGCCGATCTGGGTGGGTGTCAGAGCCGACAGGGCGCCGGAGCTCAGGCTGCGGAGCTGGGCAATGGTCAGGTTTTCGACCTGGGTCGTCGTCAAGGCGACCAATTGCGGCGCCAACAGGGACTGCACTTGCGCGGGGTCCAGGGCGCGAAGTTGCGCGGTCGTCAGCGCGGCCAAGCTTTGCGGGGTCAGCGCGCGGACCTGGATGGTGTTGAGGCCGGCGATCTGCGTCGGCGACAGGGCGGCGAGCTGAGTGGCCTCGAAGGCCGTCAATGCGGTGGCGCTCAGGCCCTTGATCTGAGTGGCCGAGAGGTTGCGCAGCTGCTCGGCCGTCAACGCATCGACTTGGGTGCCGGTGAAGGCGGCGACCTGAGCGGCGCTGAGGGCTGCCATTTGCGTCGTGTTGAGAGATGCGATCTGCGCATCGGTTAGGCCGCGGATCTGCGGCATCATAAAAGCGCTGATTTGCCGGCCGCTGAGGGCGGCAAGCTGGCTGGGCGACAGGGCCGCGACGGCCGACCCGGTCAAGCCGGTGATCTGGCCGGAGGCGAGGGCTGCGATCTGCGTCGTGTTCAGGCTCGCAATCTGTTCCGTGGTCAAAAGGCCGAGCGAAGTCGGCGTAATGGCTTTGACCTGGGTGACGCTGAGGGCGCCGATTTGACCCGCCGTCAGACTGCGCATCTGCTGACTCGACAGACCCGCGATCTGTGAGGCTGTCAGGGCGTTCAGCTGGGATGGCTCAAAGCCCGCGAACGCCGCGGTCGTCAGACCCCTGACTTGCGCGGCGGTCATCGCGCTCACCTGCGTCGTGCTGAGGGCTGCGACCTGAGTCGGCGCCAGCGCGCCAAGCCCGGTCGCCACCAAGCCCTTGATCTGCGTGAGCGACAAAGCGGCGAGCTGGGCGCCACTCAGCGCCTGCACATTCGCCGCGGTCAGCCCGGCGATTTGTGTCGCGGTCAGCGCGGAAAGTTGGCTGTCGTTGAGCGCGCCGGCCCAATCGCCCGGCAGCAGTTTGATCTGCGCGGGCGTCAGTGCGCCGATTTGCGTGGCGGCGAAGGTGCCGAGCTGGGTGGGCACCAGCGCGGCAAGTCCGGTGGCCGTCAGGGCGCGGATCTGGGCGGTGTTGAGCGCGCCGATCTGGCTTGCATTCAGGGCGCCAAGTTGCGTGGCATCCAGCGCGGCGAGAGCTGAGGTGCCCAGCGCGCGCACTTCGATGGTTGTGAGATCGCCGATCTCGAGCGCGGAAAGTCCCGTGACTTGCCCGGCGGTCAGCACCGCGAGCTGTGTGACGGTCAGCGCCTCGAATTGCGCGCGGCTAAGCTCGGCCACGCGCGCAGCACTCAGGCCTCTGATTTGCGGCCCGGTCAAGGCCGCGATCTGATCCGGTGCAAGGGCCGCGATTTGCGCGGTGCTGAAGGCGGCCAACTCGACGCCCGTGAGGCTCTTGAGCTGGGTGGCGGTGAGGGCCGCGACTTGTTCCTCGGTGAAGGCCGCGATGTCGGACGTGCTCAACCCAGCGAGTTGCGCCGGCGTCAGGGCGCCGAACTGTGTCAGCGAGAGGGATGAGATTTGGGTCGAGGTCAAAGCCCTGACCTGTATCGGCGAGAGGGCTGCGATCTGGGTGGTGTTGAGGCCGGCCAGCTGCGCCGTTGTCAGGGCGCCAAGGGTCGTGGCGGTCAACCCCTGAACCTGGCCACCCGTCAGCGCGCCGATTTGCGTCGGCGACAGAACGGCCAGCTGTGAGGAGGTCAGCGCCGAAATCTCTGTGGCCGTCAAACCCTTGATCTGCTGCGTCGACAGCACGGCGATGTCGTCGACGCCGAAGGCTTCGATCTGGGCGGTCAGCAGCACGGAAAGCTGAACGGACGTGAAGCTGATCTGGCCGGGCGAGAGGGCGGCGATCTGCTCGGGCGTCAGGCTGCGCATCTGCTTGGGCGAGAGCGCCTGCAGCTGCGTGCCGTTGAAGGCGCCGATCTGCTCGACCGTGAAAGCGGCCACCTGTGTCGTGGCCAGGCTGGCCACGTCGTTCGTGGACAAGCCTTCGATCGCGGTCCGCGACAGACCGGCGATTTGCGCCACGCTTAACCCGGCAACCGATGACACCACGTCAACAACTCCAGCGCCCGCACCCCAGGTTCTGGGTCGGGACAAGACAACCTGTGCATTTATAGGAGCAAAAGGCGTGCCAAACCTTAACGCGCGGTTCACAGGGGTTTAGGGGGGTGGGCGCGGTCGCCAGCGCTCCGTTAAGGCAAAATTTACCGACTTGACGGGCAAGCGGTGCCTGGCTCCCGCGCGGGCTTGTGGCAGGGCGCCGGGGCAGCGACACTCGGGGTCCCGATGACGACACCACTCCTTTCCATTTCCGATCTCTCGCTCGCTTTTGCCGGTTTCGACGCCACCACGGCGGCGCTGCACGGGGTGTCGCTGCACGTCGACGCCGGCGAAATCGTGGGCCTGGTGGGCGAGTCCGGCTCGGGCAAGTCGGTCACGGCCATGAGCATTCTTCAGCTCCTGCCCACCGCCGTCTATGCGCGAGGGCGCATCGACGCCCTCGGCCATGAGGTCCTCAAGTCATCGCAACGCGAACTCCAGGCGATGCGCGGGGCGGACGTGGCGATGATCTTCCAGGAGCCCATGACCGCGCTCAATCCGACCTTGCGCGTGCGCGAGCAGATCACCGACGTCATCTTGCGCCACCGCGACGTCCCCCGTGCAGAAGCTAATATGCAAGCGACAGAACTTCTCACCGATCTGCATATAGCCGATCCCCTCCACGTGCTGCAGGCCTACCCGCATCAGCTTTCCGGCGGCATGAGACAACGCGTGATGATCGCCATGGCCTTCTCCTGCCATCCCAAGCTGATCATTGCCGACGAACCCACCACCGCCCTCGACGTCACCGTCCAGGCGCAGATCTTGGCCCTTCTCAAGGAACGCGCCGCCGCCACCGGCGCCGCCGTGCTGCTCATCAGCCATGATCTCGCGGTCATTGCCGCCATGTGCGACCGCGTCTATGTCATGTACCAGGGCAAGGTGGTGGAGGAAGGCCCAACGCGCGCGGTCATCCATCATCCGCAGCACGCTTATACCCAGGCGCTGCTGAATGCGTTGCCAGAAGGCAAACAGCCTAAGGCACGTCTCGCGACCGTTGCGTCTGCCCTATCCGGCACCGCGCAAGCGCAAGGCAAGGCCGCGCCCGCTCCTGGCGCCGTTCTCTTTGAAGCGCGCGGAGTCAGCGTCAAATATCCGCGCCATGGCGGTTCGCTCATGGGGGCACGCACCTACACCACCGTTGTCGATGACGTCTCGCTGACCATCCGCGAAGGCGAAACCGTCAGCGTGGTGGGTGAATCCGGTTCCGGCAAAACCACTTTCGCCGCCGCGCTCGTCGGTCTCGCTCCGGCCACCGGCAGCCTCATGTACAAGGGCAAGGATCTCGCCGCGCTTTCGCCTGCCGAACGCCGCGAGATCCAAATGGTTTTTCAAGACCCGCAGAGTTCCCTCGATCCACGCTGGCCGGCGTGGCGCATTGTCACCGAGCCGCTCACCGTCGGGGCCAATCCTTCGCGCGCTGAACTGCGCGAGCGCGCAACGGCATTGTTCCGCGACGTAGGCCTGGACGCGGACACGCTCGACCGACTGGCGCACCAATTCTCCGGTGGCCAGCGCCAACGCCTCGCGATCGCCAGAGCCCTTTCCGTGCGTCCGCGCCTGCTGATCCTCGACGAACCGACGTCGGCGCTCGATGTCTCGGTGCAGGCGCAGATCCTCAATCTCTTGCTCGATCTCCAGGCCGAACACGGTCTCAGTTACTTGTTCATCTCGCACAATGTCTCCGTCGTCCGGCACATCTCGGACCGCGTCGCCGTCATGACTCGGGGCCAAATCGTCGAACAGGGCCCCGCCGCGGAGGTCTTGGAACGGCCCGCGCACCCCTACACCCGCGCTTTGATGGATGCCGTGCCCAAACTGCAAACCACCGCCCCGCCTTAGGGTGCGGCGCAGCAGAAACCCTTATGAATTGGGCCTTCCCTGCATGTGGCGCGTCTGTGGAGGACTCGCCAATTCACGATTCAATTCAACAGCTTATGAATCGCTTTTGAGAGATTCGGTGATTTTATCCACAGGCCGCAACCGCCGCCGAGGTGCAGATTCAGCCTATAAACCGGGGCTTTGTTGCTGGTCGCCACAAGGGCCGAAAAAGCCCCTGATGCAAGAAATATCGATTTTAAGCCGCTTAAATGCGTTTTTCGGTTTGCATCTCATAGGGCGTTGTGATTCTCTGCGCATGCAGTTTGACACTCATTCCTCGAGAAAGGATCGATAACAATGGCAACTCCTGCTGCCGGCAAACAAGCGGTCGTCACCCTCAAGCACCTCGCTGCTGAGCTCGGTGAAAAGCACACGCTCTCCAAGAAGGTCGCCACCGAGATTCTCACGGACCTGGTCGGCTTGATCAGCAAGAACCTCAAGAAGGGCAACAAGCTCCGCCTGACGGGTCTCGGCATCCTCCAGGTGCGCAAGCGCCCGGCGCGCATGGGCCGTAACCCGGCCACCGGCGAAGCGATCAAGATCAAGGCGAGCAAGAAAATCGCCTTCCGCGCTGCCAAGGATCTGAAGGAAGCCGTCTAAGGGTTTCTGCGCTGGAGGCAACTCCGGCTGCTCAGAACTGAAAAAGGCCCCTCGCGGGGCCTTTTTTATTGCGCGCTTGCGGGAGCGCTTACTGCATGAACCAGCCGTGGCTGACGACCAGCGACTGTCCCGTCAGGGCATTGGTTTCGAAGCCCGCGAAGAACAAAGTCGCCTGCGCCACGTCGTCGACGGTGGTGAACTCGCCATCGACCGTGTTCTTCAGCATGACGTTCTTGATGACCTCGGCTTCGGTAATGCCCAGTTCCTTGGCCTGCTCGGGGATCTGCTTCTCCACCAGCGGTGTGCGCACGAAGCCCGGGCAGATGACGTTGGCGCGCACGCCGTGCGCCGCACCTTCCTTGGCGATGACCTTGCACAGGCCGATCAGGCCGTGCTTGGCGGTGACATAGGGGGCCTTGAGCAGCGAGGCTTCTTTGGAGTGCACCGAGCCCATCAGGATGATCGCCCCGCCCCGGCCCTGCTTGTACATCAGGCGCAAGGCCGCGCGCGTGGTCAGGAAGGCGCCGTCGAGATGGATCGCCAGCATCTTCTTCCACTGGGCGAAGTCGAAGTCCTCAATGGGGGCGACGATCTGCACGCCGGCGTTGGAGACCAGCACGTCGACGCCGCCAAAGTGCGCCGCGATCTTCGCCATACCGGCGTCAACCTGGGCCTCGTTGGTGACGTCCATCGCGACAGCCAAGGTCATCTTGCCGCTCGGATCCAGTTCCTTCGCCGTCGCCGTCGCCGCGTCGAGATTGAGATCGGCGATGGCCACTTTCGCACCCTCGCGCAC
Organism: Fidelibacterota bacterium; assembly: GCA_947481595.1. Lineage (GTDB taxonomy): Bacteria > Pseudomonadota > Alphaproteobacteria > Rhodospirillales > Rhodospirillaceae > SHVO01. The sequence continues at coordinate 8,935 of CANKHC010000077.1, forward strand.
AAACGTGGCGGCGATGCCTTTGCCGATGCCGCTGGCCGCGCCGGTGATGACGGCGACTTTGTCTTTCACGCTCATGAAAGTTTCCTGGGATGATTCTCGCTGATTAGAATTCGGCGTCGACTTCTTCGAGCTCGTCGGGTTCGAGCTGGGCGGCTTCGATCCACTCGGCCATGGCCGGCCAGGTCATGATCTCGTTGCAATAGGCTTTGCTCACCGGATCGAGGTGCACGCCGTAGGTCAGGAAGCGCGTGCAGACGGGCGCGTACATCGCATCGGCCATGGTCAGTTCGTCGCCGAACAGATAAGGCCCCTTGTACTTGTCGATGCAGTCCTGCCAGATCGAAAACACCCGCGCCATGTCGGGCTTGGCACCAGCCCAGGTCTTGAAATCCGGGTAGCGCGCCTTCAAATTCATCGGCAATGCGGAGCGCAGATTGTAAAAGCCCGCGTGCATTTCGCCCGAAATCGAGCGGCAGTGCGCACGGATGATGCGGTCCTCGGGAAGAAGGCCCGCCTCGGGCTTCAATTCCGCCAGATATTCCGCGATCGACAGCGTGTCCCAAATGCGTGCGCCCTTGTGCTCAAGGCGCGGCACCAGCACCGACGGCGACAGCAGCAGAAGTTCGGCGCGATTGGTGGCGTCGTCGATGGGCACGGTTTTCACGTCGACATCGAGGCCGGCCATTTTGCAGAGCAGCCAGGCGCGCAAGGACCAGGAGGAGTAGTTCCTGCTCGAAATCGTCAAAGTGGCCGCAGCCATGGCCTAATCCCCTTCACGTCGGCCCTTCGCGGCCATAGGTTAACGTCCAGAACCTTCGCCCTGGAAAACCGCCGCCAAACGATCATCTCGCAATGCAGCATAAAAAGCACTAGGCTTTCGCACATGCAGTCTAAAATCTTGCAGTCCAAAATCTTGGGGACCCGAAAAAAGAGATGAGCGGGCTTTATTCCGCCTATCAGTGGCAGACGGACGCCCTTGAGGCTGTCCGCAAGGCCGCCGACCAGGCCCAGGCCTTCCTGGACCCACTCGCGGCCCTGCCCGGATTCGGGGGCCTGACCTATTTCGGCGCGGCCTGGGAGATGATCGCCCGGACAAAGCTCACCCATGAGCGGCCGGCCTATCGCATCTCCGAGGTGGCGGTCGGCAACCGGGTTGTCCCGGTCACCGAGGAGGCCGCCGTCGTCACCCCGTTCGCGACCCTTCTGCACTTTAAGAAGGACGTCGAAGCGCCCCGGCCGAAAGTCCTGGTGGTGGCGCCCCTGTCGGGTCACTTCGCCACACTGCTGCGCAACACCGTCCTGACGCTCCTGCCGGAACACGACGTCTATCTCACCGACTGGCACAATGCCCGCGATGTGCCCCTCACCGACGGCCCCTTCGGCTTCGATGAATACATCGAGCACATCATCCGCTTCCTCGAGCATCTGGGGCCTGACAATCACATGATCGCGGTCTGTCAGCCGTGCGTGCACGCGCTGGCTGCCGTCGCCGTCATGGCCGAGGACAAGAACCCAGCCCAGCCGCGCAGCATGACGTTGATGGCCGGCCCCGTGGATACGCGCGTCAATCCCACCAAGGTGAACGATCTCGCCCGCGAACATTCGATCAAGTGGTTCGAGCAAAACCTGGTGTCTGTTGTGCCGCCCTGCCACAAGGGCGCCGGGCGCCGCGTCTATCCCGGCTTCGTCCAGCTCACCGCCTTCATGTCGATGAACAGCCTGCGCCACGTTCGCGCGCACAGGGACATGTTCCTGCACATCGCCAAAGGCGAAGTGGATAAGGCCGAGGCCATCAAAACCTTCTACGACGAATACTTCGCCGTGCTCGACTTGGCTGCGGAGTTTTATTTGGAAACGGTCTCGAAGGTGTTTCAGGACCCGCTGCTGGCCAAGGGCGAACTCACCTATCGCGGCCGGCTGGTCAAACCCGCCGCCATCAAGCGCACGGCGCTGCTGACGGTCGAGGGTGAGCGCGACGATATCTGCGCGCCGGGTCAAACCTTGGCGGCCCATGAACTCTGCACGGGCTTGCGCCCCTATATGAAACGCCACCACCTCCAGGCCGGCGTCGGACACTACGGCGTTTTTTCCGGCAAGCGCTGGGACACCCAAATCTATCCCATCGTGCGCAACATGATCCTCTCCATGGCTGGCTAGAGGGGGCGGGCTGATGAGCCAGCATGCGGATATCAAAGCCGCCGTTGCCGCGGCTTTTAGTGCTGCCGCCGACACCTATGACGACGGCGCCGAGGTTCAGCGCGAAGTCGCCGAACGCCTCGCCTTGCGCATCGCCCGTCTGCCGCTGCCTCCGCGCGCGCGTATCCTGGAAATTGGCTGCGGCACCGGCTTCCTGACCCGCGCACTCGCGCGCATCGATGCCCGCGAACTCGTCATCACCGACATCGCACCCGCCATGCTCGCGCGCTGCCGCATCAATGTGCGCGACGCCGCGCCGGAGACGGCTGTGGAGTTTCTGGTGATGGACGGTGAAGACCCGCGCGTTGAAGGGCCCTTCGATCTGATCTGTGCCAGTCTCGCTTTTCAGTGGTTCGCGGACTTGCCGGCGTCCCTCGCCCGCCTCGCTGGACTGCTCGCCCCGGGTGGACATCTCGCCTTCGCGACCCTCGCCGCCGATAGTTTTTGTGAATGGCGCGCCGCCCACAGCGCGGCCGGGCTTTACGCCGCCATGCACAACTATCCGCCGCGCGCGGCCCTCTCAAACATGCTTCCTGAGATCGCGATCAGCGAAGACCGCCTGCACCGGCGCTATGCCGACGGCATCGCGTTTCTCGACCACCTCAAGCAGATCGGCGCCCATATGCCGGAAGACAATCGCCGCTTGGGCCCCGGGGCCCTACGCAGTGTGCTGCGCGGCTTTGCGGGTGGCATCGATGTGACGTATCACGTCGCCTACGGGACTTGGTCTAGGCGCTGAGCACATCCACGATGGTATCGGTCAGGGTTGCGAGATCGTTCTCGGCGATATTCAAAGCCGGCGTGAGATAGACGACATCATTAAACGGCCGCACCCAGACGCCGGCGTTCAGGAATTCCTGCTTCAGCGCGTTCATGTTGTCGATTTTTTCAAGCTCAACCACACCGATGGCGCCCAGGACACGCACGTCTTTCACGCCCTTGAGGTCGCGGCAGGGGGCTAGTCCCTGTTCCAGCAACTCGGCGATGCGCGCCGCCTGAGCCAGGCGCGGTTCCTGGGCGAACAGGTCCAAGGAGGCATTGGCAGCGGCACAGGCCAGCGGATTGGCCATGAAGGTGGGCCCGTGCATCAGCGCATGTTGGCTGTCGTCGGACCAAAAAGCGTCGAAGACATGCTCGCGCGCCACGGTGGCCGCCAGCGCCATGGTCCCGCCGGTCAAGGCCTTCGACAGCGTGATAATGTCGGGCACCACACCCGCCGCCTCGCAGGCGAACATAGACCCTGAGCGCCCGAAGCCGGTGAAGATCTCGTCGGCGATCAGCAGCAACCCGTGGGTGTCCGCAGCGGCCCGGATGCGTTGCACCACGTCCTGACCGTGAAACAGCATCCCACCCGCGCCTTGCACCAGGGGTTCGACAATGATGCCCGCCAGTTCACCGGCATGACGTTTTAGGAATGTGTCGAAAGCCTCTGTGCTCTTCTCATCCGTCGGCAGGTCGATGACGTGGTGTCTCGGAAGCAAGCCCCCGAACATCTTGTGCATGCCTTCGTCGGGATCGCTGACCGCCATGGTGGCGATGGTATCGCCGTGATAGCCGCCCTTGAACGCGAGGAACGTATGCCGTCCGCGCTCGCCCTTATTCAGCCAATACTGGGTCGCCATCTTCAAAGCGACCTCGACGGCCACCGAGCCTGAGTCGGAAAAGAACACGCGGTTGAGGTCGCCCGGCAGCAGTGCCGCCAAGCGCTCGGCCAAGGTCAGCGCCGGTTTGTGCACCAGGCCGGCGAACATCACATGCGGCAGGATTTCCAGCTGGGTCGCCACCGCCGCGCGGATATGCGGATGGTTATAGCCGTGGCAGGCCGTCCACCACGAAGCGATGCCGTCGATCAACACGCGCCCACCGGCCAGCGTGATGCGCGCACCTTGCGTGGCCACCACCGGCAAGGGCGGCGCCGTGGTTTTCATCTGGGTATAGGGCAGCCAGACGTGCGGAAAGCCGGACTGAACCCATTCAGGCAGCGTCACGGCTTCATCCTCAGCTCGGCATCGGCACCATGCCGAGGCGCGCGAACAGCGCTTGGTCGTGATCTTCGCCGGGATTCGGCGTCGTCAAGAGCTTGGCACCGTAGAAGATCGAGTTGGCACCCGCAAGAAAACATAAGGCTTGCGTCTCGTCGCTCATGTCCTCGCGCCCGGCTGACAGGCGCACCATCGAGCGCGGCATCGTAATGCGTGCCACGGCAATCGTTCGCACGAAATCGAAGGCGTCGAGCTTCGCGGCACCTTTCAGCGGCGTTCCTTCGACCTGCACCAGCATGTTGATCGGCACGCTTTCAGGATGCGCCGGCAGGGTCGCCAAGGCGGTGATCATGCCGACACGGTCTTCGGCTTCCTCGCCCATGCCGACGATGCCGCCGCAGCAGACGTTGATCCCGGCGTCGCGCACCGCCGACAAAGTGTTCAGACGGTCGGCGTAGATACGCGTCGAGATGATGTTGCCGTAGAACTCGGGCGAGGTGTCGAGGTTGTGGTTGTAGTAGTCGAGCCCGGATTTTTTCAGCTTGGCCGCCTGGTCGGTGGTCAGCATGCCCAAGGTCGCG
>CANKHC010000078.1 GCA_947481595.1 Fidelibacterota bacterium
AGAAACTCTCCGTTATTCAACTACCTCAATCTGTCCAACAAGGTCTGACGGGGTACACTCCGAGCCCTGCTGCGGCTGGTTCTGCTGGCCTTGCTGATTTTGCTGGCTATTCTGTCTTTGATCTTGCTGTTTCTGATTCATTGCACGCCCCGTTTGTGAATGATGACAAAAGCCCGTGCGCCGTAGTTTTGCGCCACAGGAATGCAACGCCCCTGCGCAGGGATTGTTCCCCACGTATTACGTGTGATTTTTAACCGGGCTTAATTGCCGCCCGACTTGCCAGGTCCGGTCCCAGTTTCGGTATCCGGGCGCTTGCGTTCGTCGTCGAGGGCAATCAGGGCACTGACCACCGCGCCCAAGTGGCTGCGTTCGCCGTCGGTCATGTTTTCCTCTTCGGCCACGGACATCAGGCGGGCGTCAACTTCCCAAGAGCGCAGGATGTCGATCTTGGCTTCACGGCTGAGGCCCGGATGCATCAGTACATCCTTGGGGGCTGCGAAGAATTTGCTCGGGTTGGATTTGGCGGCTTTGATATCGAGAATATGGGTCATGGCTGGGCCAATCGTTGAGTTGTTGAATATCTCAGCCCAACGCCCTCCCAGAAAGCAATGTTCCTAGTAATCTGTGGTTGTGTAATTGTAAATTTGACACAACCTTAAGGTTAAGTGGCCGGCAAAATTGATTCTTTTCCTGCTCGCCCGGCTATTTTTGAGGGAACCCTAAGCCGTTCACGCCGTTAACAGCTCACCTAATTCTCACCCTAGGAGCGTTTTTACATGGCTGACCAGTTTCAGGAGATGCTTCTCACCCATATGCCGCGCCTGCAGGCTTACGCCGTCATGTTGACGCGCGACCGCGCGGCGGCCGAGGACCTTCTGCAAGAAACCGCTCTGAAAGCTTGGCGCGCGCAGCAGCAGTTTGCCATCGGCACGAATTTCACCGCCTGGATCTACAAAATCCTCCGCAACGAATACATCAGCTCGCTTCGCCGCAATAAGCGTAAGCCCGCCCGCCTTGATGAAGTGCCGGAAGAGTTCCTGTCGCGCCAAGGCGCCCAGGAAAACGACATCCTGTCGCGCGAAGTCGTGCATGCCATGGGCAAGCTCCAGGCCGAGCAACGCGAAGTCCTGATCCTGATCTGCGCCAGCGGCCTCTCCTACGAAGAAGCTGCGGAAACCTTGGGTTGCTCGATCGGCACCATCAAGAGCCGCCTGTGGCGCGCCCGCGCCAGGATGGCGTCGCTTGTCCTGGGCGAAGAAGCCCCGAAGGAAAGTGCGCGGGAGACGGACGAAACCCCTCGTTCGAGCCGCGGCGCGACCAGCGTCGAGGCGTGGACCTAATCCTAGCCATCGTATTGGCGCTTCCGCCGGAGGCGGACTAAGATGCATATCGGCGTCGTAAATGCCGCGCTCGCGGCCCTTGACGATAACTTGCATGGCGCGAATTTCGCACGCAGCGTCCCAGTCAACCGGTACCTTGCTGTAATGAACGATAAACCACCTTCCAAGCCTCAGCCGCGCGTCGCTGCTCCGAGTGCAGAGACGAGCTCGAAGACCAATCCGGCCTTCGACTCATGGCTCGAGACGAAGCTGCACAAGATGTTCGACGCGGTTGCGTCCGAACCTCTGCCCCCGGACCTGGTCAAGCTGCTCGAGCAGCTTGACCAGAAGACCCAAGGCAAGAAAGACAAAGAGTAGCTGCCTTCCCTCATCCATCCCGGAACACCTGCCATTACGCGGGCGTTATCTCCTGTGAACAAGCACTTACACGTTTCAGGTGATAATCATGATCAAACTGCTTCTTGCTTTCGCGTTCATCGCGGCGATCCCGCTGATCCCCGTCCCCGCCGGCGCCCAAGGCGTCTCGCAAACCATCGCTAAATACAAAGTCGACGTTACGGAAGTCTCCACCGGCTATCGCAGCAGCAAGGTTGTCGGCGCCAGCGTCGTCAATGAAGCCGACGAGAAAATCGGCACCATCGACGACCTGATTGTCTCGCGCAACGACAAGGTTCTCTATGCGATCGTTTCGGTCGGCGGCTTCCTGGGCGTCGGCGAGAAATTGGTCGCCGTGCCGTTCAACGGTTTCCAACTCACGACCGATAAGACCATGCTGCCGGGTGCCACCAAGGACACCCTCAAGAACATGCCGAAGTTCGACTACCAAAAGTAATCGGGCAAAAGTAATCTGCTCCCATAGAAAAAGGGCCAAGGCATTGCCTTGGCCCTTTTTGCTTGTCTGCCTTTCGGCTTAGGGCTTCTTCGCGCGCCGAGATTTGGCGGGCTTCTTGCCGATCTCTTCGGCTTTTTTCATTTCTGCGGCTTCGCGCTTGGACGCAAGGCTCTTCTTCGCCTTCGCCGCCGCGGGCGCGACCTTGCCGGACTTGGCAAAGCGGGTCGTGGCCTCGTTGTAGGCTTTGGCGGCCGTGCGGCTGCCTTCGCCTTCGTTCTTCTGGGTGGTGGCCATGGGTCTTCTCCTTACTGGGGACTCTGAGGCTCAACACCGAACCGCGCGCGATGTTCCAGCCTCAGCGTTTGACGACGACGGCGATCTTCTTTTCGGCCAGCACCGGCGGCTTATGAGCCCGCGCGCGGCGGCGGCGAACGTTGCGGCCCTCCCGTTCCTTGTGCAGCCAGAAGCCGAACAACTCGCGTCCCACGGCAAAGACCGGGATGGCGATGAACACGCCGATCACGCCCATCAGCTTGCCGCCGATCAACACGGCGAAGATCACCATGGCGGGGGCCAGACGCACGCGGTCGCCGATGATGCGCGGCGACAGGATGCTGGATTCGATGAACTCGACGATGAGGAAGGTCAGCATGACGCCGCCCATCAGCCAACCGCCGGCCCCCTCCTGCGTGCCTGCCGTGACCAGGGTCACGACAAAGGCGATGGCGGTGCCAACGTAAGGCAGGAACTTGAGTGCGCCAGAGATCAAGCCGAGCACGATTCCGTAACCGAGGCCCGATACCGTAAATCCAATGCTGTAGAGCACGCCCACACACAGGCAAACCCAGGCCTGGCCATGCAGGAAGGCGGCAAGCACGCCGTCGATCCTGCGGGCGAGACGGCGCACGGCGGCGCGTTTGTTGGGCGGGACTTCCTTGAGCACGCGCAACAGCATGCGCGGCCAGTCCTTGAGCAGATAGAACGTCACCACAGGCGCCAAGAGGGCCAAGCCCATGGTGCCGGCGAAGGCGAGCCCGCCGCTGACGACGGTCGCGAGAGGCGCCGCCATGCTGCCGGGCGTCGGTTCGCTCGCGCGCACGAGCCCATCCAGGCCAAAGGGGCGCAGCAGCGGTAGATAGGGCGAAAGTTCGGTCCGTACGTGGGCCATGGCGCTGGTGAAGAACGTCTGCAGGCTGCGCAGAAGGCCTTGCGACTGATCCATCGCGATTGGACCTAACAGCGCCAGCGCGCCACCCACCAGCACGACGAGGCCGGTCGTGATCAGGAACGCCGCGGCGGGGCGCGACATGCGGTGGCGGACCATCCACTCGGCGAAGGGATCGAACAGGTAGGCCAGGAGAAAGGCGATGAAGAACAGCGCCAGAATATCGCCCGCGGCCCAGATCAACCCGGCGACGAGGATGCTGACGAGGATCAGAACCGCGAATGTAAGCGAACTGATGGAGCGCATGATGACCGGGCGAGTAGACGCACAAGAGAACGGGAGCGGCCATCAAGACCGCTCCCGTGAGAACTCATTGGAAAGCGGGAGAGACTAGTGGATCGACTTTTCCCACTCTTTGACCTGCTTTTCCGCGGCTTCTTTCTCTAGGCCGTAGCGCTCTTGGACGCGCCCGATCAGCTGATCGCGCACGCCGGCGATGCGGTCAAAATCGTCGTCGGTGAGGTCGCCCCACTTCTCCTGGACCTTACCCTTCATCTGTTTCCAATTGCCGCTGACTTGATCCCAATTCATTGCAAAAACTCCTTCTTGCAGTTTCAATACTGGTTAGACAACCAAGACCCAGGCGAGGCCCAGGCCGATAAGCGCCGCAGCCAGGGAAATTCCGAGCACGTAGCGCACGCCGTGGCCGGTGGTGCCTTGGCGCACCTCTTCGACCGACAGATCCTCGGGGTCTTTGACTTGGTTGGTGGCGTCGCTTTCGTGACCTGTGGCGGTACCCGTACCGCGCTCTGTGATGTCCATATCTCTACCGACACGCATGATGACCTCCTCAATGGGGGTGTTTTGTCTTCTGAGAATGAAACGCTGGCGGCGTGTAGAAGTTTCGTGCCAGTCGCGCCGAAGGCCTACTGCACGTTGTAGCTGGCGTCCTGACCAACAAAGCGGGCGCGGTCGGGGTACCACAGCGAATGGTTGTAGTTGGCGTCCCAGTACGAGTTGAGCTGGAAGGTCACTTCCGGCACGCCAAGCTGAGCGCCGTAGTCCTTCACAGGAACGCGGGCGTCATTGCGGCGTGCATCGATGGCCGCAGCCGGGACCCAACCGCGGTTGCCGCGCCAGGTGACATCGCACCAATCCCAGCTTTTCAGGCAGCCGTGAATATCGACCGACAAGCCTTTGGCCAGGCGGCGGACTTCGGGGAAGTTGTAGCCGGGACCGGCAAGCATTTGCGCGGACGCGGCCAATTTGCCGTCGGAGGCCTGGGCAGCGTTCGTAGCAACAAGCATCGGCAGCACGAGCATACCGAGGAGGATGAAGGGCGCGCGGCGCATGTGAGTTCTCAATACATATATGTGGGGCTGCCTCAGCAGCACTGTTGCCTACGCAACGCCCGGCGTTTCCCCCTTGTTCCTAAGGAGTTCCGCGCACCATCGCTTTCACGGATTGCGTGCGCTTCAGAGCAGCACGAAGAAGAGGACCGAGGCCCCTGTCATCAGCGCGGCGGCCGCCCAACCGCCCCACGTCATGGTGCGCGAGAGCGTGAGCTTGCCCATCACACGCGGGTTGCGTGCGATCAGCATCATCACCGCCATCAAGGGGGCTGCGAGCACGCCGTTGACGACCGCGCTCCAATAGAGGGCTTTCATGGGATCAATGCCGACGAAGGTGATCGCGGCACCCGCCAGCGTGGCGGCACCGATGGTGGCGTAGAAGGCCTTGGCTTCGCGCGGCCTGCGGTTCAATCCCTCGGGCCAGTTGAAAAGTTCGCTGACCGCATAGGCCGCCGAGCCCGCGAGCACGGGCACAGCCAGCATTCCGGTGCCGATAATGCCGAGCGCAAAGAGCCCAAAGGACAAAACCCCGGCGATGGGGCGCAAAGCTTCGGCGGCTTGCGCCGAGGTCGTAATCGTCGTCACCCCATGCGCATGCAGCGTCGCGGCCGTGGCGAAGATGATGAACAGCGCCACCAGGTTGGACACACCCATGCCCACCAGCGTATCGACGCGAATGCGCGCGAACTCGGCTCCTGCGTCGCGCGGACTGGTACATAAAGCTTTGGTATGGCGCCGGCGCTGTTCCTCGACCTCTTGGCCGGCTTGCCAGAAGAAGAGATAAGGACTGATGGTCGTGCCCAGGATCGCCACCAATGCGGTGGCGTGTCTGGAATCCAATTTGAATTCCGGTACCAGCATGGTCGAAAGCGCTTCACCCCAAGGCACATCCACAACCAGTACCACCGCGACGTAGGTGAACAGCGACAACGTCGTCCATTTGAGGACGGCGGCGTAGCGGTCATAGGTCATGAAGACCTCGAGCACGATGCAGACGAGACCGAAGGCGAGCGCATAGAGCTGCACCGGCCCGCCGATCAAGAGGCCGAGAGCCGCGCCCATGGCGCCCAGATCGGCGCCGAGATTGATGACGTTCGCCACCAATAGCAGAATGACAACGCTGCGCAGCAGGCCGGGTGCGTAGTGGCGGCGCAGGTTGTGGGCGATGCCGTGGCCGGAGACGCAGCCGATGCGCGCAGCGATCTCCTGGATCACCGCCATGAAGGGGAAACAGAACAGCATGGCGCCGGAGAGGCCATAGCCGAACTGTGCCCCGACTTGGCTGTAGGTGGCGATGCCGCTCGGGTCGTCATCAGCTGCGCCGGTGACGAGGCCCGGGCCCAGGCGCCGCAGGAAATTATCGCGCTCCAGCGCCTCGGCAGCGGGAGCGCGTGGGGGGATCGTCTTTTCGGCCATGGTTCTCCAACGCCTTACGGAGAAGCTGTGTTCCGTTAGAAACCCTCGCCGATATAGGTGCCGATGCCGCGTGCGGCGCGTAAGAGCGCGCTGTCGCGGCCGACGAAACGCGGGCCGGTGACGACATCGCTCATGGCGACGTGCCCAATCCCGTTGCCGTGCCACGCGGCCATGCAGCGGTTCTCGCCCTTGGCCAGCAATGCCACCGCCTGCACGCCGAAGGCCGAGGCCAGGAGGCGATCGAAGACCGCGGGTGAGCCGCCGCGCTGGACGTGACCCAGAACCGTACAGCGAGCATCGAATCCGGTGCGGTTCTGCAATCCCGCCGCGATCGCAGCTCCGATGCTGCCGCCCAGGCGGCGATCGTCGGCGGGGCGCTTGATGCCCTCGGCAGCGACAATCAGCACGGGGTTCGGACGATTATGGGTGATGCGCCGCACATGTGCCGCGACGGCGTCGAGGTCATAGGCGAACTCCGGCATCAGGATGGCGTCGGCGCCACCCGCGACACCGCCGTAGAGTGCGATGTATCCGGAATCGCGGCCCATCACCTCCAGCACCATGATGCGCCGGTGGCTCGCCGCCGTCGACGCGAGGCGGTCCATGGCCTCACCGACCACTTCCACCGCCGTGAAGAAACCCACGGCGTACTCGGTGCCGGGCACGTCGTTGTCGATGGTCTTGGGCACGCCGACCCAGGGGATGCCCGCGGGCGCCAGCAAGCGGTCGAACAATCGCATACTGCCGTCGCCGCCGATGACCACCAATGCGTCGATGCCGAGGCCTTTGATCGCTGCCACCACATCCGCCGAGCGGTCGCGGGTTGTGCCGTCGGCTTGGGGAAAATCAAAGGGGCTGTCCTTGGTCGTGGTGCCCAGCATGGTTCCGCCCGCGCGCAAGAGATCGCCGCGCACCGTATCGACGGTGAGTTCAACGACGTCGGGTGGTGTGGTCATCAGACCCAGGTGTCCGTTGCGCAGGCCCATCACCTGCCAGCCGAGGCCGATGGCGGCGTCGGTCGCGGCGCGGATCACCGCGTTCAGCCCGGCGCAGTCGCCGCCGCTGGTGAGAATGCCGATCTTGCGGATGGCCATTAGACGTCCCCGAACGTCCGTTTGAACTGACGGCGATAGGCGTGCAGCACGGGTTCAGTATAGCCATTGGGCTGGTTGAGCCCCTGGAACACCAAGTCGCGCGCGGCTTGGAAGGCGAGGCCCTTCTCGAAGTCGGGGGCGAGAGGCCGGTAGTTGGCCACGTTTTTGTTCTGCTCGTCGACCACCTTGGCCATCCGGCGCATGGCGTCCATCACCTGCTCGGGCGTGCAGATGCCGTGCAGCAGCCAGTTGGCGAGATGCTGGCTGGAGATGCGCACGGTGGCGCGGTCTTCCATCAGTCCCACGTTATGGATGTCGGACACCTTCGAGCAGCCGATCCCCTGGTTGATCCAGTGCACGACATAGCCGAGCAAGCCCTGCACGTTGTTCTCGATCTCGGCCTTCACTTCCTCCGGCGACCAGTTGCGCTGGCCCGCCAGGGGAATCGTCAGGATGTCACTGAGCTTCGCGCGTTCGCGCGACAACAGTTCCTTTTGCCGCGCGTGCACATCGACCTCGTGATAGTGCAGCGCATGTAAGGTCGCGGCTGTCGGCGACGGCACCCAGGCGGTGTTGGCGCCGGCTTTGGGATGGACGGCTTTGGTCGCGACCATCTCGGCCATGCGGTCGGGCATCGCCCACATGCCTTTGCCGATCTGGGCGTGGTTCTGGAAGCCGCAGGCCAGGCCGGTGTCGACGTTGGCGTTCTCATAGGCGCCCAGCCAGCGCGCGGATTTCATGTCCGCCTTGCGGACCACGGCTCCGGCCTGCATGGAGGTGTGGATCTCGTCGCCTGTGCGATCCAGGAAGCCGGTGTTGATGAAGAAGACGCGGTCCTTGAGCGCGCGGATGCATTCCTTGAGGTTGACGGTGGTGCGCCGCTCCTCGTCCATGATCCCGATCTTGATGGTGTTGCGCGCCAGACCGAGAAGGTCTTCGATGCGCTCGCACAAGAGGGCCGTGAAGGCCGCTTCGGCGGGGCCATGCATCTTCGGCTTGACGACATAGAGCGAACCGGCGCGGCTGTTCTTCAAGGTACCTTTGCCACGCAGGTCATGCAGCGCGATCAGGGCCGTGGTCACGCCATCGAGAATGCCTTCCGGCACTTCTCGCCCGCCGGGCAGCAACGCCACATCGGTGGTCATCAAGTGGCCCACGTTGCGCACCAGCATGAGACTGCGTCCGTGCAGCACCAGGGGCTTGCCGTCGGCGCCGGTGTAGACGCGGTCAGGCGCCAACGCGCGCGCGCGAGTTTTGCCGCCTTTCTCAAAAGACGCCGTCAACCCGCCCTTCATCAAGCCCAGCCAGTTGCGGTAGACCGCGATCTTGTCGGCAGTGTCCACCGCCGCGACGCTGTCCTCGCAGTCCATAATGGTGGTCAGCGCCGCTTCGACGACAATGTCGGCCACGCCCGCCTTATCGCTCTTGCCGATGGGGTGGCTGCGGTCGATGACGATCTCGGCATGCAAGCCGTTGTGACGCAACAGCAAGGCTTCCGGCGCATCCGCCTCGCCGCGGAAACCGCGACACGCGCTGGCGTCTTTCAGTCCCGTTGTCTTGTCTTTCAGCTTCGCCGTGAATTTTCCGTTCGCGACGCTGTAGCTTTCGACGTCGGCATGCGATCCCTCGCCCAGCGGGAACGTCTGATCGAGCCAGGCACGTCCGCGCGCGATGACCGCGGCGCCGCGCGCCACATCATAGCCCTTACCCGTCGGCGGCGGTCCCAGCACGTCGGTGCCGTAGAGGGCGTCGTACAAACTTCCCCAGCGCGCATTCGCCGCGTTCAGGGCGAAGCGTGTGTTCATGACCGGCACCACCAGCTGTGGACCGGCGACTTCAGCGATTTCGGGATCGACGTTGGCGGTGCCGACCTTGAAGTCAGGACCTTCCGGCTGCAGGTAGCCGATCGCGCGCAGGAACGCCTCGTATTCGCTCGTGTCGACCGGCTTGCCACGGCGCGCGGTGTGCCAGGCGTCGATCTGGGCCTGCAGCTTGTCGCGCTCTTCGAGAAGGGCGCGGTTGCGCGGGGCGAGTTCGCTCACGAGCTTGGCGAAGCCCTCCCAGAAGGCCCCGGGCTGGACGCCGGTGCCCGGCAGCACCTCGTTTTCGATGAAACGGTGGTAGGACGGCTCGACGGCAACGCCGTGCAGCGAGAGATAGGTGGTCATGGCGCCCCCATGCGCGATAGATGCATCTAAGCTAATGATTTCCCATAGCGAATACAAATACTGCTGGGGATGTCCGTCGTGATTTCACGTCTGTACCCAGCCCTCCTCCCACAGCTAAAGTGTCCTTTCACCGCCTGGGGAGGGCTCGTCATGAGACTGCACATTCTCGCTGCCGCGTTGCTGCTGTCGGGGCCGGCCGCGGCCGCCGAATACACCAACATCGTCTTGGAAAAAGAGCTGAACGTCTCAGCCGAGACAGCCTGGAAAAAGATCGGGCCCTATTGCTCGCTGAGCGAATGGCTCAAGGTCAGCTGCGAGATTATCTCCGGTGACAAGACCTTTGGGGACGTGGGCACCGTCCGGCGCGTCGCCGGCCGGATCAACGAGGTCCTCGTCGGCAAGACCGCGCTGTCTTACACCTACACCTGGGAGACCGGCAAAGACCTCTACCACGGCACGGTCGAAGTGGTTCCCAAGGGGGCTTCCGCATCAAAGATCGTCTATACCCTGATGTACGATATAGCGTCGCTGCCCACCGCCGAAGTCAAGGCTACCGACCGCGCCAACCGCACCAAGACCTTTTCCGGCGGTCTCGATGTCATGAAAACCATGGCGGAAGGCAAGTAGCGCGACCTAAAACCGGGTGCGCAGCCCGACGCGGTACATGCGCCCGATCTGGTCGTAGAATCCCGGCCGCGTCGAAACGTTGTAGTTGTTGAACCCCGACCACAGGGGTGCGACCGGCGGTGGATCGCGGTCGAGCAGATTGTCGATCGACGCATACAGATGCGCCTGCGTTCCGAAAGCGGAAATATCATAGGCCGCGCGCAGATTGAGGTAGATCACGTCGCTGACGCGGTTATCCGCGTCGGCGATGATATCCGACGTCCAGTAGCGATTCAGTTTGGCGGGGCCCAGGTACTGCACCTCAAGGCCGATACTGACCGGGTCGATGGCGTACTGGGCGCGGGCCGTGAGTTTCAGTTTAGGCACGCCTTCCACGGAATTGGGCGTGTTGTCGCCGACCGAGCCGGCGTTATCGACATAGACGCCGTTTTCCAGCCGCGAGAATTCGAATGTGTAGGAACCAATAAAGCGGAAAGAGGCTTCGCCGCGCCCGATCGTGGTGCGGTAGCTGGCCTCCATGTCGACGCCGCTGACGGTAGCGGCCGAGATGTTCACCGGGATCTGGTTGAATTGGAACAAAGCGCCATTGGCATCGCGCTGAATCAGCGCGCAGTACTCCGTGCGTCCCGCGAAGCAACCTTCGAGCACGGCTTCGGCGTTGGGACCTTGGATCGCGTCGGTCACATGGATGCGGTAGTAATCGATGGAGGTCTGAAAGCCGAGCAGCCACTGCGGCGAATAGATCGCGCCGCCCGTCAGGGTCGAGCCAATTTCCGGTTCCAAGTTCGCATTGCCGGCGACGTTGATGACCACCTGGCCGGTCTCACGACGGAACGGGTCGTAAACGGTGGGGGCCACCCGCTGGCCCGGAGAGACAAGTTCATTGAGCGTGGGCGCGCGGATATCGCGCGAGCGCGTAAGGCGGAACCTGAAGGCATCTGTGGCTTGATAGCTGAGGCCGGCCTTCCAGGTCGCAACGGTGCCGCTGGTGCTGTAGTGCGTCGCGCGCAGACCGGCGTTGAGATCGAGCGAGCGCGCCCATGACGTGTCCACAGCCAGAGGGATCGTGCTTTCAACAAATCCCTCGGTGACATTGAGCTTCACCGGTGCCAGCGCCGAAAAGTTTCCGGCGTAATATGCGCGCTGCTGCGACAGCACATCCGAACTCGCCTCGGCCCGTTCCCACCGCGTTTCGACACCGGCTGCGATGTCGATGGCGCCCGCCCAGTTCGAGAGCGGGATGCCGGCGACGGTGAAGGCGGCGACATCCTGGCGCGTGTTGATCAACTGAAAAGGCGTGAGGCCGTTGATGTAATTGATCGCCTCCGGCGAGGCCACGCCGTTGCCGAAGACGTTGAGCGGTTTGCAGCCGTTGCCGGGATTGGTCAACGTCGAGCGGCAGACGATCTGCGAGGTCGCGGGATTGACCACCGCATCGACCGCCAGATTGTAGTTGGCCACCAGCGGATCCGAGAACAGGCGGTTATAGTTGCGCACCTGGGCGTGCTCGTAATACGCCTTCCAGGTCCAGTCGTCGAAGATCTTGCCGTTGAAGCCCACGACACCGCGCCAAAGCTTGCGGTTTGTGTTCGATCCGGGCGCGCCAAGATTGAGATTGTTGGTGCCCAGCGTAAAGGACGTGATGCCCGCCGCCGTCATGGCGGCCCTGGTCTGCGCCGGCAAAAAGGCGTTGTCGTTGTTGATGGTCACGCTATTGCCGTAGCGCGCGTAGTGCAGCGTTTCGAACTTGCCGCGCACCTCGCCGTAATTCAGCTCAAGGTCACCGGTCAACGTGTCGCTCAGGGCATAGGTCGTATAGGAATAGAAGTTATAGTTGCGGGTGGGGCCGAGCAGAGGCTTGTTGCGCAGCGTGCTCTTTTCAGCGTCGTCGCCGATGGCCACCGTGCCGCCGGCGAAGGCGACGACATAAGGCGAAGGCGTTCCGTTCGGCCCTTTGAACTGTGTGTTCTTGAGCGGCCCAGAGGTGATCAGACCGCCGGCGGTTCCGAAACCTGCACCGCGATTGTCACGGACCACAAGCTGCGGCTGGCCGTTTCCGGGCACATAGGCAGGATTGGGGATCAGCGCCGTGGGGTTGAACCACAGCCGGTCGCCGGCGCGTGTGTAGAACGGCGTATTGGTATAGGCGAAGCTCGCGACCGTGTGGCCTTTCCCGCCAGCGAACGAGGTACCAGCGGCGATGTCCTCTTTGTGGGTGAAGGCATCGCCATAGTCCGAGATGCTCAACTCCGCCTTGGCTTCGATACCTTGGAATTCCTTGTCGACGATGACGTTGACGACACCGGCCACGGCATCGGAACCCCACGTCGCCGAAGCTCCGCCTGTGACCACGTCGATGCGCTGCACCAGGCTGTCGGGAATCAGATTCATGTCGACGCCGCCCACCAGGTTGGCGTTGACGACGCGCCGGCCGTCGAACAGCACGAGCGTACGCGCGACACCCATTTGCCGCAGATTGATCAGGCTGATGCCGGCGCTGCCCGACGCCGTCGAGAAGCTGGGATTGCGCGACCCGAGAGTCGAGCCGAAGGGCGGCAGGCGCGAAAGATAGTCTCCGAGCGTGGGCGACGCGGCGGCCTGCACCTCGTCGGCGCTTGTCACCGTCACCGGTGTCGGCGCCTCAAAGCCAATGCGCAACATGCGCGAGGCCGAGACGATAATCTCTTCCATGATGTCGTCGAAGAATGTCAGGGGTGCCAGAGCGAACCCCGGCTCCGGCTTAGCCGCGGGCTTTTCGCCAAAAGGGCGCGGAGGGGCCGCCTCCGTGGCCCGCTCGTTCATCGATACGATGATGGTGTTGTCGCGGCTGATGCGGTAGTCGACGCCCGTCCCCATCAGGAGAACTTCGAGCGCCTCGGTCGGCGTGAAACTGCCTTGAAGCGGCCTGGCCATTCTGCCGGTCATGGTGCGGCTGGCGAAGATGATCTGGCGGTGGCTCTGGCGCGCGAGCTGGTTGAGCGCTGGCCCAAGATCCGTGGCGGTGATGTTGAACTCAACGGGTTTTTCGAGCTCAGCAGCCTGGGTTTGCAGAGCCACGAGCAAAACGGCCGTCGCGGCCGATCCTGTCAGCAGACCAGCCAAGATCCTTTTGGCCAAGAACCTTTTGAAGAGGCCCCTCTTCGAAAAGCGCATGCGCCCCCTCCCAGGGTTGCTTTCGAACTCGCCTCATCCGGCGACGCGAACGGACAGAGCGTCCGTCCTCCCTCGTGCGTCGTCAAGAACAGAAGAGGTTAGGTCTGCGGAACCGCCGCCGGCGCCAGGGGGTCCGGCTGCGCGCTGGGCTCCAGCCGGATCGTTCCCGACGGATCGTAGAAGACCGTCACGGGGAAGACCTGGCTGACGGCGCGGGCGAATTCAGCGGCCTGGCCGGCCTTGAACACACCGTTCAAGCGCAGATTGCCAATACGCGCATCGGACAGCACGACGTTGTTAGTC
>CANKHC010000079.1 GCA_947481595.1 Fidelibacterota bacterium
ATCGGGATTTCAGTGGGATGTAATGGCATGCGGTCGTCGTCGACCATGATCAGCGTGCCGCCGCGATTCACAACCGGACGCACGGCCGAATAGTACAACGGCACGATCGGGATTTTTTCCAGATAGATGTATTGCCAGATGTCGAGCTCGGTCCAGTTCGAGATCGGGAACACGCGGATGCTTTCGCCCTTGCGCTTCTTGGCGTTGTAGAGGCGCCAAAGCTCGGGGCGCTGCTGCTTGGGATCCCAACGATGCTGGGCGGAGCGGAAGGAGAAGATGCGCTCCTTGGCGCGCGACTTTTCCTCGTCGCGGCGCGCGCCGCCGAAAGCAGCATCGAACTTGTATTTGTCGAGCGCCTGTTTGAGCCCTTCGGTCTTCCACATGTCGGTGTGCAGCGCCGAGCCGTGATCGAAGGGATTGATGTTCTTTTCAACCGCCTCGGGATTCTTGTGGACCAAAAGCTCGAAGCCCAGTTCCTTGGCCATACGCTCGCGCATCTCGTACATGGCCTTGAACTTCCAGGTCGTGTCGACATGCAGCAATGGGAAGGGCGGCTTCGACGGATAAAACGCTTTCGCTGCCAGGTGCAACATCACCGCGCTGTCTTTGCCGATGGAATAGAGCATCACTGGGTTGTCGCACTCGGCGACAACTTCCCGCATGATATGAATGCTCTCAGCCTCGAGGCGCTGGAGGTTGTTAAGACCCGGCATCGTCTGTCACTTTTGTTTTGGTCCTGGCCAGGGAGTGCCGCGGACGGGGCGTTTTTTAGGCCAAAATCGTTAACGCCGCTGGGGATTGCGCAAGATCACGCGCGCGGGGCGCCTTTGACGGCAGCCTCGTTTGCCGGGAACCGCCCCAGGGAGAAAAAAAATCCCCGGACGCCTCTTTAGCGGATTCTCGGCGGGTACATCAGCCCGCCGTCACGCCACAGTTTGTTCAAGCCACGGTCGAGCTTGATCGGGCTTCCTGCGCCGACGTTGCGGTCGAAAACCTCGGCATAGTTGCCCACCGTTTTGATGATGTTGTAGGCCCATTTTTCGTCAAGGCCCAAGGCTTTGCCGTTGCCCGGCACGCGGCCCAGGAACTGCTGCACTTCGAGCTCCTCGCGGTTCATCATGCTGTCGATGTTCTTCGAGGTGATGCCGTATTCCTCGGCCACCAGCATGGCGTGAATGCTCCAACTGACGATGTTGAAGAACTGGTCGTCGCCTTGGCGCACCAGCGGGGCCAGCGGCTCCTTAGAGATCAGGTGCGGCAAGATGACGTAGTCGTCGATGCCGCCTTTGATGTTGGCCCGCGTCGATCCCAGCCACGAGACGTCGGCGGAAAACGCCGCGCAATCGCCGCTTTTCAACGCCTTTTCGGCCGCCTCGTCATCTTCGACGCGCAAGGGCGTAACGGAGAGTCCGCTCGCCTTGAAGTACGCCATGACGCTGGTCTCATGGTACTCGACGGTTTGTACGCACACTGTTTTCCCGTTGAGCTGCTTCGGATCGGTGACGCCGCTCTTTTTCGGCACCAAGAACCCTTGGCCGTCGTAGAAGGTGACCGGACCAAACATCAAGCCGTTGTTGGCTGCACGGGTGAGGGAGGACGTGATACGCCGCACCACAATGTCGATGTCGGTGTCGGTGTCGGTGCGGCTGAGCTGCGCGACATTACGTGCCTCGACGTAGGTGGTTTTATTAGGCGTGCCGAAGATCGCCGCCGAAACGGCGCGGCACGTATCGACGTCAAAACCGGACGGGACGTCGTTCGCATCGACCGAGGCGAAGCCGCGCACCTGCGGCAGGAGCCCGCAGATCAGTGCGCCGCGCGCGCGGATCGCTTCGAGGCGCGAGCCGGCCCCGGAGGACACAGAGGCGGCGCCAGCTGCGAGCGCGGGTGACGCCAGCATGAACAGGGCGGCGCTGAGGCATAAGACTTTCTGCACGTCTGGCGGTCCTGTCGGAAAAAACGGCAACCGCCATGCTACCTAGGCTTTGGGGCGGGGCAAGGGCAGGGCCCCGAACGCAAGGGTGGGGCGCAACCGTAAGGCGGCTAACCCCCAGATCGCAAAAGAGAAATATTTTCCGTCCCGAGGGGTTCGGGTAGGCAAACATTGTAGGGTTTTGCCGTATACTTTGGGGGGCCGGAGAAGATTGTTTCCTCCCGTGCCCATTGGACCTATGTCAGCGGCGCTCGCGATGATACCGGCACACAAAACGCCGGCTAAGCGCGTTACAAAGGACAGAACGTGAGCACTTTGGATCTGATTTTTGACACCTCCGGACACGCCGGCTTGGGCGGCGAAGGCCGTGTGCCGCGCGTGGTGCTGGTGGGCGCTGGCCCCGGCGATCCCGGCCTTTTGACCCGCAAGGCTTACGACGCTTTGCAGGCGGCCGACGTGGCGTTTTTTGACGAACTGGTCTCGCCCGAGATCATGGAATTGCTGCCGGCGCGCACGCGCTGCATCTATGTCGGCAAGCCCTGCAAGTCAGGTGCGATCTCTCAAGGCGACATCATCCAGCAACTGATCACAGCGGCGCGTCGCGGTCTGAAGGTCGTACGCCTAAAGGCTGGCGACCCGATGATCTTTGGCCGCGCGGGTGAAGAAATTGAAGGCCTGCGCGCCGCCGGTGTCGCGGTCGACGTCATCCCCGGAATCACCTCGGCGAGCGGCGCTGCGTCCTCCACCGGAATTTCGCTCACCCACCGCGACTACGCCGCACAGGTCTCCTTCGTCACAGCCGCGCGCCGCGAGGGCGAACTGGCGGACGTAAAGGGCCTGGCAGGTGCCGGACGCACGTTGGTGGTTTACATGGGCATCGCCCGCGCGAGTGCCCTCTCCGATGCGCTGCGCGAAGACGGCGTCGACGGCGCACTTCCCATCGCTATCGTCGAGAACGCGACGCGGCCCGAAGAACGCGTGATTATCACCACGGTGGGCGGATTAGCCGATGCGCTGGCGCACAACGCCGTGCGCAGCCCGGCCCTGTTCATCGTCGGCGATGTTGTGCGCACTTATCAAGGCGCTCATGTGAGCGCCGCACAAACACTGGCGCCGCTCTAGAGGACACCGTCATGGCGCAAGCCAAATTCACCAACAAAATCCTGACCGGCAACCGCCTCCGTAACGGCGAGACGGTGTATTACACCGGCGGCGGCGACTGGTCGGTCTATGTCGCCCAAGCCAAGGTCGCCGAAACGCAAGAAGAAGCCGACTCTCTTACGAAAATCGGCGCGGCCGCTTACGCCGCCAACCTAATCATCGACGTGGCCGTCATCGACGTTGATGAGGGCCATGGCGTGCGTCCCACGCAGATCCGCGAGAAAATCCGCGCGCAGGGCCCGACGGTCCG
The DNA here is from genome assembly GCA_947481595.1 of Fidelibacterota bacterium. GTDB lineage: Bacteria > Pseudomonadota > Alphaproteobacteria > Rhodospirillales > Rhodospirillaceae > SHVO01. Next base: position 3,345 of record CANKHC010000079.1, read on the forward strand.
CGCCGATCTCAACAAACCCACTTCGCCGCCGCAAAGGTAGAGAGACGCCCCCGTGTACATCTACGACAAATTCGATCACGCCATCACCCGCGAGCGCGTCGCCGAGTTCAGCCAACAGGTCACCCGGCGTCTGGCGGGCGAGTTGTCGGAAGACCAGTTCCGTCCGCTGCGCCTGATGAACGGTCTGTACCTGCAGCTGCATGCTTACATGCTGCGCGTCGCCATTCCGTACGGCACGCTGTCTACTAAGCAGCTGCGCAAACTCGCCGACATCGCCAAAAAGTACGACCGCGACTACGCCCATTTCACCACCCGCCAGAACCTTCAGTACAACTGGATCAAGCTGGTGGACGTGCCCGAGATCCTGGCCGAACTGGCGAGCGTGGAAATGCACGCCAACCAGACCTCCGGCAACTGCATCCGCAACGTCACCGCCGACCAGTTCGCCGGCGTGGCGGGCGATGAGATCGAGGATCCGCGCATCGTCTCCGAGGTCATCCGCCAGTGGTCGACGTTCCACCCGGAATTCTCGTTCCTGCCGCGCAAGTTCAAGATCGCGGTCACCGGCGCTCCGAAAGACCGCGCCGCGATCCAGTTCCACGACATCGGCCTGCACATCGTCAAGAACGACAAGGGCGAGATCGGCTATGCCGTGTATGTCGGCGGCGGCATGGGCCGCACGCCGGTGGTGGCGCCGTTGATCAACGGCTTTGTCCCGAAGGCGGAAATCCTGTCGTATTTGGAAGCCTGCCTGCGCGTCTACAACCTGTATGGCCGGCGCGACAACATCTACAAGGCGCGCATCAAGATCCTCGTGCGTGACTTGGGTCCTGAAGAATACCGCCGCCAGGTCGACGAGGAGTGGAAGCACATCCGCGGCACCGGCGTCGACATTCCGCCGGGCGAAGAAGAACGCATCCGCGCGTTTTTCGCGCCGCCGGCCTATGAGAAAATCGCCGAGCCCGTCGCGGCCTTCGCCGAAGCCAAGGCAAAATACAACGCCTTCGCGCGCTGGGTCGCCACCAACGTCCATCCGCACAAGGTGCCGGGTTATGGCGCGGTGACGATTTCGCTGAAGCCGATCGGCGGCATCCCCGGCGACGCTTCCAGCGCGCAGATGCACGCCATCGCCGACCTCGCGGACACCTACAGTCTGAGCGAAGTGCGCGTGACGCACGTGCAAAACCTGGTGCTGCCCAACGTCAAGCAGGCCGACCTGTTCAAGGTCTGGCAGCGCTTGGGCGAGATCGGTTTTGCGGACGGCAATATCGGCCTGGTGACCGACATCATCGCCTGCCCCGGGCTCGACTATTGCTCGCTGGCCAATGCGCGTTCGATCCCGGTATCGCAGCAGATCAGCACGCGCTTCGCCGACCTCGACCGCCAGCATAAGATCGGCCCGCTCCAGATCAAGATCTCGGGCTGCATCAACGCTTGCGGCCACCACCATGCCGGCCACATCGGCATCCTCGGCGTCGATAAAGCTGGCGTCGAGTTTTACCAGATCACCCTGGGCGGCGCCGGCGACGAAAAAGCCAGCATCGGCACACTGCTCGGCCCCGGTTTCGCCGGCGAAGATATCGTCGATGCCATCGAGAAGGTGGTCAACACCTACCTCGGGCTGCGCACGACGGCGCAGGAAACCTTCATCGAAGCCTATCGCCGCGTCGGCGCGCAGCCGTTCAAGGAGGCCTTGTATGGCCGTCGTTGATAAGAACGGACCGATCGCCGACGCCTGGACGAAGCTCGCCGACGACACGCAAGCCTCCAAGGGCCAGTCGGTCATCGTGCCCTTGGCGCGCCTGAAGAACGAGCACAACAGCCTGTTCTCGACAGCGGGTGCCGTGGGTGTCGAAATTCCCGGCGACGTCGATCTCGATGAATTGGAGCCCTTCCTGCCGCGCTTGGGCCTCATCGTCATCCGCATGAACAGCATGCGTGATGGGCGCTTGTTTTCCTTGGGCCGCATCCTACGTGAGCGGTACGGGTACAAGGCGGACATGCGTGCCGCCGGCGACCTGATCCCGGACCAGGTGCTCTTCATGCTGCGGTGTGGTTTCACGTCTTTCGAAGTCGGCGACAAATTCCCCACGGATTCGCTCAAGCGTTCAGTGGCGGCCTATACGGCGTGGTACCAGCGCGCCACCGATCGCGCCTCCACGGTCGCCGAGATGCGCCAGGGCAAATCATGAGCACGCCCCTTGCCAAGCGTGTTGAGCTTCTCAACAAGCGCTACGAGGGCGCGGCGCCGCAGGACATCCTGCGGGCCTCCATCCGCGAGGAATTTCCCGGACGCGTGGCGCTGGTGTCATCCTTCGGCACGGAATCGGCCGCCCTTCTCCACTTGATCGCCCAGGTTGACCGCGCGGCGCCGGTTGTCTTCCTCGATACCGGCAAGCTGTTCGGTGAAACCAAACGCTACCGCGACGAGCTCGTTGCACTACTGGGCCTCACCGGCGTGCAGTCGGTCACGCCAGATCCCGAGGCTTTGGCGGCGCGCGATGCGCGCGGCGTGCTGTGGTCGCAAAACCCCGATGCCTGCTGCGCCTTGCGCAAAGTCGAACCCCTGGCGCGTGCGCTGGCGCCCTATGATGCTTGGTTCACCGGGCGCAAGGCCTTCCAGGCCGCGACACGAACCACCCTGCCGCTGTTCGAGATCGAGAACGCGCGCATCAAGATCAACCCGATCGTGCGCTGGAGCAAAGCTGACCTCGACGGCTATTTCACCGCGCACAACCTGCCGCATCATCCGCTGGAAGCCGACGGTTACCTCAGCATCGGCTGCATGCCTTGCACCACCCGTGTCGAGCCGGGCGAGGACGCCCGCGCCGGACGTTGGCGCGGCAGCAAGAAGGTCGAGTGCGGCATCCACCTGCCGGCCGGTCAGATGCCTGCTCAGGCCGAATCCTAACCGCTTCCACGATCAAGGTTTGATTTCGCAATGGGTTTGATTCTGAATACGCGCCCGGCGTTCTATCACGAGCGCTTCCACGACGCTTTCGGCGATCTCGATTGGCCGATTTACGACATTCCGTTGACGCTGCCCGAACCAGTGCCCGGTGATATTCCGCCGGCCGCGGGTTTTGACGTTGTGATCTTCACCAGCCAGATCGCTGTGGCGGCGTTTCCCAATGATCCGCAGTGGCTCTCGAAGAAAGTCTGGACGGTGGGGCAGGGGACGACGGACGCAGCCAAGGCTGCCGGCTATACCGATGTCCTGCAGACCGGCCTTCAGGTCGAGCACCTGCAGCGCTACCTCACCCAGAATTCTTTTGGACGGGCGCTTTATCCCTCGGGCGACGATGTCACGGCGGACCTGGCCAAGGAATTTCCCGGACGTATCGATCGGCGGGTGTTCTACAAAATGACTCCGCGTCCCACTTTGCCGCCCCAGCTCGTTGAACAGATGCGCAAGAGCACGCCGATCGCCGCACCCTTGTTCTCGCAGCGCGGGGCTGAGGTTTTCGCGACCCTTCTCGGCAGAGCCGGCATCACGGCGCAAAATGCTAAGATCGCCGTGATCGGCATCAGCGCCAACGCCGCACCGCCGGGGCCTTGGCAGAAGCAATTTGTCGCGGCGCAGCCGGTCGTCGAAGACTTGGTCGCCCGGACCGGTGAAGCGATCGCGAGTTTTGGCCGATAGGGGACCGATATGACCGCAACGGGGACATTTCCAGCCACACGCATGCGCCGCCTGCGCGCCGCCACGTGGCGCCGGCGTTTGGTGCGCGAGTCCGTGGTGACCACCGACGATCTGGTGTACCCGCTGTTCGTCGTCGAAGGCACCAACGTGCGCGATCCCATCGCCGCCCTCCCGGGCAACGCGCGCCTGTCCATCGATCAGGCGGTGAAAACGGCTCAGGAAGCCTATGACCTCGGCATCCCGGCGCTGGCGCTGTTTCCGGTGGTCGATGCCAAGCTCAAGGACGAGCACGGCAAGGAAGCCTTCAATCCCAACAATCTGCTGTGCCGCGCGGTCAGTGCGGTCAAAAAGGCCGTGCCTGATATCGGCTTGATCTGTGATGTGGCTCTCGATCCTTACACCGTGCACGGCCATGACGGCATCTTCGACGGCGATGACGTCGTCAACGACGCGACCGTGGAAGTGCTGGTCAAACAAGCCTTGGTCCTCGCCGAGGCCGGCTGCGACGTGGTGGCACCCTCGGACATGATGGATGGGCGTATCGCTGCCATCCGCACCGCCCTCGAAGCGCGCGGCCTCGTCAACACCATGATCCTGTCCTACGCCGTCAAATACGCCTCGGCGTTTTACGGTCCCTTCCGCGATGCCGTCGGCTCGCGTTCGAATTTGGGTCCCAAGGGCAAGCACACCTATCAGATGGACGCCGCCAACACCGCCGAAGCGCTGCGCGAAGCGGCGATCGACGTGGCGGAAGGCGCCGACATGATCATGGTCAAGCCCGGCATGCCGTACCTCGACGTGCTGGCGGCCGTGAAGAACAACATCAATGTGCCGGTGCTCGCCTATCAGGTGAGCGGTGAATACAACATGATCGTCGGCGCAGCGACCGCCGGCGCTTTCGACCGCACAGCGGCGATCCATGAATCCCTGCTCGCCTTCAAGCGCGCCGGTGCGGCCGCGGTGTTCACCTACGCCGCCATGGACGTGGCCCGCGCCTTACGCGGCCAGAAATAACGTGACCGGCGCGGAGCAAAGCGTTCCGCCAGCACCTCCCGGCTCCGCAACGCCGGACGCCAAGCCGATGTTTCCCCTGATGCTTGACGTGACTGCGCTCGCGGTCGTCGTCGTCGGCGGACCTGGCATCGCCGGGCGCGTCGCGGCCCTGGCCGACCATGGCTGCACCGACCTGCATGTCTTTTGCCCAGCACCCGCCGACGGATGGCGCGGCAAGATTACGGCGCGTTGGCCGGACCAATCCGACTTCGACGCGATCCGCCCCAAGCTCGTCTTTGTCTCCGACGTCGACGACGAGCACGCCATGATGCTGCACAGTCAGGCCCGCATCAGTGGAGCACTTGTCCACGTCCAGGACCGCATCCCGCTCTGCGATTTTCATCTGCCCGCAATCGTGCGGCGCGGGCATTTGCAAGTCACCGTATCGACCGACGGTACCGCTGCCGGATTGTCGCGCCACATCCGCGAATACTTGGAGAACGCCGTCTTCGGTCCTGAATGGGCGGCGCGGGTGGACGAGGTCGCTCTCGCGCGCAAACGCTGGAAGCAGGAAGGCCTGTCCATGACCGCCCTTGCCCAGGCCATCGCCGATCTGATCAAAACGCGCGGCTGGCTCAAAAAGCCCTGATCGAGCCCCTTCACCGCACTGGCCGCGATAGCTAAGATATTCGCGCGGCTGCCATTTGTGGGGTCCCGGTCGATCATTATGCCCGCCAGCCTTGACGCGATCCTCGATGCCGGCCTGTTCCTGACCTTCCTGGTCGCGATTGCCGTACTCCTTCAATACATCCAGCGCCAGCGCCTGATCCGCGACCTCCAGGCCCTGACCGCCGACATGAAGCTGGCCGAGAACGTGGCGCGTATCGGCTACTGGAGCCGGCCGGCGAAAAATACGGAAATTACGACCTGGTCCGATGGCTTGTACGACATTTTCGAACAGGACCCGCGCACGTTCGTCCCGTCCCGCGAAGTCGTCGCGAAACTGTACCTGCCCGGCGATTGGGAAGACGTCGTTGCGCTCAGCGACGCCGTCGAAGCCGGGCGCAAGGGCGGCGAGGTCGAGGTCCGGATACGCTGCCCCTCGGGCAAGATCAAAGACGTGCTGGTGGTGACGCGCGGACGCGTGGGCAAGTCCGACAAATTACTCAGTCTGTTCGGTATCGTTGCGGACATCACTGCGCGCAAGTCCGCCGAGCGCGCCGCCCGCGACCGCGAAGAACAGATGCAGCGCGCGGTCTCGGCCATGGGTGCTGCCATCTGGGATTGGGACCCCGGCACCGACCGCCTGTTCACCGGGCCACGTTTCGCCGAAATCCTGGGCTTGGACCCGCAAAGCTTCAACCCCACCATGGCGCTGCATCATCAGCTCTGCCATCCCGACGATTTGCCGATGGTGCAGAACGCCTTCCGCCGCGCGGTGCGCACCGGCGACCCCTATGCGATCGAATACCGCATGCGCCATAGGGCCGGGCACTACGTCTGGGTCGACAGCCGCGGACGTGTGGTTGACTACGACGGCGACCGGCCGGTGCGAGCCATCGGCACCGTCGTCGAGGTGACTGAACGCCAGGAAGCCAGGGAGGAGCTGCGCCGCAGCCGTGAGTCGCTCGAGCTCGCGATGACGGCGGTCCCAGGCCGGACACTTCGACCTGTCGGACCAGGAAGCCTATTGGTCGCCGCGCGCATTGGAGATTCTGGGGCTGCGAGAGTCCGAGGCAGGGCCGACCGCGGCGACCTTGGGCAGCCTGGTTCATCCCGACGATCTGCCGGAATTCCTCGCCAACCGCGAGGAATTCGTCGTCCGCGATATTCCGCTCGATACACAGGTCCGCGTTAAGCACGGCCGCGGCCACTATATTTGGGTACATGTACGCGCTGTCCGCATGCTCAGCCCGACCGGTGGGACGCACCGAACCATCGGCATCATCCGCGATGTCTCCGAGGCCATGCAGGCGCAGCAGTCCCTCGCCGACAGCGAACGCAAATTCCGCTACCTCATCGAGGGCTCGTTGCAAGGCGTGCTGATCCTGCGCGAACTCAAGCCGCTGTTCTGCAACGACGCCTTCGCCAAGATTTACGGCTATGACAGCGCCGAGGAAGCGATGGCCCACGGCAACCTCTTGGACCATGCCCCGCCGGAGCGGCGCGAGGAGATGAAGGCCGACTGGCAGCGCGCTCTTCGCCGCGAGCTGGAGGGCCATGTCAGGCGCGTCAAGATCCTCGATCGGGGCGGACGTGTGCGCTTTGTCGAGGTCGTCGAGCGCCTCATCCAATGGGAAGGTACTCCGGCCCGTCAGCTCGCGATCCTCGACGTCACGGAGAATGAAGCTTTTCAGGCCAAACTGCGCGCCAGCGAAGAACGCTTCCGCCTGTTGGCCGACAACGTCTCGGACATCATCACGCTTTACGACCAGGATCAGGTCCTGCGCTATGTCTCGCCCTCGATCGAACGCGTCGCCGGTTACAAGCCGGAAGAGGTCGAAGGCCGCGACATGTTCGCCCTCACCGCCCCCGAGGATGCCCCGTCACCCGAAGCACGCCAGCGCCTCGCGCGCGAACCTGCGCTCGGTGTCAACGTCTGGCGCATGCGCCGCAAGGACGGGACCACGATCTGGGTGGAATCGACCAGCACGCGCGTGCCGCCCGTCGAGGGGCAAAAGGGTTACGCCGTGGTTTCGGCCTTGCGCAACGTCAGCGAACGCGTCGAGCGCGAGAGCGAGCTGAGTGCCGCGCGCGACCGCCTCAAGAACCAAGCCGACGAGCTCACCATCCTCGCGCAAAACCTCGAAATGGAACGCGAGCGCGCCGAACAGGCCAACGCCGCCAAGTCGCAGTTCCTTGCCATGATGAGCCACGAGCTGCGCACGCCAATGACCGGCGTGCTGGGTATGACCGACCTTTTGCTGCTGAGCAAGCTGACCGGCGAGCAGGAGGAGCTGACGACGCTGCTCCAGCGTTCGGCGCGCTCGCTTCTCGACCTCCTCAACGACGTGCTCGATTTCTCAAAGATCGAAGCTGGCCAGCTTGACATCGAATCTATCCCCTTTGATCTGTCAGAAGTCTTGTCGGACGTCGTGAGCTTGTTCACGCCCACGGCCGGCGGCAAAGGCGTGAACCTCGAGACACGCTTCCCGAACTCCTATTGGAATGTCGTCAAGGGCGATCCCAAACGCCTGCGCCAAGTGTTGTCGAATCTGGTGGGCAACGCCCTGAAGTTCACCGAAAAGGGCAGCGTGACGATTGCCTTCGAAGAACTGCCTGCTCCCGGCAAATCGGTCCGCTTGAAGTTCAGCGTCAGCGACACCGGCATCGGAATTTCCCCCGAGGACTCCGCCAAACTGTTCAAGCCGTTCGTTCAGGCGGACCTGTCGACCTCGCGCAAATACGGCGGCACGGGCCTGGGCCTGGCGATTTCCAAACGCCTGGTCGAAGGCATGGGTGGCGAGATCGGCCTCACGAGTTCGCCCGGCGCGGGCTCGACGTTCACGTTCACGGTCTGGATCGACCCAGACCGCTCCGTGCCGCGGATCGATGCTTCGGCTGCGGCTGCCGCACGGCGGCGCGAAGTCAAACGCGCCGAGGCCCAGGTTATTCCGCGCAAGATCCTGCTCGCCGAAGACAACGAGACATCGCGCTACCTGATCCTGACCATGCTGACTCGATTTGGGCACATGGTGAATGCGGTCGAGAACGGCGCCGAGGCCGTCGCGGCGGCGCGCGAAACCGCCTACGACATTATCCTGATGGATATGCAGATGCCGGTGATGGACGGCGCGGAGGCGACGCGCGAGATCCGCAAGTTCAAGGCCGGGCGCGGCAAGGTGCCGGTGATCGCCTTGACGGCCGATGTCATTGCCAGCCACCGCGCCACATACTTCGCCGCCGGCGTGAACGCCGTCGTCGGCAAGCCGGTGAACTGGGCAGAACTCTCTGCCGAAATCGAGCATCAACTCGCACAAGTCCCGGCCGTCGAGCGCGCGAAGGTCGCCGAAGTCACCGCAGCCTCCGCTATTGATCGCGACCCGTTGCTCGATGAAAGCGCTTTGGGGGCGCTGGCCGACGCCTTGGGCGAAGACGTGCTGGCGCCCATGCTCAATACGTTCAGCGCGAATATGCAGAAGTACCAGACCGATCTGGCCAAGGCCGCAGCCGCCGGCGATCTCAAGCAGGCCAAGCGTACGGCGCACGCGCTCAAAGGCCTCTGCGCGCAGTTCGGCGCCTGGCGCGCGAGCAATATGGCGAAGTTCATCGAGATGGACGCCGGCGCGGTCGCCGACATCACGCCGCTGCTGCCTGGACTCGGTGACACCATCACCGCGACTGAACGGGCGCTGGCCGACCGCCAAGCCCGCGTGAAGGCGGCCTCCTAACGCTTGGTCCCCGGAACTGCCACGCCCTTGGCGCGGTTGCGTCCGTCGGATTTTGCGCCGTAGAGCTGGCCGTCGGCCGCCTCAAGCAGCACGCTTGGGTCTTTGTCGAGATCCGGCACCATGCAAGCCACACCCAGGCTCACCGTGACGTGGCTTGCGGCCTTCGATCCCTTGTGCGGAATGCCCAGCGTCGCCACCGCCGCACGGATGCCCTCGGCCACCGCCATCCCGCCGTCGAGGTCGGTGTCGGGCAAAAGGGCTACGAATTCCTCGCCGCCGTAGCGCGCGATGATATCGGCCGGGCGCTGCAACGCGCCCTCGGCGGCCTTGGTGACCTGTTTCAAGCACTCATCGCCGGGGCCGTGCCCGTAGTTGTCGTTGTACTGCTAGAAGTGATCGACATCGATCATGATCACGCCAAGAGTCTTCCCGGTGCGCGCCTGGCGCCGCCACTCGCGCAGCAGCATGTCGTCAAAGGTGCGCCGGTTGGCCACACCGGTCAGGCCGTCGAGCCGCGCCATACGCGCGAGCGTGTCGCGGCTGCGCTTGAGCTCGATGTGGTTGCGTACACGCGCGCGCAGGATGGCGGGATGGATCGGCTTGGTGATGTAATCGATGCCGCCGGCCTCGAGCCCGTCGACCTCGTCCATCGATGATGTGCGTCCGGTCAGAAATAGAACGGGAATATCGGCCAGCACGGGATTCGCCTTCAGGCGGCGGCAGACCTCGAAGCCGTCCGTGTCGGGCAGACCGACGTCGAGCAGGATTAGATCGGGCATCTTGTCGACGGCCAGTGCCAGCGCGCTGGCGCCGTCAGCGGCGGAATGCACGTCGCATTCGGAGGCGAGGACCCCACTGATAAAGGCGCGGATGGCGTCGTCATCCTCGACCGTCAACACCGACGGTTTTTTGTCCTTTGGCATGGAGTGAGACTCCTAGACCGCTCCAGAGGTTTAATGCAGACTCCCCAGGACGCGGGAGAAATCACGGAAAGGCTGATTCCGTTATTTATCC
>CANKHC010000080.1 GCA_947481595.1 Fidelibacterota bacterium
CGAGACCGTCGAAGTCGCCAAGTCCATGCCTGGCCCACCGGTGAAACGCATCTGGACCCGCGAAGACGACATCCAGGGCGGGCGTTACCGCCCGATGTACTATCTCAGCATGAAGGCCGGCCTTGATGCGCAGGGCAACGTCGTCGCCTGGACGCACCGCATCGTCGGTCAGTCGATCATGAAGGGCACCGCCTTCGAAGGCCAACCCGGCAGCTTGGATGCCACCTCGGTCGAAGGTGCTTCGAACCTTCCCTACGCCGTCGCCAATATCGACGTCGATGTGCACAGCCCGGCCTTCCCGGTGCCGGTCTTGTGGTGGCGCTCGGTGGGCAGCACGCACAACGCCTACGCCACCGAAGTCTTCACCGACATGGTCGCCAAGGCGGCGGGCAAGGATCCACTTGCTTGGCGTATGGCGATGCTCGGCAAACATCCGCGTCACACGGCTGTGCTCGACCTCGCAGCGCAGAAATCCGGTTGGGGCAGCGACCTTGGCCCGAACCGCGCGCGCGGTCTCGCCGTCGCCGAATCCTTCGGCAGCTTCGTCGCCCAAGTCGCCGAGATCAGCCGCGACGCCCAAGGCAACATCAAGGTCGACCGCATCGTCTGTGCGGTGGACTGCGGCATGGCCATCAACCCCGACATGATCCGCGCCCAGATGGAAGGCGGCATCGGCTACGGCCTCGGTGCTGTTCTGAAGGGCGAGATCACCCTCAAGGACGGCATCGTCGAGCAAGGCAACTTCGACGGCTACGACGTGCTGCGCATCAACGAGATGCCGAAGATCGAAGTGCACATCGTGCCTTCGGATGTTGCCCCCACGGGCGTCGGCGAACCTGGCGTGCCGCCGGCAGGGCCGGCGGTGGCCAATGCGATCTTCGCACTCACCGGCAAGGCGCCGACCATCCTGCCGATCAAACGCAGATTGGTTTCCGCCTAATTATTTGAGAACGTCGTTGTGTTCCGGGTGGCGCCGGAACCACGACACCGCGTAGCCGCAGATCGGAACGATCTTCATCTTGCGCACCCGGGCGTGGGCGACCACGCCTTCCAGCAGGCGCCCGGCCGTGCCTTGGCCGCGCAGGGCCATCGGCGATTCCACATAAGGGATGGTGATCACGTCCTCTTGGATGCGGTAATTGGCGAAGGCGGTCTCGCCCAGTTCAGCCAACTCGAAACGCGACGCCGCCGCATTGTCGGTGACGTTATGGACGTGGGTGTTCATGCGAGGCCTCGCGTTGGGGTGGTTCCAGGTATTAACATGAGGGCCCCCGCAGGGTTCCGCAACCATGGCCGATATCGTCAACCTCCGCCGCGCCCGTAAGGCCAAAAAGCGCTCCGAAGCCTCCGACAAGGCCGCCGCCAACCGGGCTAAGTTCGGTCAAACCAAGGGCCAAAAGGCCGTCCAAGCCGCCGAGAACAAGCGCGCGGCCAAGACCCTCGACCACCGCAAGCTCGATCCCTCCCAAAAGTAGCGCCTCCAGCCCCAATTCTTTGAAAATGGCCCATTTCTGGGCTATTCTCGCGTCCTCACGCCAAACCGGAGGGAAGAGCATGTTCAAGGTCAACGGTACCGAACATTCGCTCGAGGGCATCGACCCCTCGACGCCGCTGCTGTGGGTTCTGCGCGACAACCTGGGACTCGTCGGCGCCAAGTTCGGCTGCGGCATCGCCCAGTGCGGCGCCTGTACCGTCCAGATCAACGGCCAACCCGTGCGCTCCTGCTCGACGCCCATCAGCGCGGTGGACGGACAATCGATCACCACCATCGAAGGCCTCGCCTCCGCCGACGGAAAACTACACGCCCTGCAGCAAGCCTGGATCGACCTCGACGTCGCCCAATGCGGCTACTGCCAATCCGGTCAGCTCATGGCCGCCGCAGCTCTCCTCAAGGAGAAGCCGGCCCCCACCGACGCCGAGATCGACACGGCCATGACCGGCCACATCTGCCGCTGCGGCACCTACACCCGCATCCGTGCTGCCATCCACGCCGCCGCGAAAGGAGGTGTCGCATGAACCACGTCACCCCAGCCTCTGCTTCCAGTGACGCCACGCTCCGCCAGCTGATGGCTGAGTTCGAAACCATCTCGCAAACAGCCCCCGGCGAGATCAGCCGCCGCACGCTCTTCAAGCTCACCGGTGCCGCTGGTGCTGGTCTGGTCATCGCCTTCTCGCTCTCGCCGGAAACCGCCGAAGCTGCCGCCGCGGCCAAGGAGTTCACCCCGAACGCCTTCATACGCATCGCCGCCGACGGCATCACCATCTGCTCGCAGAAGCCCGAGATCGGCCAAGGCATCAAGACCGCCTTGCCGCTGGTTGTCGCCGAAGAACTCGATGCGGCTTGGCCCGACGTGAAGGTCATCCAAGCCCCGATCAATCCCAAGATCTACGGCCCACAAGGCGCCGGCGGCTCGACGTCCATCCCGACGAGCTGGGACCGCCTGCGCAAGGCCGGCGCCGCCGCGCGCGCGATGCTGGTCACCGCCGCTGCGAAACAGTGGAACGTGCCTGAGTCCGAACTCACCACCCAGGACAGCAAGGTCATCCACGCCAAGTCGAACCGCGAAGCCACTTACGTTTCGCTGGCGACCAAAGCCGCCGCCTTGCCGATCCCCGACGAGAAGACCCTCAAGCTCAAGACCCGCGACCAGTATCGCCTCTTCGGCAAGCGTTACACCGGTGTCGACAACTTGCAGGTCGTCACCGGCCAGCCGCTGTTCGGCATCGACGTCACCGTGCCCGGCATGCTTTACGCCGTCTATGAGAAGTGCCCGGCCACCGGCGGCAAAGTGAAGAGTGCCAACCTCGATCACATTAAATCGCTGCCTGGCGTGAAGGACGCCTTCGTGCTCGAAGGCAACGGCGTCTACTCCGATCTCATGCCTGGCGTCGCCATCGTCGCCGAGTCCACCTGGGCTGCGTTCAAAGCCAAGCGCGCGCTGCAGGTGGAATGGGACGAGACCAAAGCCTCCAAGGACAGCTGGACCAAACTCTCGGCGCAAGCCAAAGAGCTCGGTCCGCAGCCCGGCAAGGACACCATCACCAAAGCCGGCGACGTCGACGCCGCCCTCAAAGGGGCCGCCAAGACGCTCACCGCCTTCTACACCTATCCCTTCATCCCGCATGCGCCGCTGGAGCCGCAGAACACCACGGCTTGGTTCAAAGGCGACAGCATCGAACTCTGGGCCCCGACTCAGCAGCCCGAACGCGGCGTTTCCGCCGTAGCCAAGCTGCTCGGCCTCAGTGAAGACAAGGTGACGCTCAACCAGATCCGCGCCGGTGGGGGCTTCGGCCGCCGTTTGATCAACGATCCGGTCTGCGAAGCGGCCGCCATCTCGGCGCGCGCGAACGCGCCGGTGAAACTCACCTGGACGCGCGAAGACGACATGCGCCACGACTTCTATCGTCCCGGCGGCTATCACCAGTTCACCGCCGGCCTCGATGAAAAGGGCAAGCTCGTCGCCTACCGCGGCCACTTCATCACCTTCTCGGCCGACGGCAAAACCCCAGTCGCCGGCGGCAACATTCCCGCCAGCGAGTTCCCGCATCAGCTCCTTGCCAACAGCGAGCTGACGCAGACTATGCTGCCGCTGCTCACGCCGTGCGGACCGTGGCGCGCGCCGCGTTCCAACGCGGTGGCGTTCGCCAGCCAGTCTTTCATCCACGAACTCGCCGTGCTCGGCGGGCGCGACCATGTGGAGTTCCTGCTGGAAATCCTCGGTGAACCGCGCCACATGCCGCCGCAGAACATCGGCGCCCTGCACACCGGGCGTGCCGCCGGCGTCATCAAGCTCGCCGCCGAAAAAGCCGGCTGGGGCCGGGCGATGCCCAAGGGCCGCGCCTTGGGCCTTTCCTTCTACTTCAGCCACGCCGCCCACGTCGCCCAAGTCGCCGAAGTCAGCGTGGACGCGGACAAGCGCATCACCGTGCACAAGGTGGTGGTCGCCGCCGACGTCGGCCCGATCATCAACGTCAGCGGCGCCGAGAACCAGTGCCAGGGTGCAGTGATCGACGGCTTGTCGACCATGATGAACCTGCAAGTCGGCATCGAGAACGGCCGTGTGCTCGAAGGCAACTTCACCGAGTACCCGATCCTGCGCATCAACAAGGCGCCGCCGGTGATCGATGTGCACTTCGTTCCGTCGGATTACACGCCGACCGGTCTGGGCGAGCCCGCTTTCCCGCCGCTGGCACCTGCGGTGGCGAACGCGATCTTCACCGCCAGCGGCATCCGCGTCCGCAGCATGCCGCTGCGCAACGAAGGGATCACGATCTAGGCGACGCAAACAAACTCTCCGTACGACACGCGCGGAGTTCTTGGGATGCGCAGGGAGAATTTGAATGCGCTTCAGGACGCATGCGTCTGCCGCGATCATATGCGCGGTGGTGATGGGCACCGCTAGCGCCGACACACCCACGGCGCAGCGCTTCCCCGCTTCGACCGTAGAGACCGTGGCCCCCGAGGCGCGCGCCCTGGCCGCGCAGATCATGAAGGTCTCCAGCGTCGGCCTTGCCGGGCCCTACAACCCGCTGCTGCGCAGCCCGGTCTTGGGTCAGCGCATGTTCGACCTACTCGACTATCTGCGTTGGAACTCCTCGGTGCCGACGCGCCTCAACGAGTTCGCCATTCTCATCATCGGGCGCCAATGGCGTTCGCAGGTCGAATGGTATTCGCACGGCCCCATCGCTCTCAAAGCGGGCCTCTCGCAAAAAGTCATCGACGAGCTGCGCCAGAACCAGCGTCCCGCCTCGATGCAAGCCGACGAAGCGATTGTCTACGACTTCGTCACCGAACTTACGACCACGCGCGATGTCTCCGACGCAACCTATGCCCGCGCCAAAGCCGTGCTCGGCGAACAGGGCGTGGTCGATCTCACCGCCGTGGCCGGCACCTACATTTCCGTCGCGATGCTGATCGCCATGGCGCGCGAGATGCCGCCGGCGGGCAAGGACCTGCCCTTCAAGCCGGGTGATCCGTGACGAGAGCCTCAATTCTGATCGTCGCGGCGCTGCTGCCGCTCAACGCTTTTGCGGCGGCCCCGGTCTGCTACACCCAGCGCACGGCGCCCGACAACGTCGTGCTGCCCAAGCCCAAAATGCCCACCATGCGCCTGCCCGAGATTCATCTGCCCGACGCCGCCACGCGCAAGGAACCTGTGACGGTGCTGCTTCAGGTCACGGTCGGGCCCCTGGGCAACGTCGACAACATCAGCATCGCCGAAGGCAGCAAGGTGCCGGACTGGGATGCAGGCGTGCTCGTCGCATCGAAAGATTGGAACTTTGTCCCCGGCACCGAAGACGCCGAACCTATCGCCATGTGCATCAGGTTCCGCGTCACCGCGACGCTACAGGAATAGGCACGAGGGGCAAGCGTCCTCCCCAAACGTAAACCGCCGGCCCCGATGGTCAGGGCCGGCGGTTACTAGCCCGGGCTGTTAAGCCCGGACAAAACTTCGTCGTAAGGCTTACGAGACCTTCAGGTTCGAAGCGGCATCCTTGCCGCGCTCGTTCACGACGTCATAGCTGATGGCCTGGCCTTCGTTGAGGGTCGAGAGGCCGGCGCGCTCAACAGCGCTGATGTGCACGAACACATCCTTGCCGCCGTTGCTGGGCTGAATGAAGCCAAAACCCTTTTGGGCGTTGAACCACTTCACTGTTCCGTTAGCCATATTGTATGTCTCCTTAGAAAACGCACTGGGGCGTATTAGGTCGGTTCCGCGCCAATCGCGGAGCCTTTATCGGTGTTCAGCGTCTTCTTGAGAGAGCCAATGATGGCTGCGTGCCAAGCGGCGTAGAATATCGACCGGGCGAACATAGAGTGTCCGGTCAATAAGTCAAGGAATTGGCCCGGAAGCCGTGTAATTCGGCGGTATTCATGGGCTCCGAAGCCCTGAAACCGCGCTTTCCACACCAAAAACGCGTGTCATGGCGCCCCTTGGGGCGTACCCCGAGTCCGCAGGGCGCCATTATCCTACGTCCGCCACCCCGATGACCAGCAGGACCGCGTAATCCTGCTTGTTGCAGCCCTCCACCGCCGGCATCGGGGCCCCGGCCCAGACCGGGAAATCACTCTGGCGCGCTTTGATCGGCCCGCAGGCCGAAGCGCCCAAAGCCGGCGTGTAGCGCGCCGAGCGGCACGCCAGATGCGTGACGTCATGGATCGTCGCCCCGTCGGAGAGCTCCCAGCGCTGCACGCCCGCCGGATCCTTGGCGTGAACGGTCAGCACCGCCTCCACCTCGCGGTCGCCGGTGACCAGGTATTTCCCGGGAGCCAGCGGAAACTCCGGGCTCTCCATAATCAGTCCGTGTTCTTCCAGCCACCAGTCGGCCTTGTCGAACGTCCACTTCGCCGGCGCGATATTGAGCGCGTCTTTCAGTCTCCCATAGCGATCGAGCGGAACCCCGCGTGGCCCCGGATCCACGCGCCAGATCCCCCACGCTTCGGCACCGGTCCCCGAGGTGGCAGCGGCATCACCAAGGGCGGCGATGAACTGGGTGGGAATGCGTTTGAATTTCATCGTGTCGTGACCTGCTAAACCGTCATGGCAGAAGAGGTGGGATTCGAACCCCGCGCGCGAAGGCGCGCAAAACAAAGAGATCGCGGGTTAGCGTACCAAACACGAAAACGTTTTGTACGCACGATGGCGGAGGGGGCGGGATTCGAACCCGCGATACGCTTTTGGCGTATACACACTTTCCAGGCGTGCGCCTTCAACCACTCGGCCACCCCTCCGGCGCCGTCATCCACCTTCGAGTCGCGGGCGAGTCGCCGAGAGTCCGAAGGTGCGGGGCCTTTCTGGAAGGCGCAGAACCTAACCGAGAGGGTCCGGGCAAGCAACAAATCCGCTCTTTTTGCCGCAGCGCACAAACCAAGATTTTCCACGTTTTCCACAGGGTTGGGGATAACTCCCGCATTCCGGGAAATCGGCTAAGTGATTTCGTATCGAAACCACGCCGGAATATACTGTAATTCAAGGATTTTATCCTCTATATCTCACCCAACGGGGTAAGACTTCGATTCAAGGCGTGGGGTTACTGTGATTTTCGGGCGTATTGCCGGGTGGGCGCTGGTCGTCCTGTCTATTCTAATGGCTTCCGCCGAGGCCGTTATGGCCTTGGGAACAGGGGCTTATAACGGTTTGGCCACGCTCGACGTGTGGACCCTCCTGGTCGGCCAGACCCCCAGTTTCTCCACCGCGGCCGATTCTACCGCCCTGCTCGCGACAGTAGGCGCTGGCATTATGGCAATGCCCGCGTGGGTCGTGTTCGGCGCCTTCGGTTTCATCGTGCTGCACGTCAGCCGCAAGCGCGCCCGCCGCCGGGTATTCCGCTCCTCGTTTTCATAAGCGAGATTCGATCTCACAAAAAAAGCGCGCCGTCTCTGGCGCGCTTTTTTGTTGTCGCGCCGAAGGCGCGCAAACCAAAGAGCGAGTCTTTACTCATCACTCATGCGCAGCGCATTGATAAACGCGCTCTGCGGAATTTCGACTTTGCCGAATTGCCGCATGCGCTTTTTGCCTTCTTTCTGCTTCTCGAGGAGTTTCTTTTTGCGGCTGATGTCGCCGCCGTAGCACTTCGCCGTGACGTCCTTGCGCAAGGCGCTGATGGTTTCACGCGCGATGACCTTGCCGCCGATGGCCGCCTGAATCGGGATCTTGAACAGATGGCGCGGGATCAAATCCTTCAGGCGTTCGCAGATTTGCCGCCCACGGTTTTCCGCCTGGCTTCTATGCGCCATGAACGACAGCGCATCGACCAAGTCGCCGTTGACCAAGATCGTGACTTTCACCAAGTCCGCCTCGCGGTAGTCGCCGACTTCGTAGTCGAAGCTGGCGTAGCCGCGCGAGAGCGATTTCAAACGGTCGTAGAAATCGAAAACGATTTCATTGAGCGGCAAGTGGTAAATCACCATGGCGCGGGTGCCGACGTAGGTCAGGTCAATCTGTTCACCGCGCCGGTCGTTGCAAAGTTTCAGGATCGAGCCGAGATATTCATCGGGGACCAGAACCGTCGCCTTCACCCACGGCTCTTCGATTTTCACGATGCGAGTCACATCAGGCATGTCGGCGGGGTTGTGCATTTCCTCGAGCGCACCGTCGCTGGTGTGGATGCGGTAGACAACGCTCGGCGCCGTCGTGATCAGGTCCAGATCGAACTCGCGCTCCAGGCGCTCCTGGATGATTTCCATGTGCAGAAGGCCCAGGAATCCGCAGCGAAACCCGAAGCCCAAGGCCGCGCTGCTTTCCATGGCGAAATGGAAGCTCGCGTCATTAAGCCGCAACCGGGCTAGGCTTTCGCGCAACACTTCAAACTGCGCGGCATCCACCGGGAACAGGCCGCACCACACCACGGGAATGCTGGGCTTGAAGCCGGGCAGCGCTGCAGCTGCGGGATTGGCTTCATCGGTGATGGTATCGCCCACCGAGCAATCGGCCACGGCCTTGATGCCGGCAGTGATGAAGCCCAGCTCGCCCGCCTTCAGTTCCGGAATCTCCAAGCGCTTGGGCGTGAACACGCCGACACGCTCGCAGGGATAAACCGTTCCGGAAGACATGAACTGGATCTTGGTGCCCTTCTTGATGCTGCCGTCCTTGATGCGCACCAGAATGACGACCCCGAGATAAGCGTCGTACCAGCTATCGACCAGCAGCGCCTTCAAGGGCTGCTCCGCTTCGCCCGTCGGCGCTGGCAGACGCGTGACGATGGCTTCCAGCACGTCCTTGATGCCCAGCCCGGTCTTGGCCGAGGCCAGCACCGCGTGAGAGGCGTCTAGGCCGATGACGTCTTCGATCTGCTGGCGGATGCGTTCGGGCTCGGCGGCAGGCAAGTCGACCTTATTCAGAACCGGCACGATCTCGTGGTTGACGTTGATCGCCTGGTACACGTTGGCCAGCGTCTGTGCTTCCACGCCTTGACTGGCATCCACCACCAGGATCGAGCCTTCGCAGGCCGCCAGCGAGCGGCTGACTTCGTAAGCGAAGTCGACGTGGCCCGGCGTATCGAGCAGATTGATCTGATAAGTCTTGCCGTCGTCGGCCGTGTAGTTCAGGCGCACGGTCTGCGCCTTGATGGTGATGCCGCGCTCCTTCTCGATATCCATGTTGTCGAGAACCTGTTCGGTCATTTCGCGCTCGGCCAGCCCGCCGCAGTACTGGATCAAGCGATCGGCCAGCGTCGACTTGCCGTGGTCGATGTGCGCGATGATCGCGAAATTGCGGATGTGCGAAAGGTCAGTCATGAAATTCTGGATGTCCTAAGCGCGCAAAATCGCGCCACAAGCTTTTTCCGCTGCCGCGACGATCTTCTTGGCCACGGCTTCAATTTGTTCGTCGGTCAGCGTCGCGTCTTTGGGCTGCAGCGTCACCGAAATCGCCAACGACTTTTTGCCGGCACCAAGATGCGGTCCTTGATAGACGTCGAACAAGCCCACGTCGGTGACAAGTTCGCGCTCCGCACCCTTGACCGCGCGCAGCAGCGTCTCAGCCGCCACGCCGGCATCAACGACAAAGGCGAAGTCGCGTTCCACCGGCTGGAAGTTCGACGCCTTGAGCAGGGTCCGCGCCGTACCGGCCTTCTTCTTGGGCGCCGGGATGCGCTCGAAAAACACCTCGCAGGCCACGACCGGGCCTTTGATGTCGAGGGCGGTCAAAACCGCCGGGTGCAGCTCTCCGAAGGCCGCCAAGACCTGATTCCCGAGCTTCAGCACGCCCGACCGCCCCGGGTGGTACCAGGCAGGCACGCCCCCCGCTGGACCTGCCGCCGTTTGCAGGCCGGCGACACCCGCGCCTGCCGCCTCCAGGGCCGCCAAGGCATCGGCCTTGGCGTCCAGAGCGTCCACGGGACGGCGGCTGCCGGCCCAGTGGCGGGCGGTGGTATGGCCGGAGCGTAAGGCGCAGGCCACCAGGACCTGCTGGCCGGGCTTGGGGCCCTCGAATCGGGGGCCCACTTCGAATAAGGCGCAGTCCGCCATGCCACGGGAGGCATTGCGTCCCGCCGCCGCGGCAAGATTCGGGATCAGCGACGGGCGCAGCACGTCGAGGTCCGCGCTTATGGGATTCGCCAAACTGACGACGGGCAATTCGCCGCGGAACAGATCGCCTTGCGCGCCCGGCAGGAACGACCACGTCGTGGTCTCGTTCAACCCGCGCGCGGCGAGCGTGCGGCGCATAAATCCCACTTGGCGCTGCTGCGGGCTCAGCGTCACCTTCGGCATCGGCGCGCGCGGCAAGGGGATCGGCGGAATGTTGTCATAGCCGTGGATGCGCAAGACCTCTTCGACCAGGTCCTGCCAGCCTTCCACATCGGCGCGCCACGACGGCGGGCTCACGCTCCAGGCGTCGACGCTGCCCGTGATCGCAAAACCGAGACGCTCGAGAATGCCTTTGATCTCGCTGGTGGGCAGATCGACGCCACCGAGCGATTTCACCCGCGCCGGATTGAACGCAATTGCGCGCTTCCACTCCGGCTCATGGCCCCCGATGGTCAGCGCCGAAGCTTCGCCCCCGCAAATGTCGATAATCATCCGCGCGGCGATCTCTGCACCGCTCACCGCCGATGCCGGATCGACGCCGCGCTCAAAAGCATAGCGCGCATCGGAATTGACCAGCAGCCTACGGCCGGTGGAGGCGATGTTCATCGGATCGAACAATGCGGATTCCAGAAACACGGTCGTTGTCGTTTCCGTCACGCTCGACGGCTCGCCACCCATGATGCCCGCGATGCCCAGCGGGGCAGCGTCATCGGCGATCACCACCATGGTCGGATCGAGCGTGTAGGTCTTGCCGTTCAGCGCCGCCAGCGCCTCGCCCGGCATGGCCAGGCGCGGCCCCACGTCGCCCTTGAGCTTGGCGTCGTCGAAGGCATGCAGCGGCCGTCCCAGGTCGATGGTCAGGTACTGCGTGATGTCCACCAGCGCAGAGACCGGCCGCAAGCCCACCGCGGTCAATCGGTCTTTCAGCCACGCGGGGCTCCCTTGATTCTTCACGCCGCGGATGGTGCGCCCGACAAAGAGCGGGCACAGCTTGGCGTCGGGCGCGGAGAGGCGCATCGCCACCTTGCGCGGGCTCTCGAAGGTGTCTTTCACCGGCGCATCGTTGATCGGCTTGAGCTTGCCCAGCCCCGCCGCCGCCAAGTCGCGCGCGATGCCGCGCACGCCCAGGGCATCGACGCGGTTGGGCGTCAGGTTGATCTCGATGACAGGATCGACGCTCAGCACACTCGTCACCGGCGCGCCGATTTTGGCATCGGCCGGCAACTCGATGATGCCGTCGCTCTCGCCCGCGAGCTTCAGTTCCGAGAGCGAGCACAGCATGCCCTGGCTCTCGACGCCACGGATGCTGCCCTTCTTGAGCACATCGCCGCTGGCCGGAATCTTCACGCCCGGCCGCGCCAGCACGACCTTCAGCCCCGTGCGCGCATTGGGCGCCCCGCACACGACCTGCAGCGTCTCCGTGCCGGTTTCCACCGTGCACAGTCGCAGCCGGTCCGCATTGGGATGCTGCTTGGTCTCGGCGATGTGGGCGACAATAAAGTCTTCCAGGCCCGCCGCCGGGTTCTCGATGCCTTCGACTTCAAGCCCCGTCGCCGTCAGCTTGGCGCTGATTTCATCAAGCGTGGCGCTGGTTTCTAAGTGGTCCTTCAGCCAGGAGAGGGTGAACTTCATCGTGTCAGCCCTCCCGTCACCGTCGGGATATCAAGGGAAGCGAACCCGTAGTGCTTGAGCCAGCGCAAATCCGACTCAAAGAACGTGCGCAGATCGGGGATGCCGTACTTCAGCATGGCGATGCGCTCGATGCCCATGCCGGCGGCGAAGCCTTGATAGACGTTGGGATCGAGCCCACACGCTTTCAGCACATTCGGATGCACCATGCCGCAGCCCAGGATCTCCAGCCAGTCGCCGTAGTTGCCGATCTTGAGCTCGCCGCCCTTCCTCGAACATCCGATGTCCATCTCCGCCGAAGGTTCGGTGAACGGAAAGAACGACGGGCGGAAGCGCGTGGTCAGATCGTCCACGCCGAAATAAGTGCGCACGAACTCCTGCAGGCAGCCGCGCAGGTGCGCCATGTTGGTCTCGGTATCGATCACCAGCAGCTCCACCTGGTGGAACATCGGCGTGTGCGTCATGTCGTAGTCGCAGCGATACGTGCGCCCGGGGATGATCACGCGGATCGGCGGCTTCTGGGTCATCATCGTGCGGATCTGCACCGGGCTCGTGTGCGTACGCAGCAGATAGCGGTTGCCGTCTTCCGTCTGCGGCAGGAAGAACGTGTCGTGCATCTCGCGCGCCGGATGCCCGGGCGGAAAATTCAGCGCCGTGAAATTGTGGAAGTCGTCTTCGATATCGGGACCATCGGCGACCTCGAAACCCATCTGGCCGAAGATCGCGGCGACCTCGTCCATGGTCTGGCTGATGGGATGCAAGGACCCGCGCGCTTCCGGGCGGACCGTCAGCGAAACATCCATGCTTTCGCTGGCGAGTTTGGAATCCAGTGCGGCAGCGTCAAAACTTTTCTTGCGCGATTCCAGTGCGGCAGCGATCTCATCTTTCAGAATATTGACGTCGCGTCCGTAATCCTTGCGCTGCTCCGGCGGCATTGTGCCCAAGTTCTTGAGCAGGCCGGTCACACGCCCGCTTTTGCCAAGGGCCGCCACGCGCACGACATCCAGCGCCGCCGCATCCGCGGCATTGGCAATCGCCGCCAGCAGTTCGTCACGGATCGAAGGAATAGTCTCGGTCATCTAGAGTCTCTCACATGTAAATGAAGGGGCAGCCTGGTCAGGCAGCCCCTTCATTCGACATCTCAGGAAATCGCGAGAGAGCTTAACCGAGCGCCGCTTGGGCCTGCTTCACCAGCGAGGCGAAGGTGTCGGGCTCCTTGAGGGCGATGTCGGCAAGAACCTTGCGATCGAGCTCAACGCCGGCCTTCTTGAGCCCGTTGATAAATCGCGAGTACGTCAGGCCGAAAGCACGCACGCCGGCGTTGATGCGCTGGATCCACAGCGAACGGTAATCGCGCTTCTTCAAGCGGCGGTCGTTGTAGGCGTGCTGCAGGCCGGCTTCCAGGCGCGTGCGCGCGGGCTTGTAGGCCTTGGAATTGCGGCCGCGGTAGCCCTTGGCCTGCTTCAGAACTTTTTTGTGGCGGGCGTGTTTGGTTACGCCGCGTTTGACGCGTGACATGTGTCTTGCTCCGTCCGGTTAGGCGTAAGGAAGGAAATTGCGCTTGATGATGATGCCGTCGGCCTTGCAGAGCGCGCCGGTGCGGCGCGACTGACGTCTCATCTTCTTGGGCTTGGAGATCAGGCGGTGGCGCTTATGGGCAGCACCAGCCATCACTTTTCCTGTCGCGGTAACCTTGAA
>CANKHC010000081.1 GCA_947481595.1 Fidelibacterota bacterium
CTGAACTTCAACACAGATGAGCCAGACTCTCCGTTACGCTAAACCGCAAGCAGTCCAGATTGTTCTGACGACGTACACACTTCGATGTTGGGAATGCGGGCTGACTTCCAGGCGGTGATGACGTCGCCCATGGGCAGCGGGATGCAGTGCTCGGGGCCTTTGCCGAAATCGGCCATCTCGGGTTTCTGCTCATTTGTCTCAACGACCGCGCCGCCCCGGCGCACGCGCCCGCCGATGCCGAAGATCTCGCCGCCGCTAGCAGCTGATCCGCGCGAGACCGGACCGGCATGTTGCAGGAAGAGGCGAAGTGTTTGCGCGCTCTTGGCGCGGCGTGCGGCGTGCAGGGCGAGGCAATCGCTGGGCACGACGTCCCAGCCGGCGCCGGGCATCAGCATGACGCCGGCAGCATTTGCCTTGTCGTTCCAGGATTCCGCCAGCGCGAAGACTTTGAACTCGCCGGTGATGTCGAGATAGTGCGCTTTGGCGGCGATGCAGGCGTCCATCATCTGGCGCGCGGTTTTGCCGAACGGTCCCGCCGCATGCAGGACGCAGGCGACACCTTCGAGGTTCTTGCGCACCGCGGCCGCGTCATCGATGGAAAAGCTGCGTCCCGCGACGCCCAGGCGGTTGGCCAATGCTGCGACCTTGGCCGGGTCGCGTCCGGCAACAACAAAATCCAAGCCCCGCGCGCGGGCCTGTTCGCTCATCAAAGTGCCGGTATAGCCAGTGGCGCCGTAAATCATCAGGGACATGGGATTCCTAGCGTAAAGCGTGGAATGGGGTGCCTTTTTATACGCCGCGCGCTCGGCAGGGACCACCTGCCGGCGCCGTTTGGCCCGTTTACGATAGTGATTGTTCGGACTACAGTTGGATCACTGGAAACACATGCAGGGGAGGATACACATGTGGTCGCGTAACTTGAGGAATGCGCTGGTCGTTTCGACGATCGCCTACTTGGGCGCGTCGTCCGGAGCGGCGATGGCGGCCTCTGAGGGGAAACCGATCCTCCCGACACCTGCGATCGATATTACACAGCCGCCGCCGATGACCACCGACCGCGTACCGGAATGCACCAACATCGGCAGCTTCCGTGGCACATCCGATCCGGACTGCACCAAGGCCAATGCGCCCAGCCAGATTGGCGAGAAGGGCGGCACCGGCGAGACCGGGCCTTACGAAGTGGTCCCCGATTTCTTCAAGCCGAATTTCCCCGAAGGATATAAGTGGGCCCGCGTCGGCGGCATCTTCGCCCAGGACGATAAGATCTACATCTACGCCAGTGGCCTCGCGAAGAACGACAGCACCCCGGCCTGGGGCGGTCTGATGCGTTACTTCAGCATGGTCGCGGGCGGCTTGATGCCCGCCGATGTCCGCCGCGAGTACATCCTCACGGTCTGGGACCGCAAGACCGGCAAGCAGATCGATACCTGGAAACAGGCCGATCAGTATCACAACAAACAGGGCTCCGTTCCGCACCGCGTGCGCGTCGACCCCAATGACCCGCAAAAGCATGTCTGGATCATCGACGAAGGCAGTGGGCCCTTCGACCAGATCATTAAGTACACCCCCGAAGGCAAGGAAGTGATGCGGATTCAGGGCAAGGCCTCGACCGCCGACATCGCCTTCAAGCCCAATGGCGAAATCTGGGCGCTGGAGCGCACGACCACGGACGAACCCATCATCCGCTACGATGCGAAGGGCAAGGAGATCGGACGCCTGGGACCGAAGGGTTCCACCAAGGACGCGCACTGCATCGCGTTCGATAAGGGCGGCAATTTCTATATCGGCGAAATGGCCAACGGTCGCGTGCAGAAGTTCAATCCAGAAGGCAACCCGATCGAAGTCTGGCCGAACATCCGCATCACCAACTACTGCGCCATGGATACGGACGACCACCTCTGGGTCTTCGACAGTGATTCGATGAAGTTCCTCAAATACGACACCAACGGCAAGCTGCTGACGTCATGGGGAACCTTCGGCTACTACCCGGGGCGTTTCCTCAACGTCAATCAGTTCGACGTCGACAAGGAAGGCAACCTCCTGGTCGCCGAGCCGACCAACTGGCGGCCGCAGTTCTTCCGCCCGAAGAAAAACGCGAACCCGGACGAGCTGATCAAGGCGTTGAAAAAGTAATCACGGAAGAAGTAATCACGCCTCAAAATGACAAAGGGGCAGTTGCTTTTGCAGCTGCCCCTTTTGCTTTGCCAAAATCCTGACACTTTTCGCGGCCATCCTGGGTACTCTCCAGGGGTCGAACATGCGGCACATATTGGTTTTGACGTTGATGGCAGTGGTCCTCGCAGGCTGCACCTCGCCCTATTCGCCCAACATCTACGCCAGCAACGCGGTCCAACTCGCCAATAAGGTCGAGGCCGGCACCGTGATCGGCTACCGCCAGGTGGCCATCACCGCCAACGGCACCATCGGCACTGTCACTGGCGGCGCCGCCGGCGGTGTGCTGGGTGCTGAATATGCCAACTCAGCCTTGCTTGCCGTGGGTGCCACGGCTGTCGGCAGCATCCTCGGCAATGCGCTGGATCACGCCGCGGGCGATACCACGGGCTGGGAATACATCATCCGCAAGCCCAACGGCGACATGCTCTCGGTCACTCAGCGCGAGCAAACGCCGCTGGCCCTCGCGCAAAAGGTCCTTGTGATTTTGGGACCGCAGGCGCGCGTGGTGCCTGATTATTCCGTCGCTCCCGAGCCGGTCGTCGCCGTAGCCGTGGAAGAAAAGAAAGCCGAGCCGGTGGCCAAGTCCGAACCGGTGAAGGTGGAAGTCGTGCTCTCGCTGCCCCCGGGTGTGTCGGTGCAGCAGGCGGCAGCGAAGGCGCCGGACCCTGTCCTGGAGACACCCAGTCCCGAGACCTCGTCCCCCGTGATTTCGGTCAATGAGATGCCGTCGCTGGAAGCGCTGATCGGCGAGCTTGGCTTGTCTCCCATCGCCGCGTCCGCCGCGGAGATTGCCACTGTGGAGACGTGCGGGGCCGAAGGCTGTTCTCAGTCGACGGAACCTTGAGCTCCGCACAGGCGTTTTCCTCCTGACACTGGTTTCAGTCTCTAATTTCGCGGAGAGGTAGACGTGCTTTGGGAAGGCGGACGCCGCGGCGGCGGTATTGAGGATCGGCGCGGGATGGGCGGCGTCGGCGTGGCCGGCGGCGGCATCGGCACTTTGGCGCTCGCGCTCATCGGCTACTTCGTTTTCGGCATCAACCCGTTTGTCACCCAGCAAGTGGTCAGCCAGTTCGACAACACAGGCGTGGCGGAGCAGGGGCGCCCCGGCACACCCGACGACCGCGCTGGGCTATTTGTCGATGTCATCAGTGCCAATGTGAATGATGTCTGGTCGGCCAAGGTCGGCGGCTACCAGCCGCCGCGCGTCGTCCTCTATGAGCGCGGCACCAGCACCGGGTGTGGTTTTGGGCAGTCCGCCATGGGGCCCTTCTACTGTCCCAATGACGCCACGGTGTATCTCGACCTCAGTTTCTGGCGCGAGATGGAAACCCGCCTCGGCACCTCGGGCACCGACTTCGCCCGCGCTTACGTCATTGCCCAAGAATTTGGCCACCATGTTCAAAAGCTGACGGGTGCGACGGAAAAGGTTCGCGTCATCCAAGAGCGGGCGTCAAGCCAGGCCCAGGCAAACGCGGCTTCGGTGTCCCTCGAACTCCAGGCTGATTGCTTTGCGGGCGTTTGGGCGGCGAATGCTTCGGCGGCCTCGGGCGGGCGCGTCGCCATGGAATCGGGCGACCTGGAGGAAGGTCTGCGGACCGCCAATGCCATCGGCGACGATACCCTTCAGCGCCAGGCCACAGGACGGGTGACGCCTGAGCGTTTCACCCACGGCACCTCGGCGCAGCGGGTGGAATGGTTGAAGCGCGGCTATGAATCGGGTGACCCCCGCCAGTGCGACACGTTTGCCCCGTAAGGTGCCGGATTCTCCCCCCCCCCGGCAAACCTTCTCATAACTGCCATATCCCAGGCATTTACATCCGTACAATGCTAAGGTCACAATAGGGGTAGGGGTAGCGCCAAGGCGCTTCATCATTCTTCACGTGGCCTGTTGGGGGACGGTCTGATGAAGTTTGCCGGTAGTATTGTCAGTACGTTACGCCATTGGTTCGGCGACGGGGTCTTTCGGCGCATCTTCAAGAACGCGGGCTACATGCTCAGCGGGCGCGCGGCCACCGGTCTTCTCAGCCTTGCGACATTGACGCTCTGCGCCCGCACCCTGGGCGTTGAGCAATTCGGCATTCTCGTCCTGGTCCAGACCTTTGGCCAAGTGACCGCGACGCTGGCGACCTTTCAGTCGCCCCAGACCATGATCCGCTACGGCGCCATGGCCCTGCAGCGCGAGGACACGCCGGCCTTTCAGTCGCTGGTGAAACTGCTGACGGCGATTGATGCCGTCGGCGGCGTGTTCGCCGTCTGCGTCGGCTTTGTCATCGCCCCTCTGGTCGGCCCGCACGTCGGCTGGAGCCCGGAAGTCATCGGCTACGCCCAGCTTTATAGCTTTCTGGTGTTCTTCACCGCCTGCGCGACACCCACGGGCGTCTTGCGCCTGCTGGACCGCTTCGACCTCTTGGCCATCCAAACCACCATGACGCCGCTCTTGCGGTTGATCGGGATCTCGACTGCTGTCCTTCTCCATGCGCCGTTCTGGGGCTACCTGCTGGCCTGGTTCTTTGCCCAGATGGCGGGAGGCACCACTCTCACCATCCTCGCCTGGCGCGAGATGTATAAAAAGCAGCGCTTGGTGGGCATGACCTTTTCTTTCGCCGGCCTCCAGGACTCACACTGGGGTGTGCTGCGTTTCCTCCTGCAGTCGAATCTCTACTCGGCGCTCTTGATCCTGACCGGTCACATCAGCACCTTCCTCATCGGCTATCTCGCGGGCCCTGCCTCCGCCGGCCTCTACAAACTGGGCCGTGATGTCGCCACCGTCCTCACCAAGCCCGCCGATCTGCTCAATCAGTCGGTCTCGCCTGAATTCGCCCGTCTCGCCAGCCGCGATGCCTGGGGCGAGTTCTCGCGTCTCATCCTGCGCGGGGCGTCCGTGGCGGCCGGGGCAGGGGGCATTATGGTGCTGGTCGTCATCACGGTCGGCGACCTGTTCCTGCACACCTTCTTCGGCGAAGCCTTCGCGGGGGCCTACGTGCCTCTGGTGGTTCTAGTGGCCGCCGCCGGGGTTTCGATCATCGGCTTTCCGATGGACGCGGCGCTGTTCGCCATGGGCCGCGCAAACCTGCCGCTCCGCGTGAGCATGTCGGTGATCTTCGTGGTTCAGTTGCCGTTGCTGGTGGTGCTCGCGCGCAGCTATGGTTCGGCAGGGGCGGGTTTCGCGGTGCTCGCGGCGGCGGCGACGACCCTCGTGACCATGAGCCTGCTCACCTTCCACCAGTTGCGCCAGCGCACGGCCCTCGTCCCCGACGCCGTGGCGGCGTAAGCCTCACTCCCAGGTTTTCTCGCGAAGTTTGACGGCAAACTGCCGGCGGGCTTCGAAGCGCTTTGCCAGGAAGGTATAGAAATACCAGTCCTTCAGGGCGAAGGGCGTGAGGCCGTAGAGGCGCTTCTCAAAATATGTCCAGTCGACGGCGCTGCGTTCGCCGCGGCGCATCGACGGGATGCACCATAGATGGAAGTCATAGCGCGAGCGGCCGATCTTGAAGATGCGCTGCATCACTTCATGATCTTCGAAGACATAAGGCCACAGCTTGGTCGAGAACCCGCCCGCGGCGCGCAGGCCCTCGGTGCGGAAGGTCTGGCCGAAGCCGCCGGTAAGACATTGTTTGCTGTAAATCCAGGATTTCACCACCGTCCTGATCATGCGTCGGCGGTTAGTACCCTGCGTGGGCGGGCCGGTGACGCGCTGGGCCATCACCGCCTGTACGTCTTTGGGTGAGGCGGCGAAGACCTCGTCGCAGCGGCGCAGGTAGTGCGGCGGGTAATAGGTGTCGGCGTCGCAGAAGGCCACGAAGGCGGTATCCACGCGGGCGAGGCCGGTTTCCAGCGCATTGGTTTTGCCCGGGCGGGGCTCCTGCAGATAGACCACGCCCACGTCGCTGCGCCCGTCCAATAGCGCATGGCAGCTGGCCGTGGTGTCGTCGGTGGAGGCATTGTCCACCAGGATCAATTGCAGCGGGCGGAGGTCTTGCGCCAGCAGCGACTCCAGCGTGGCCGGCAGGTACTCGGCTTCATTGTAGTAGGGGAGGACGACCGACCACCGCGACGTTGTATTCATTCTGCTCCCCAAGGCATCCCCATAGTTTAGTATACCGCCTCGACCTCCGCAGCCCGCTTCTTTCATAACGATGTCTTCCGACACCGCATCTCACTCCGATCCCGCGCTGGCCCACGACCTGCAACAGTCCATCGAACGGCTGACGCAGAAACTTTCCCTGACGCCCAATGCCCCGACATTGCACAATGCGTTGGGCGTCATGCTTGGCGCGCGCGGCGACGTGGCGTTGGCCTTAGAGGCCTTCAACCATGCCGTCGTTCTTGAGCCCAACTTCGCCGAGGCGCTCGATAACAAAGGGCACATCCTTGAAATGCTCGGTCGGCCGGATGAGGCGCTCGCGGCATTCACCGCCGCAGCGGCGTTGGCGCCGCATTACGCGGATGCCGAGTCAAGAATCGCGGAGCTTTCATCGCTTCTCGGCCGCCCCCTGCCAAAGTCGCCTTGGCAGATGTCGTGGACCGGCCGCATCAAGGCGGCGCTCGCCACTTCGGCGGGCGAAGCGATTGACCAGAGCACGCCTGAAAATGTCCTGCGCGAAAAACTGAGGCGTTTTCCCCGCGATGTAAGCTGTGCCTTGGCGCTCGGCCTGCGGCTGCTAGACCAGGATCGCCACGTCGAAGCGCAACATTTCTTCCGGTATGTCTTGGAGCTTGCACCGACAAGCGGGCAAGCCGCCGTGGGGCTCGCTGAAAGCTTGGAGGAGACCGGCAAGGCTGCCCAAGCGATCGAAGTCCTGACAGCCGCCAAAGATACAGCGGATGGTGATCTCCGGCTTTTACCGCGCCTGCTGCGATATAAAATTGAACTCTGTGACTGGCGCGGCCACGCGGAGCTTCTTGCCGCGGTCACCGAACTGGTCCGGCGTGCGCCAGAGAGTATCGATCCCTTTGCAACGTTGATCCTGTGGGATGATCCAGCGCTGCAACTGGCGTCCGCCAAGGCCTTTGCGGAGCGGCTCCGCCAAGGCCTTCAGCCGCGCGCGCACGGTATCGGAGTCAAAAAACCGCGTCTCAGGCTCGGCTATATTTCGGCCGACTTTCGCCAGCATGCGGTTGCGACACTCGTCGCGGAATTGTTCGAACTGCACGACCGGGCGCAATTTCAGATTCGCGCCTACAGCCTGGCGCTCGACGACAGAAGCCCCTTGCGGCAGCGCATCGAGTCCGCCTGTGACGCTTTCGTTTCGCTATGGGGTCTATCGATCGAAACGGCGGCGGCTAAGATTGCGGCCGACGGCATCGATATCCTCATTGATTTCACATGCTACACGGGCAAAGGCCAACCCCGCATCCTTGCGCGGCGGCCTGCCCCGATTCAAGTCAACGGCGGCATCACATGTTCGATGGGCGCCGATTTCATCGACTATATTATCGCCGACAAGATCGTGTTGCCGGAAAGCGATGACCGCTGGTACGTGGAAAAAGCCGCGCGGCTGCCGGGATGCTATCAGCTCAACGACCGTAAGAGGCCGAGGCCGAAAGCGTCTCCCCGCGGGGCATATGGCTTGCCTGAAACCGCGATCGTGTTCTGCAGTTTTAGTACGCCCTTCAAGATCACGCCGGGGGTCTTTTCACTGTGGATGAGGATTCTGGCACGCGTGCCGGAAAGCGTGCTTTGGCTGCGCGGCTGGTCGGCGGACGTTGAAATGAACTTGCGGGCCGAATGCCGTGCCGAAGGGATCGACCCGTCGCGGCTAATCTTCGCGCCTCTCGGTGACTATGAGATGCATCTGTCGCGTTACGGTGTCGCCGACCTTGCCCTGGACACCTTGGTGCATGGCGGACATACCACGATCAGCGACGCGCTATGGATGGGATGTCCGGCTGTCACCCTGCCGGGACGTACTTTTACGGCACGGGCGGGTGCAAGTCTGTTGCGCGCCGCCGGCGCCGCTGATTTGGTGGTCGATTCCCTGAAAGACTACGAAGACCTTGTCGTGCGGCTTGCGAACACGCCCGGCAGCCTTGCGGCGCTCAGGGATCGCCTCGAGGCCGGGCGTTTGACCTGCCGCCTCTTTGATTCCGCGCGCATGGTCCGCGAACTGGAATGGGCTTACCGGCGTATGTGGGACATCCATGCGTCCGGAGCCGCGCCGCAAGCCTTCGACGTGCCCACAGACCTGCGCTAGCTCGGCGGTTTCGGGAGGCGCATTCCCGGTGAATGCTTCGGTCCCATGACAGACTCGGTTGAACTCACCATCCTGATGCCTTGTTTGAACGAGGCGGAAACCCTTGAACGCTGCATCGTCAAGGCGCAGCGGTTTCTCAGCTCGGCTGGGATTCGCGGTGAAGTCGTGATCGCCGACAACGGCAGCAGCGACGGTTCACAGAGCCTCGCGCGCAGCGTTGGTGCCCGCGTGGTCGAGATCGGCACGCGCGGTTATGGCGCTGCCCTGCTGGGCGGTATTCAGGCGGCGCGCGGAACCTATGTCATCATGGGAGATTCCGACGACAGCTATGACTTCAGCGCGCTCGATGGTTTTGTCGCGCGCCTGCGGGCCGGCGATCAGCTGGTGATGGGCAACCGCTTCAAAGGCGGCGTCGCCATGCCGCCGCTCCACCGTTATCTCGGCAATCCGGTGCTGACGGCCATCGGCCGGCTGTTCTTCCGCAGCCCCTGCGGCGACTTCCACTGCGGGCTGCGCGGCTTCAACCGCGAGGCCATCCTCGGGTTGCACCTGCAAGCCCCCGGCATGGAGTTCGCCAGCGAGATGGTGGTCAAGGCCACGCTGCACCACTTACGCATCTCCGAAGTGCCGACCAAGCTTCATCCGGATGGCCGCAGCCGGCCGCCGCATTTGCGGAGCTGGCGTGACGGCTGGCGTCACTTGCGTTTTCTCCTGTTGTTCAGCCCGCGCTGGCTGTTCCTCTATCCCGGGTTTGTGTTTTGGCTGGGCGGCGTGCTGGCAATGGCCTGGCTGCTGCCCGGCGCCCGTGTGATCGGCAACGTCACCTTCGACATCCACACGCTCTACTACGCCGCGCTGGCGGCGGTGATCGGCTATCAATCGATGCAGTTCTGGCTGTTCGCCACGCTCTACGGCATCAATGCCGGCATCGTCCCGCCGGGCACCGCGCTGCCGCGTCTGCTCAAGCTTTATTCCCTCGAGGTCGGCCTTGTTGGGGGCGTGCTGCTGGTCCTTTTCGGCCTGGGCCTCGGCGTCTATGCCTTCGGCTCCTGGGAGCGCACGGAGTTTGGAGAGCTGATGCCCTCGCGCACCCTGCGTTATGTCATTTCTTCGGGCACGATGATCCTGCTGGGTCTGCAGACCGCTTACGGCACGTTCTTCATGAGCATCCTCGCAATCCGCGCCACGCCGGCGCAAAACACCGTCGAACAGAGTCCTGCGCTGGGGAGCATGGCGCCCCAGAACTCAGGGCTGACCTGATCACCATCCATGGCCATTAACGCGCAATACAACGTCGCTGCGCCCAATTCGTTGCCGGTGCGCGTCGCTGCATATCAGCGCAAGAAGATGTTTGCAGCTTTCCTCAAGGACAGCCGCGCCCAGGAACATCACACCATCCTCGACGTCGGTGTGACCAGCGACCAGAGCTACGATCACTCCAACTATCTGGTCGCCTGGTATCCGCACAAGGAACGCATCACGGCGGTTGGCTTGGATGATGCCGGTTTCCTCGAAACGGTTTACCCAGGTGTGCGCTTTGTGCGCGGCGACGGCCGGGCGCTGCCGTTCCCGGATCGGAGTTTCGACTACGTTCACTCGAGTGCGGTACTGGAGCACGTCGGCAGCGCGGCGCGGCAGGCGGACTTTGTGCGTGAGCTGGCGCGCGTCGCCCGGCGTGGGATATTCGTGACCACGCCGAACCGCTGGTTTCCGGTCGAATTCCACACCGTGCTGCCGCTGGTCCATTGGCTGCCGAAGACGGCGTTCCGCGGCCTGCTGCGGGCGATGGGCAAAGACTTCTTCGCTGACGAGGCAAATCTCAACCTCCTCACGCCCGCCGAACTCAAGGGCCTCGCCCGCGACATCGGCCTCAAGGACTTTTGCGTCGCTTCGGTCGGTCTCGGCGGGTGGCCGACGAACCTTTTGCTGAGCGCACGTCATGAGCGCTGACGAGGCGTCAAGGCACCGCGCAAATCTCGCCAGCCTTTGGGTCTGCATTCTCATCGTGGCTTTCTCGCTGTGGCTGCGGAACGGATTCCCGGTCCACGCTGTCGCCTCGGCCAATACCGATGATTTCCTCTTTATCCGCCTGGCCGCCGCTGTGCGCCGCGCCCATTGGCTGGGGGCTTATGACAACTTGACCCTCGCCAAGGGGCCTTTCTTCCCGGGCTTCATTGCGGTGAATTCTCTGTTCCATACGCCGCTCAAGATCACCGAGCAAGCGGTCTATCTCGCCGCGTCGGCGGCGCTGGCGTTGGCGGTGTTCCGCCTCACACGCAGCCACGTGCTCGGGGTGCTGCTGTTCGCGGTCCTCGCTTTCAATCCGGTGCTCTGGACGGAAAGCCTCGCGCGCGTGATTCGCGATGGCCTCTACATCAGCCTCGCATTGGGTCTGATCGCGGCCTTCGGCTTGCTTTGGTCGCAACCGCTGTTTGGGGCCTTCAGCCGCGGCGGCGAAATCTTGGCGGGGCTGTTCACCGGCGGGCTGGCGGCAGCGTTTTGGTTGACGCGGGAGGAGGGGATCTGGCTAGGCCCGGCGCTCGCGGTTCTCGGCGCCGGCGTGCTCATTTCGTTACGCGCGGGTACGCGCGTGCAATTCACCCGCTCAACGGCGATGGTGTTCGGTGTCGCCGCCGCGACAATCGTGACCGTCGCCTCAATCAACTTCGCCGTCTATCGCGTCTTCACAGATGTCGAATTCCGTGCGTCTGGCTTTCTCTCCGCCTACGGCGCGCTAAACCGCGTTCAGCACACCTCTTGGCAGCGCTACGTCGTGGTCCCCCGCGACGTACGCGAGAAGGTTTATGGCGTAAGTCCGGCCGCCGCCGAACTGCGTCCCCACCTGGAAGGTGCGAGCGGAGATCAGTGGCGCCGCACCGGCTGCACCTTTCAACCCGCCGTGCCCTGCACGGACATCCTCGGCGGCTGGTTCATCTGGGCGCTGCGCGATGCGGTTGCGCTCGCGGGCCACAGCCGCAGCGGCGGCGAGGCTGAGACTTTCTACACCCGCTTGGCCGGCGAGATCGACGCCGCCTGCGACGACGGCCGTTTGACCTGCACGGGCGCGCGCGCCAGCATCGCGCCGCCGTTTCGGGTTGAATACCTGGTAGACGCCGTGAAAGTCAGTCCACGGTTCTTGGAAACACTGCTGACCTTCGGCCAGGCGGAGATGGTGACGCTTCCCAACAGCGGCGCGCCGCAGCGCCTTGCGACGTTCCGCGCGCTGGTGGGACCGGTGGAAAGTGCGCCCTCCACTGCGCCCATCACGCGCATCTTTAGCTGGGTTGCTGCCGCCGGCGAGGCGCCGACGCTGGCAGTGTTCGATGCCCAGGGCAATGCACGCGGCCAGGTCGAGCTGACGCGCGCTCCGGACATCGACCGCGTGCTGCCGCAGCAGGGATTTGCGGCGCAGCTTTTTGCGATCCATCCGGAATGCCCCGCGCTCGACTGCACCGTGGTCCTGAAACTTGGCGACGGCTCCGAACGTCGTCTGCCACTCAAGGACTTTGGCGGGGTCCTGCCGGAGGATCCGTCCTTTGTGATGACCATCGACGATGTTGAGCGGCCGGTGGATGGTATAGCCCCCGAAGTCGCGCAGCGCATCGCCTTGCAGCAGCGGATTGCACGCGCTATCGCGGGGGGATACGCCGCAGCGATTTGGCCCCTCTTGGTGTTAGGTGCTGCCGGAACGCTTGCCGGGCTGTGGGTTTTCCGCCGCACCCCTCGGCTTTTTGTCCTCTCCACCCTGGCAGCCGCGGCATTTACGGCCGTAGCCTCACGCATCGCCATGCTGTCTTACCTTGAAGTCTCGACGTTCCCAACGTTGAATACGCTCTACCTGTCTTCCGCTGCACCCTTCGTGATCGTTGCGGCGATCTTGGGTGTCTGGCTGGGGATCCACGCGATGGTTCAAAGGCGTTCGGCATGATCTCGCGGATTATTCTGGCGATCGGACTTCTGCTGGCGCCGCCTGTCGCCGCGCAGACCAACAGTTCAGTCCGCCTCGATGTGCCTTACGTGCCGACGCCGCCGTTCGTCATCAAGGCGATGCTTGATCTTGCGAAGGTGGGACCCGACGACGTGGTCTACGATTTGGGTTCCGGGGATGGCCGCATCGTCATCGACGCAGTTCAGACGCGCGGCGTCAAGCGCGCGGTGGGCATCGACCTCAACCCCGTCCAGGTCGCCGATGCCAATGCCAACGCTGAGAAGGCCGGCGTCACCGACCGCGTCACGTTCACGGTCGGCGATGTCTTCAAAGAGGATCTCTCACCCGCAACCGTAGTGACGATGTACCTCCTTCCCAACGTCAACCTGCGCCTGCGGCCGCGTCTGCTGGATCACCTCAAGCCCGGCACGCGCGTGGTCTCACACGCCTTCCATATGTTCGACTGGCCGCCGGACGCCCAAGAGAAAGTGTTGGGCGAGGTGCCGATCTACATGTGGATTATCCCGGCCAAGGTTCAAGGAACGTGGACAGGAAAAGCCGGCGAGGGGAGCTTCACGTTCTCCCTCGCTCAAAAGTTCCAAGTGGTTTCCGGTTTGCTTACCCGAGAAGGCCAAAAGCCCGTAGCCCTCAACGGGCAGCTCGCGGGAAATGAGCTGATGGTCATTGGCAACGACGGTGTCTCTCTCAGGGGCAAGATCACCGGCGCAACGCTCATCGGGGCGATCACCCTCGCGGGCGCCCCCCAAGACATCGTCCTCACCCGCCAGTAATTTTAGCTGATGATCCTGAGTTCGTTGTTGGTCACGCGCAGGCGTGCGGCGATCTCGCGCGCCATGTTGACGACAATCTTCGCGGCCAGCGCCGGGTTGGTCGCAAGCACGTTGTCGAAGGCGCCCTTGCTGACTTCGTAGACGATGACGTCACAATCGGCGAAGGCATCGGCTGAACGCCGTTCGCCCTCGAGCATGGCCATTTCGCCGAAGATCACCCCGGGGATCAAATTCGCCAGGCGGATCGGCGAGC
>CANKHC010000082.1 GCA_947481595.1 Fidelibacterota bacterium
CTAGATATAGTGGACCTCAGGGACGGCTCTAGAGGTGCGGGCGGTGGGTTTGATTTCACCTGCTCTTGACGTGGGCCAAGAGCGCAGATGCGGCCCGAAGTCTTGACTATTCAAGGCCCGACGAGGTTCAATAAAGGGCAATCGAGTTTTGCCTGACCACTTCGCACCGGCTTATCGACCCGCGCGCCTTAAGAAAGCGGGATGGGGCGCTCCAAGTCACCGCACAAACTAAAGGTTGCCGGACCCGCGCGACGTGTGCGCGGCATTTCGCGCACTTGGACGCTGCTCTCTTTGGGCGCATCACCGGAGACGAAGAATGGCTTCTGGCACAGTAAAGTGGTTCAACAAGGTTAAGGGCTACGGCTTCATCCAACCGAGCGATGGCGGCAAAGACGTGTTCGTTCACATCACCGCCGTTGAACGCGCCGGCATGGACACGCTGGTTGAAGGCCAAAAGGTCAACTACGACATGGTCAGCGAACGCGGCAAAACCGCAGCGGCCAATCTGAAGGCCGGCTAAGAAACCAAGACTTTCGCGTAGAGAATCAGGCGGCGCTGCCCACCGGCAGGCCGCCTTTGTTTTTTTCCGCTTAGAATCCAACCGACAGGCCGGCGCGGATCAGGTGCGCCGTCCGGTCGTTGAGGCCGAACTGGCCGGTGTAGCCCAGGTTCCAACCGATCCCGCCCATGTGGCCGGTGACACCGGCTTCGGCGCCGACGAAGTCCTCGTTGGCGCTGGCGACGATGACGTTCTGCACCGCCATGGCGCTTTGCGCGCTCGCCAGCTTCAAGGCGATCGTGCGCGCTTTCTTGGTGAGCTGCCAGTTGTAGGTCACGCGTGCGTAGGGCGTGAACGCCATGTCGGTATTGAACACCACTTCCGCGCCGGTCATCGCCACCGCCGAACGCTGGGTGTAACCCGGCACCGTGATGTCGCCGCCGGCGGCGCCGGTTTCGGTATAGCCCTTGAGCTTGGCGGAATCGACGGTGAGACCAACGACTGGTCCGATGGCCATCTGGCGGACGGGGATGTTGTAGCCGGTCTCGAACAGGAAGCTCGACGTCTTGCCGCTGGTCGTCGCGGCGCCGCTGAGGCCGTAGGCGCCGACGCGAGTGTTGTCGAGGTCGACATGGCCCAGCGCGTAGCCGAGCTGAGCGTAGAAGCCGCCCTGGGCATAGGCGCCGTAGAAACCGAAGCTGTAGCCGTCGGCTTTCGTGGTGTAGAGCGCGCCGTCGATCTCCCCCGTCTGCTTGCCGTAGCCGGCCGTGAGGCCGGCGTTGAAGCCTTCACCGAAGGCGTAATTCGCGCCGAAGGTGCCGCGGAAGCCGTCGCGCGTGGCATCGACGCCTAAGCCGCCGAAATTGCTCCAATCGTCGGTCCCGTAAGATCCGTTGACCCAGGCCGACAGCCCTTCGGCTGCTTCAGCCTTGGCGAGCCGCAGCATTGAGAATTGTTGGCGCGTGCTTTCGTTGTTGATCGACCCAACGCTGACCGCGGTCTGTCCAGCCAGTTCGACCATCGCCGGACCAGCGGCGGTCATGGCGCCGAGATATTCGGGATCGGTGTAGGTCGGCAGGGTCAGGCGATAGACCAGCACATGCGAATCGCTGTCGACGGCCTGGGAGCAGTCCTGGTTGTTGACGTTGCACGAGGTGGAGAGGAAGTCGTTGTCGTTGCCGATAAAAAGAAAAAAGTCCTGCGGCGCGCCTTCTTCCAGCACCGGCGCCAGGGCCATGCCTTCCCACTTCTCGCCAAGCGTGAAGCGCGTCGGCGCGGTGTTGTTCAGGTTCTCGCCGAATTTACCTAGTTGCGTGGAATTGAGCATGTTGACGAGTTCGACCTGCTTCACCGGCACCACGGTCGAGACGATGCTGCCGCCGACCGACAGCGGTGTGTAGGTGGACTCATAGGTCGTGCCGGCAAGGTTGGTGGCACCGGCTGTGTCGACCAGCATGACGCTTTTGAATACTGAATTTCCCGTCGTCAGACCCAGCCCGAGGGCATCGCGCGCCAGCACAAGGAACTGGGTGTCATTGAGCGCCAGGATTTCCGACTGCGCCGCCGTACGGTTGGCCGCAGCGCCGTTGCCGGCCAAGGTATAAACCGGCAGTTCCAAGGCGTAGTCGCCGATGGGGGTTGGCGCGGTGCGGTTGCTCGAGATGTCGTAGACCATGAGGCGCGTGACGTTGCGCGTCTGCTGCGCCGTGCCGGCCGTGTCCTGGTAGGTGGCACTCTGCAGCAGCGTGACCAACTTCTTTTTGTCGGGCGTGAGCGCGATGCCTTCCATGCCCTGGTTGAAGCGCCGGCCCTGCACGGGATCGACGATCGAGCTGTAGGAGACCTGGCCGGTGGCGTCGCGCGGGATCAAGGCGGCAGGCGGCTTGATCACGCCCTGCATTTTGCCCGTCGCGTCGAAGTAGTAGACGTTGGCGCCGTATTCGTCGCCGACATAGAAGGATTTGTCGGGCAGGAAACGCAGCGCCTCCGCATCCAGGCTGATCTTGCCGATGGCAGTGCCGGTGGTCTGGCCGGGAAGCTGGATGCCGTTCTGGGTGATGACACTGGCCGCACCGATACCGGGATAGAAACCAGTGGTGACATTGCCGTTGAAGTCCCTGAGGACAATGCCGCCGTTGGTGGTCAGTACCACTTGATTCTGCGAGGTCGCCACGGCGGGCAAGACTGTGGAGCTGGTGTAGGGTGTGAAGGTCAGCGAGAAATTGCTGACGCGGCCGGCGTAATCGCTGAAGCCGACGGTGCCGATCCCGTTCGGGCCGCGGTCAGGCAGGGCGAACAACGTGCCTGAGTACCCCGTCGCGGTCTTGCGCCAAGCCGAGAGGTCGATATCCATGCCAGAGAAGGCGCCCAGCGTGCCGCCGAGGAAGTCCTTGGTGGACGACGGCAGGCGCGCCATGCCTTGCAGGCCCTGATTGACGAAAGTGGTGCCGCCGAAGGTCACCGATGTCGCGCCGGCCGTTGTGACGACGTTGGGTGTCGTAAAGCTCGACGAGGCGGCGTGCGCGGTGCTTGCCAGCGCGCACAGGGCGACGGTGGCCGCTAAAGCGGTCTTCATTTTCAGATGCATGATTTTTCCCCAAGGGTAACGAGAACAATTCCCAGTGGGGTTCTAACGGCGGTCTATGACAACTTGGCGTGTGTTCAGTGACCGAGAAATGACAGCTACCGCTGCGGCAAGTGGCCGTGCAGTCTGAACCAGGCAATGGCGTCGAGTAGCGCATCGTCGACGGGGCGCGCGGCATAGCCCAAATCGCGCGCGGCTTTTGCATGCGTGAAAAACATGCGCTTTTTGGCGAGCTTGATGCCGTCCACCGTGACGAAGGGCTCCCACGTCTTGAAGATGCGCGCGGCGAATTCGGCGGCGTAGGCGATGGGCAAGATGGCGCCGTGCGGAAGTTTGATTTTGGGGGCCTTGCCGCCGGTGAGACGGGCGATGCGCACCAAAATCTGCTGCAGCGTCATGTTCTCGCCGCCCAGAATATAGCGTTCGCCCACCTTACCTTTGTCGTGGGCGAGCAGATGGCCTTCGGCGCAGTCGTCGACATGTACGAGGTTGAGGCCGGTGTCGACGAAGGCCGGCATGCGTCCGGCGGCCGCCTCGATGACGGTGCGCCCGGTTGGCGTCGGTTTGACATCGCGCGGGCCGACAGGGGCCGTGGGATTGACGATGACGATGGGGAGTTTTTCCCCCTGCGCCAGTTTGCGCACGGCTTCTTCGGCCATGAACTTGGAGCGCTTATAGGGGCCGATCATTTCGGTGAGATCGACCGGCGTGTCCTCAGTCGCGTGAGATCCATCCTTCGGAATCCCAAGCGTCGCCACACTGCTGGTATAGACGATGCGCGTGGCCCCAGCGTCGGCGGCCTGGCGCAGCAAGTCCCCGGTCGCCTCGACGTTGATGGCATACATCGCCGCCGGATCTGGCACCCAGAGGCGGTAGTCGGCGGCGACGTGGTAGAGGCTGTCGATGCCCTTCACCGCTGCCTGCCGCGCATGGGGATCCCTGAGGTCGCCTTCGACGATCTCGATGTCGAGGTCAGCGAGATTGCGCCGGTCGCCGCCGGCACGCGCCAAGACGCGCACCTTCTCGCCGCGCGCCAGAAGCTTGCGCGCGACCGCAGAACCGATGAATCCCGTGGCGCCGGTGACGAGGGCTGTCATGTTCTCGTTTGCAATGCTGTCCACATCTCGGGGACAATATATCCATGAAGCAGGTGATATTCACAGCGGACGATTTTGGCCTCTGTCTCGAGGTCAACGAGGCCGTTGAACGCGCACATACCAGCGGTGTTTTGAGCGCGGCGAGCCTTATGGTCGCGGCCCCGGCTGCGGCGGATGCCATTGCGCGCGCCAAACGGTTGCCGAAGCTCAAAGTGGGCTTGCATCTCACTTTGGTCGACGGATCGCCGCTTCTGCCGCCGGCGGAAGTGCCTTCGCTGGTCGATGCCCGCGGCGCCTTCTCCGACGATCTGGTTGCTTCGGGGATCAAATGGTTCTTTTCCTCAGCAGCCCGTCGTGATCTGCGCAAGGAGATCGGCGCGCAGTTCACGGCGTTTCGGGCGGCGGGGATCAAACTCGATCACGTCAATGCCCACAACCACATGCATCTGCATCCCACGGTGCTGAGCATCATCCTTGAGAATGCACGGGCATTCGACGTGCGCGCCGTCCGCATCCCGGCCGAACCGCCGCAGCTTTTCCTGGCACCGTGGCTGGCGCTCATGCGCGGACGCATCCGGCGCGCGGGCCTTCGCGCCAACGACGTGCTGGTGGGCTTGCGCGAGACCGGTCACCTCACCGAGGCCGCGGTGCTCTCGGCGCTCGACAACCTTCAGGACGGTGTCAGCGAGTTCTATTTCCATCCCGCCACAGCGGCGACACCAGCCCTTCGGACCGCGGCGCCGGACTATGATCGTCTGGGCGAATTGCACGCCCTCACCAGCCGCCCGGTCGCCAACCGCCTCAAAGCATTGGGCTTGGCGCCTATCGGCTTCGGCGACCTTAAGCCCTTGTGAGGCCTTGCTTTCCCCACTCCCGCCGATAGGATGGCGGCACGGACTGGGGACATGACGGGCGCCATACTCACCTCTAACGGAAAGCCAATTCCGTTCACCGCGAATTACTTCGCCACACTCAAAGAGACCGACCCGGTCGTTGAGGCGGCGGAAATGCGCGCGCGTTTTGCCGACGATGGCTACGTGCTGCTGCGCGGCCTGGTGCCCCAGGATTCCGTGCTCGATGTGCGCGAGGCTTATTTCAGCCATTTCGATGCCGCCTTCTTCAAGGACGGTGACGCCCGCCGCGGTGCGTTCTCCGGCGCCATGCCCGCACTGCCGAAGCATGGCTACAAGGGTCATCCGGCTTACGACTTCGTGCGGTCCGAGAAATTCCGCGCCTTCGCTGAGCAGCCGATCTTCAAGATCCTCGCGGAAGCATTTTTTGGTGGACCGGCCGAGCGCATCCGCCGCACACCGCTGCGCCATTTCGTGCCCGGACGTCAGGTCGCCTCGCGCGCGCATATGGATCGCACGTATATGGACGGGATGCCGACGGACACGGTGACGATCTGGGTGCCGCTGGGTGACAGTCCGCTGGTCGCAGGCAGCCTTCTGTACCTGGAGGACTCCCACCAGGATGAGAATTTGGAACGCGCGGTGCGTGACGCAGCTCCCATGGACCGTGCCAATGACAACCGCCCGCTTACCCACGACCTCAAGTGGATCGCCGACCAAACCGGCCGCCGCTGGTTGTCGGCCGACTTCAAGGCCGGCGACGTGGTTGTGCATTCGCCGACCATCGTTCATGCCTCCACCGACCCGGGTAACACCGATTACATGCGGGTTTCGATGGATATCCGCTTCCGCCGGGCCGGCAGCCTGGCCGATCCGCGCTGGGACAGCGATTGGGCGGCTGACGACGGTTACTAGGGCGCTGCCCACCTGTTATCTTCCCGCGCGTCATGCTGAATACCTTTTTTGAACGGCTGGTCCGGGTTTGCCGGAGCAAGCCTCTTGCGGCCACAGCGCTGATCGTGCTGCTCACCGCCGGAGCGTTGTTCGGCGCCGTGCGTACGCTGGGCATGAACACGGATTCTCTGGCGTTGTTCGACACGGGCCTTGGGTTCCGCGCCGCCGAGGCGGAGTTCGATGCTCAGTTCCCGGCGGAAACCGAACTAATCGTCGCGGTCATTGATGGGCCGTCAGCCCCCGAGGCCCAGGCCGCGGCTGACCGCCTTGCGGCGAAGCTGGCACCGCGCAGCGACTTGTTCCATTCGGCACGCAACCCGACCGGCGGCGAATTCTTTGCCAAGAACGGCCTGCTGTTTCTCGGTACCGATGAGATCGAAGCCCTATCCACCGAACTCGCGCGCGCGCAGCCGTTCCTCGGCGCCATCGCCACCGACCGCAGCGCGCGTGGTATGTTCCGCCTGTTTGATCTGGCGTTCACCGCCGCTGCTGAAGGTGAAACCGCGGCAGCCGCCATCGCGCCGGCGGCCACGCAGGCCGCCGATGTCATCGAGAAAATCGCAGCAGGCCAGCCGGCGTCGATGAACTGGGCGGGATTGTTCACAAGCTTGGCGCCCGCAGGCGACGGCAAACGCGCGATGGTGCTCGCACAGCCGAAGCTCGACCTTAGTGCGCTCGAACAAGGCGGGGCAGCCACCGCTTTCATG
This sequence comes from Fidelibacterota bacterium, assembly GCA_947481595.1. Classification (GTDB taxonomy): domain Bacteria; phylum Pseudomonadota; class Alphaproteobacteria; order Rhodospirillales; family Rhodospirillaceae; genus SHVO01. The sequence continues at coordinate 6,693 of CANKHC010000082.1, forward strand.
CGTGAAGCCATCGAGGAACTTGGCCTCACGCCCGCGAATGGCTACCGCGTGCGCCTGACAGGTCAGGTGCCGCTCAACGATGAGGAACTCGCGACTGTCGCGGAAGGCACCGGTATTTCCGGCATCGTTTCCGTAGTGCTGGTGACCATTCTGCTGTTCATGGCGCTGGGATCGGGGCGCATCGTAGGCGCAGCCCTCCTGACCTTGGTGGCGGGGCTGATCCTCACCCTGGGGTGGGCGGCCATGACGGTCGGCGAACTCAACCTGATCTCGGTGGCCTTCGCGGTGATGTTTGTGGGCATCGCTGTGGACTTCAGCATTCAATTTTGCATGCGCTACCGCGCCGAACGTCACGCGCGGGGGGCCGACAGCTTGAACCCATCGCTTGATGCCGCGGGCTTCGCCATGGCCAAGCCGTTGACCTTAGCCGCCGCCACCACCTCACTTGGCTTCTTTTCCTTTCTGCCCACGGACTACCGCGGCGTATCGCAGCTCGGCTTCATCGCCGGCGGCGGCATGATCATCGCCATGCTGCTGAGTTTCACGTTGTTGCCCGCCTTGCTGCGCCTGTTCCGCACGGGCGGCGAACAAGCCGAGATTGGGTACCGCTGGGCGGCGCCGCTCAATCAAATGCTTGTTGCCAAGCGCATCCCCGTGCTCGCCGCCGCCGTACTGCTCGCGGTTGTCTCGATCGCGGCCCTTCCGCGACTGATCTTCGATTTCGATCCGTTGAAGCTGAAGGACCCCAACACCGAATCCATGTCGACCGCGCTGGAGCTGATGGACGATCCGCTCATCAACCCCAATGCGCTCAACGTCCTCACCAAATCGGCCGAGGATGCCAAGGCGCTGGCAGAGAAATTAAGCGCGCTGCCCGAAGTGAGCCACGCTATCACCATCTTCGACGTCATCCCGGCCGACCAGGATGTGAAGCTGACGATGATCGAAGACCTGGGTTTCCTGATGGGGCCGGTGTTCCAGCCCGGCGACGCCAAGCCCGCGCCCGGTGTCGACGAGATCATGGCAGCGGCAAAAGCTGCGCGCGGCCGCGCTACCGCCTATCTGGCTTCCCCGGCGGCTGCCGAGCCGTTGCGCGCGGCGGCGCAGCGCCTTGCGGATGCCATTGGCCGTCTTCAGGCGAAAGCCGAGCCGGCGTTGCTAGACCAGCTTTCGACGACGTTGCTCAACGGGTTTGACGCAGCGATCGCGCCGCTGAACGACGTGCTGGGTGCGTCCGCCGTCACGTTTGAAAATATCCCCGCCGACCTGCGCGACACTTTCATCTCCAAGGACGGCCGCTACCGCGTGCAGGTGTTCCCGAAAGCGACGGGGAGCGATGCCGACGAACTCACGCCGTTCCTCAAAGCCGTGCAGACCGTCGCCCCCACGGCCATCGGCGCGCCGCTGATCATTTATGAAAGCGGGCGCATCGTCACCGGCGCTTTCCGCACCGCCGCGCTGCTGGCCCTGGCCGCGATCACCCTTGTGCTGTTCGTTGTGCTGCGTCGGCCCGGCGACGTCGCGCGCGTGCTCGCACCGTTGCTGCTTGCGGGCATCCTGACGCTCGGGACCGCCGCGCTGACAGGATTGGCGATCAACTTCGCCAACATCATCGCCCTGCCGTTGCTGCTCGGCGTCGGCGTGACGTTCCCGATTTATTTCGTCACGGCCTGGCGCGAGGGTGAAGACACGCTGCTGGCATCGCCTGCTGGACGCGGCATGCTTTACAGCGCGCTCACCACGGCGGCGGCCTTCGGCAGTCTCGCGATCTCGACGCATACCGGAACCGCCAGCATGGGCATCCTGCTGACCATGGCGCTGGCCTACACGCTGCTCGCGACTCTGATCGTGCTGCCGGCTCTATTGGGGCCGTCACCGCGGCGCAATTAATCCGCCGGGTTGGCCTTCTTGCTGGGGGCGCTCGAGCCGATGTGATCGGCCAGCTGATCGCCCGTGAAACTTTCCACGTAACTGTCGTCGACTTCCGGCAACATGCCGGCGTTCCACATCCGCCATTCCGCCTGCAGACGGTCGAAGACGTCCTTGTGACGGTCCTTGAGATTGGCGCGCTCCATGGGATCGTCGGCAAGATCGAACAGGAATGTGTTGTCCTGGATCTTCAAAAACTTGAAATCGCCGTCGCGCATGGCGCGCTGCGCATTGGTCTTGTAGCGCCAGAATACTTTGCGCGGGAGAACAGGGCTCGCACCGGTCAGCTGCGGCAGCAGATTCTGTCCATCGGGTGTCGTGCGCGCATCGCCCTTCGCGCCGGCGGCCGCCAGGAGGGTTGGCATCCAATCCATCGTCATCGCCACCTGTTGGCTGACAGAGCCCGCGGTGATCTGGCGCGGCCAGGAGAAAATCGCCGGCACGCGCAAACCGCCTTCGAGCAGCTCGGTCTTTCGTCCAGTGAAGGGATAGGTAAAGGAGAACCGCTCGCCGCCGTTGTCGCTGGTGAAAACGACGATGGTGTTCTGGTCGAGCTTATTGGCGGCAAGGGCGTCCAGCACGCGGCCGATTTGGGTATCCAATGACTCGACCATCTTCCGGTAGGTCGCCGGCGTGCCGCCGTCAAAATGGAAGAGCGAGCGGGTGCGTAGGCGTTCGGCTTCCGCTTCGTCGCCCGGCGCTTCCCACGGCCAATGCGGCGCGGTGAAATGCAAGCTGAGGAAAAACGGCTTTTTGCCTTTGGCGTAGCCGTTGATGGCCTCAACCGCGCGCGACGCTAACACATCGGTGAGATAGCCCGGATCGCTCGCGGGCTTGTCGTCGTCCCAGAGGTCGGGCTTTCGCGTCGAGGCGAGGTGCGTGTAGTAGTCCACCGCACCGCCGCGCAGACCGTAGAAATGTTCATAACCACTGAGCTGCGGACCGAAGGTGGGCGCCATGCCGAGATGCCATTTGCCGACCAGCATGGTGGCGTAGCCCGCCTGACGCAGCAGGGACGGCAGCGTCGGAGCGTCGGCAGGCAACCCCACGTCTTCGCGCGGATTGAGGAGCGGTTCTTCGAGACCCAAGCGCAAGCGATATTGGTAGCGGCCCGTGATCAGTGCGGTACGCGTCGCGGAGCAGACCGGCGAATTGGCGTAGCCCTGCACTAGGCGCACGCCGCCCGCGGCGAGACGATCCAGGCGCGGCGTCTTGATGTCGGGATGGCCGTAGCACGACAAATCGCCGTAGCCCATGTCATCGGCCATGATGAACAGGATGTTGGGCTTCTGCGTCTGAGCTTGCGCGAAGGCGGCGCCAGCGCCGAATTTCGCCGCGACCGTTCCGGCGGCGGCCGTCAGTAGCGCGGCGCGGCGCGTGATCCGTGAGCGTTGCGGCATGATTGGCCCTCCCCTGATTGTCGGAAGAAATTAGCGGATACGGCGGGATGCGCGCCTATAGAATTATTCTCTGCACCCCCATACGTTTTCGTGCACGGACGGCGAGGATCAGCCGTCTTTCTTCGCGTCCGCCGCCAGCTTGTTCATGTGGGTGATCAGATCGACGGGCTTGCCGCGGGCCAGCACGGCGGCGAATTCTGCGCGGCGCATGGCGAGCTGGCTGATGGCCCCTTCGAGGAAGATGTCGAAGACCTTCCACTGCTCGCCGACTTTATGCAGTCGGTAGTTGAGTGTCACAGCCGGCATACCCTTGGGGTCGAGCTGGGTATTGACCAGGATGTTGCCTTTGCCATCGTCCTTGGATTGGCTTTTGGTGGTGAACTTCTCACCGTCGAAGCTGGAGAAATTCCCGGCGTAGCTTGCCGCGGTCCAATCGCCGAACGCCTTGGTGACGTCGGTGCGCTCGGTTTCGGACATCTTCTGCCAGGCCGCACCCGTCGAGATGCGCGCCATGGCGGGAATGTCGAAGGTGTCCATTACCGACGGCGAAAGCTTGGCCATGCGGCCATCGAAGCCGAGCTCTTTGCCCTGCTTCATGGCGTCGATGAGGCTAGCGTGGAATTTCTCGATCACGGCCGTCGGTGCCGCGTCCTGAGCGTGTGCTGAGCCCACTGTGAAGGTGGCGGCGAGGCTCAAAAGCCACAGAGTCCTGAATAAGCGCCGAATCATGCTGTCACCTTCGATTGAGACCTATACTGGACGGCAAAATATTGTCATTTATAAGGTCGGATTATACGGCGTCGGGACGCGCCGCTCAGCACAAGAATTCAATGACAGACATCGAGCATAGCGCAGCGTTGCGCGTTCTGGAAAAACCAGTCGATAAATCGCGCAACGGTCACCCGGCGTCGCTGGATACTTTGCGCCTCGTTCTCGACAAGGGCGGGCCGGGCTTTTGCCAATTCGCCCTCAACAACGCCTGCAACGCCAACTGCGGCTTTTGTAACTTCGCGCGCGACAAGTTCCCCAAGGCGCATTGGAAGTACGTTGAACGCCAAGGCGCGCTCGATGCCATCGACACCCTGTACCGCAACGGCGTGCGCTACATGGTCTGGACCGGCGGCGAGCCGACGCTGCATCCCAACCTGATCGAGTTCACTGAGCATGCGAGCAACCTCGGCATGAAGGTGATGCTGGTGTCCAACGCCGGACTCTTCAAGCCCGACAAGGTGCGCAAACTTTACGAAGCGGGCACGTCGAGCTTCATCATTTCGGTCGATGCCGCCGATGCCGAAGCACACGAGAACAATCGCGGCCTTCCCGGCGTGTGCGAGAAGATCAAGGAAACCAACCGTGTTCTGAAAGAGCTCGGCGCCATGGCGACCGCGTCCGTCACCATGAGCCGCCTGCTCGACTACGACAAACTGCCGGCGTTCCTGGAAGAGCTGGGCTTCGGCGCGGTGACCTTCTCTTATCCGGTGACCGAGCTCGGCTCCAACTTCATGGGTTTCTCGACCTCGGATTTGGTCAACTACTCGAAAGAGGAGCTGCTGGAGGCCTTCGACAAGGTGAAGGCCTTGAAGAAATCCGGCGTGCATGTGCTCAACCCCACGGCCAGCCTGGATGAGATGAAGCGCTACATCCAAGGCGGCGAACAGAAATTCCCGTGCCTGGGCGGCTACCGTTATTTCTATCTCGATTGGGACCTGATGCTGTGGCGCTGCCACTACTGGGCCGAGCCCATGTGCCACATCTCTGAGTTCAATGAGACCAAGACCGTGCGCGACGGCTGCACCAAGTGCATGATCGACTGCTACCGCGACTCCTCGGTGATGCACCACGTCGGCGTGTCGGTGCACGACACCTATCAGGCGCTCAAGAAAGGCGACCTGATCGGCGGGGTTAAGGCTTTGACCCGCAAAGGAAATTTGGGCTCGCTGGGGGCGGTGATGGAAGAACTGCCTTGGCTCATCCGCTTCTGATAGTTTAAAGCTACTTTCTTACGTAAAGACAACTGCTTAGGCGCCCCCTTTGATAAAAATGTGGCGCCCAAAACCTGGGGACCCCGTCATGATGAAAACGCTTTTCCTCAACCCGCCTTCCTTTGAAGGTTTCGACGGCGGCGCCGGCTCGCGCTATCAGGCCAAGCGTGAGATCCGCTCTTTCTGGTATCCGACCTGGCTTGCCCAGCCGGCCGCCCTCGTCCCCGGCTCGAAGCTGGTCGATGCGCCCGCGAGCGATAAGACGCTCGACGACGTGCTGCCGATGGCCAACGATTACGAGCTTTTGGTCATGCACACCTCGACGCCGTCCTTCCCGTCGGACATCCGCGTCGCCCAGGCCTTCAAGGAAAAGAACCCCAAGCTGAAGATCGGCATGGTCGGCGCCCACGTCGCCGTCGATCCCTATCAGTCGATGAAGGCGAGCATGTCTCTCGACTGGGTCGCGGGCAGTGAGTTCGATTTCACCTGCAAAGAAGTCGCCGAAGGCAAGGACTACGCCGACATCGACGGACTGACTTTCCGCAACGCCAAAGGCGAGATCATCCGCAACAAGCCGCGTGAACTCCTCCACAACATGGACGAGCTGCCGCACGTGGTCGACGTCTACAAACGCGACCTGAAGATCGAAGACTATTTCATCGGCTACCTGAACCACCCCTACCTGTCGGTTTATACGGGCCGCGGCTGCAAATCGCGCTGCACCTTCTGCCTCTGGCCGCAGACCATCGGCGGCCACGTCTACCGCACGCGCTCGGTCGAGCACGTCGTCGCGGAAATTGCGAAGGCCAAGGAATATTTCCCACAGGTGAAGGAGTTCTTCTTCGACGACGACACCTTCACCGACGATTTGCAGCGCGCCGAAGAGATCGCCAAAGGCCTGGGCAAGCTCGGCGTCATGTGGTCGTGCAATGCCA
>CANKHC010000083.1 GCA_947481595.1 Fidelibacterota bacterium
CACCGCCGACGCCGTGCTGGTGGCCGACAAGGCCCATGATCAGCAGGTCAAACAGGTGGTGGAGCGCTTGAAGGCGCAAGGGCGCAGCGAAGCCACAGCGCAGGCGCGCACGCACCGTCCCTGGGGCTGGTTCCAGACCATGGACGAAGGCCACCGCTTCAAGGTGAAGCGCTTGTGTGTGAAGCCCGGCGCAAAATTGTCGCTACAGAAACACTGGCACCGCAGTGAACACTGGGTCGTGGTCACCGGCACCGCGCTGGTGACCAAGGGCGAGGAAGAGTTCACCTTGCGCGAGAACGAATCCACCTACATCGCCGTTGGCACGGTGCACCGCCTCGCCAACCCCGGCCAGGTCGAGCTGCACATGGTTGAAGTGCAGTCGGGCGAATACGTCGGCGAGGACGACATCGTGCGTATCGCCGACGACTACGGCCGCAGCGGTGCGAAAGCCGAGAAGCGCCAACCTTTTAACAAGGGGGCACCGAAGCCAAAGGTCGCCAAGAAAAAGGCGCCGCCCAAGAAATCTCAGCGCAAACCGGCGCGCAAGACCCGCCGCAAAGCCAATCCGCGCGCGGCCTCGCGGCGGCGCGCCTCGCGCCGCCTGGTGCGCCCGCCGACCAAGGTCGCCAGCAAGCGCCCGATGTCCAAAAAGACTCCGCCAAAGAAACCGCCGCGCAAGCGCTAACAGAAATCTGGGGGATCCATGCTCTTTCTTATTCACTGCATCGACAAGCCGAACAGCGCCGCCGTCCGCGCGGAAACACGGCCCAAGCATCTGGCCTATCTCGAAGGCTCCAAGGTCACCTGGGCCTTCGCCGGCCCAATGCTGGCCGACGACGGCACCACGGCCAAGGGCTCGCTGCTGATCGGTGACTTCACCGATCTCGCCGCCGCCAAAGCTTTCGCCCAGCAAGACCCCTACGTCCTTGCCGGCCTGTTCGAGAAAGTCACCGTCATGCCGACGCGCAAGGTCTTGCCGGCCTGATATGGCCGAAGAGGTCCTCTGCCGCCTGTCCGATCTCGACGCCACGGGGGCGAAGGAAATCGTTCTCGCCCGCGACGGCGGCCGTTATGCGTTCTTTGTCATCCGCTATGAGGGCCGCATCCTTGGGTTTGAGAACTCCTGCCCGCACGCGCGCCTGCCGCTCAACTGGACCGACGACCGCTTCTTCGACATCAGCGGCACCTACCTATTCTGCGCCAATCACGGCGCGGTTTTCGATCCATTGACCGGCCTGTGCACACGCGGACCCTGTAAAGGCCAGAGCCTGAAATCATTTCCATTACGTGTGGACGGCGAGGTTGTCATCGCCGACATCGCCTGACTAAGATCACCCTCGCCACGCGGAGGTATTGTCATGGCCGATGAAACCGTTTTCGACGTTCCGGAAAACTTTGCGCGCAACACGCTGATCAACGCCCAGCGTTACAAGGAGATGTGCGAGGAGGCGTCGAAGGACCCGCTCACCTTCTGGCGCACCAACGGCAAGCGCCTGGACTGGATCACGCCGTACACGCGAGTCCGTGACGTCTCTTTCGACCTGAAAGACCTGCACATCCGCTGGTACCTCGACGGCACGCTGAACGCTTCGTTCAACTGCCTCGACCGCCACCTGAAAACCCGCGCCAACCAAACCGCCATCATCTGGGAAGGCGACGACCCCAAGCAGTCGAAACATGTCACCTACGCCGAACTCCATGAGATCACCTGCAAGTTCGCCAATGCGCTGAAGACGCTGGGCGTCGGCAAGGGCGACCGGGTGTGCATTTACCTTCCCATGATCATCGAGGCCGCCGCCGCCATGCTCGCCTGCGCGCGCATAGGGGCTGTGCATTCGGTGGTCTTCGGCGGGTTCGCGCCACACTCCGTTGCCGACCGCATCAATGATTGCGGCGCCAAGGTCGTCATCACCGCCGACGAAGGCCGGCGCGGCGGCAAGGCCGTTCCGCTCAAAGCCAATGTCGACGAGGCGCTGAAGAAGGCGCCGGGTGTGCGCCATGTGGTCGTCGTCAAACATACCGGCGGCCAAGTCGCCATGAGTTCGCCGCGCGACGTCTGGTATCACCACATCACCGGCAAGGCCCACAAGACTTGTGATCCGGTTGAGATGAACGCCGAGGATGCGCTGTTCATTCTTTACACCTCTGGCTCCACCGGAAAGCCCAAGGGCGTGCTGCACACCACCGGCGGCTATCTCGTCTTTGTCGCCATGACCCATGAATACTGTTTCGACTATCACGACGGCGACATCTATTGGTGCACGGCGGACGTGGGCTGGGTCACCGGCCACAGCTACATCGTCTATGGCCCGCTCGCCAACGGCGCCACCACCTTGATGTTCGAGGGTGTGCCCAACTATCCCGACACCTCGCGCTTCTGGCAGGTGATCGACAAACACGGCGTGAATATTTTCTACACCGCTCCCACCGCCATCCGCGCCCTGATGCGCGACGGCGATGCTCCGGTGAAAAAGACCTCGCGCGCGACGCTGCGCCTGCTCGGCAGCGTCGGCGAGCCGATCAATCCCGAGGCTTGGCTGTGGTACCACCGCGTGGTGGGCGACGGCCGCTGCCCGATCGTCGACACCTGGTGGCAGACCGAGACCGGCGGGATTTTGATCTCGCCCTTGCCGGGTGCGGTGAAGACCAAGCCCGGTTCGGCAACCAGGCCCTTCTTCGGCATCGAGCCTTGTCTGGTGAATTCCGCCGGCGAGGAAATGCAAGGGGCCGCCAGCGGCAACCTCTGCATCAAGACGTCGTGGCCCGGCCAGGCGCGCACGATCTGGGGCGATCACCAGCGGTTCATCGACACTTATTTTTCCACTTATCCCGGCAAGTACTTCACCGGCGACGGCTGCCGCCGCGACGGGGACGGCTACTACTGGATCACGGGCCGCGTGGATGACGTCATCAACGTCTCTGGGCATCGCTTGGGCACGGCTGAAGTCGAAAGCTCCCTCGTCGGCAACACCCACGTCGCCGAGGCGGCGGTGGTCGGCTATCCGCACGACATCAAAGGGCAAGGCATCTACGCCTACGTCACCCTGAAAGCCGGCGTCGAGGCCAGTGAAGAGCTGCGTAAGGAACTCATCGCCTGGGTCGGCAAAGACATCGGCGCCATCGCCAAGCCCGATGTGCTGCAGTGGGCGCCGGGACTGCCCAAGACGCGCTCGGGCAAGATCATGAGAAGAATCTTGCGCAAGGTCGCCGAGAACGACCTCGCGAATCTCGGGGACACGACGACGCTCGCCGACCCGACGGTGGTGGAGGATCTGGTGAAGAATAGAGCCGGCGCGAAGTAGCTACTGCGCCGCCAGCATCTCAGCCACGAGCGCGCGCTGGCTGTCCATCAGTTTGACGTTGCTCTCGAGGTTGAGCTCGGTGAAAACCTGACTCGCCTGTTCAAAAGCCAGCGACGCCTGGCGCAGGCATTCGAGGTTGCCTGCGGCAGCCCCTTTTTCCTTCAGCGCCGCGCCGAGGTTGGCGAGTGCGGTCGCCCAGACGAGGGGTGCGGTGGTGCGGGGGCGGGCTTCGGCGATCTTGAGGAACACAGCGACGGCCTTGTCGAACAGACTGGGCTGGGCCGTCAGGCGCCCCATGGTGATCAACAGACCGCCCAAGGAATTCTGGATATCGGCCCAGCGCTCCGGCGATTCGGTGATCGTCCAGATTCCGGTTGCGGCAGAGAACGCATCGGCGGCATCTCGCAGGTGTGTGGCTTCGCCGGTCTGCTGTGCCAAGGTGTGCAACGCCAAGCCGAGGCGCGTCTTCAGGGCCGCGTAGTCGTCGGCGAAGACTTCCTTGCGCACCATGTTCAGGGCCGCGCGGTAATATTCGACGGACTTGTCCGCGAGTTTGGGGCGTGCCGTCTGTTCGATGATCAGCGTCAGGGCGTCGGCGATATGCGTGCCGACCATCGCGCGTTCGTGCATCGGGAAGGCGTCATCGCCCAGGATCAAGGCGCCCTGGTAGACCGCCACCGCGCGCTCGAGTGTTTTGACGTCGCCGGTGCGCGCACCCTCGAGCAGCAGCAGGGCGGCGTAGCAGGCCTGTGCGGTGGCACCTTCGGCCACCGTGCCGTCGGAATCACCTTCGGCGAAACGTGTCGCGGCGCGCAATACCGGGCGGAACAGGGCAGCCCGCGCGCGCATGCCGTCGGCGGATTCGACGTTCACCGCGGCCAGCGCCGTGCCGAAAGCCAGATCGCCGGTGGCGTCGTCGAACAACGCCGGAACTTCCAGGCGCTCCAGCGCCGACATGGTCGCGCTGTGCGGATGCAAAGGCGTGGCGCGCGCCAGGAAGCGCAGGCGCCACGACGTGCCACGGGCGGTCTTCACGCTCTCGCCCCAAATCAACAGGTCGGCTTTTTCGCGCGCCAGCCAGCGCCGCCCCAAATCCACGGCCATCGAGACGATCAGCGGGTTGTTGTGGTCGGCACCGCCCGCGGTCAGCGGGCGGTCGGAAACCGTGAGGGTCACGCCCATGCGCCCCGACAGCCGGTCGTGGATGTGGCGCGCGGCCAATCCCTCGGCATCGCCGGCGAGAGGGCTGATGAGGATGCGTAAAGGTTCTAGGCCGTAGACGGCGTCGTCGTGATGATCGGCGAGGAACGAATCGGTCTCAGGCGCGACTACATCAGCCGTCGCCGGACGCGCCCGGAAAAGCGCCAAGAAAGGTTTGAACACCATCGCTGCCGACCCCGAACCCAAGCGATATTCTAACGCCGGCTGTGGTATCAGCCGGAATCAAACGCTTAGCAGGGGTGATTTAAGAAGAGCTAAAGACTCGTCAAAGAATCCGCACAGCTAGAAATCCGAGCAGCGGCCTTTTTTCTCCCAGTCGCCGAAGCGCGTGGGCTCCGGGCCCTTGGGCCCTCCGGTCTCGGCCACCGTTACAACCGGCGATGTGTCGCCCGGCTTCTGCGGCGGTTTCGGCTTCAAGGCGGCGGCTTCCGGCGAAAGCCCCAACGGGGCGGGTGTTTTTTCCGTCATGCCATAACGCTAGCCCAAGACGTGCGTCGGCGCACCTCTTGAGATCGCAGGGGCAATCACTATCTCTATACACATCCGAAGTTGTGAGGAGCTGATTGATCTCATGAGCACGATGCGCGCGGGCCTTCTGTTGGCGGCGATGACGGGCTTGTTCCTGGCCGCGGGCTACATGATCGGCGCCGAGCAGGGCATGGCCATCGCCTTTGTGATGGCGCTGGGCATGAACGCTTTCGCCTATTGGAACTCCGACAAGATGGTGCTGTCGATGTACGGCGCCAAGCCGGTCGACCGCGCTTCCGCGCCCCAGTTCCACGCTTTGATCGAGCGCCTGGCGGCGCGCGCGCAGATCCCGATGCCCAAGGTCTACATCATCGACAATCCGCAGCCGAATGCCTTCGCCACGGGGCGCAATCCTGAACACGCCGCCGTCGCCGCGACCACGGGCTTGCTCAATATGCTTTCCGAGCGCGAGGTCGCGGGGGTCATGGCGCATGAACTCGCCCACGTCAAAAACCGCGATACGCTGGTGATGACCATCACCGCCACGCTGGCGGGTGCCATCGGCATGCTCGCCAACTTCGCGATGTTCGCCGGGCGCGGCAACCGCAACGCGCCGCTGGGTGCGCTCGGCGGGCTGCTGGTGATGATCCTGGCCCCGCTCGCCGCCATGCTGGTGCAGTTCGCGATCTCGCGGACGCGCGAATACGGCGCCGATCACGCCGGCGCCGCCATCAGCGGCGATCCCGAGGCATTGGCTTCGGCGTTGGCGAAGATCGAGCAGGGCGCGCGTGCCGTTCCCAACCACGACGCCGAAGCCAATCCGGCCACGGCGCATCTGTTCATCATCAACCCGCTGCACGGCCGCGGCGCGGACAGTCTGTTCTCGACACACCCGTCGACGGCCAACCGCATCGCCAAGTTGCGGGCAATGGCAGGTACTTCAATGGCGGGGTACGCCGCCCCGGCGCGTCGCAAAGGCCCGTGGGGTTAGTCTCAGTGGGGTTAGTTTAAGCCTTCAGGCCGCTGGCGAAGCCGCGGCATTGCGGGTTGCTTTGGGGCTTTTCCATGAGCTTCCAGGCGGTGACGTCTGTGAAGCCCGCGGCCCGCAGCATGTGGGCCATGCAGGTCGTCGTCGGGGCCCACCAGTTGCTTTGGTTGTTGGCGAACTGAGCATCGGGATAGAACTCCATGACGTGGTCTTGCCCATAACCGTGCCCGATGCCGCCTTTGTAGGCGCTGAAGTCGTCGATCACCGCGCTTTCAACGATAATCCGTCCCGTGCAGACGGCCGCCAGCTTGTCGAGAGCCAGCAAGGGGTGGCGCAGGTGGTAAAGTGTGCCGAAGAACAGCACGATATCGAACGTCCCGAGGCTTTCGGGGCTCACGTCGTAGACGCTCATCTCCTGCCGGCTGCAGCGGGCTTCGTCGTAGCCGAAGATCTCGCGGCAAAGATCAAAAGTTTTCCACTTGTCCTCGCGCGCCACATTCAGGCCGACGTTGTCGGAAAAGTCGTCGATCGCCACCACTTCGCGCGCACCGCGTTTGAGTGATTCGAAGGTCCAGTACCCATCCCAGGCGCCGACATCCAACACCCGGGCGCCCTCGAGCTTCGCGGGCAGGCGATAGGCGTGCGGGTTCAGCGGGGCCCAGCCCGGTGTAATAAGGTCGTAAGGCAATTCTATTTTGTGATACCAATAAGGAATGGCAGCGATCTTTGCCGCAAATTTTGTCTGTATCTCCGACATGCCACCTCGATCCTCAAAACGCTCGGAAAACTAGTGCAATTTGCGGGCATGGTCCAAGCCCGAAGTTGACATTCGAGGCCTTCTTTCCCGCCGTGACCCAGCCCGCCGCCGACATCGCTGCCCGCGCCGCCGCCCTGGCCATCCTCGATGGCGTGTTCACGCGTACGCGCTCCGTCGACGACCTGTTCGACGCCGCCACCGGCGCGCTGGAGCCGCGCGACCGCGCTTTCGTGCGCCTGCTCGTGGCCACGGTTTTGCGCCGCTTTGGTCAGATCGAACTGGTTTTGGGCAACTTTGTCGAACGCCGCCCGCCCGACCGCGTGAATATGATTCTGCGCCTCGGCGCCGCCCAGCTGCTTTTCCTCGGCACGCCCGCCCATGCCGCGGTGGCCACGTCGGTGGCGCTGGTGAAAAAAGAAAGCGAGCGCCACGGCGGTCTCGCCAATGCTGTGCTGCGGCGTGTGGCCGAGAAAGGCCCGGAACTTCTCGCTGCCCAAGATGCGCCGGCCGTCAACACGCCTTTGTGGTTGTGGAAGTCTTGGGTCGCGGCCTACGGCGAGCCGGCAGCCCGTGCCACGGCTGAGGCCCATCTCAAGGAAGCGCCCCTCGATCTCACCCTGAAGACACCTTCCGACGCGGCCTGGGCCCAACGCCTCGGTGCTCAAGTGCTGCCGACGGGAACGCTGCGCCGTCCCGCAGGCGGCCGCATTCAGGACCTGGAAGGCTTTCAAGAAGGCGGCTGGTGGGTCCAGGACGCCGCCGCCGCGCTGCCGGCGAAAATCCTCCTGCATGCTTTGCAGTCGCCGGCCGGCAAACAGGTGATCGACCTCTGCGCAGCACCCGGCGGCAAGACCGCCCAGTTCGCCGCGGCCGGCTGCAAGGTCACTTCCGTCGATGTCTCCGCGCCGCGCCTCGACCTGCTGCGTGCCAATCTTAAGCGCCTGAACCTCGCCGCCGAGATCGTCACCGCCGATGCGGCGGATTGGCGACCGCAAACCCTTGCCGACGCTGTGTTGCTGGACGCGCCGTGTTCGGCTACCGGCACGCTGCGCCGCCACCCGGATCTGCCCTATCTCAAGCGTGCCGCCGACATCGCCGGCATGGTCACACTGCAGACCAAGCTACTCACGGCCGCCGCCGCCATGGTCAAGCCCGGCGGGATGATCCTTTACAGTGTCTGCAGCCTGCAGCCCGAGGAACGCCGCGCCGTGGTCGAAGCCGTGCTCGCCGCTGACCCCCAACTCGCGCGCCTCAAGATCCCAGCCGAGGCCGTGGGCGGCGAATCCCAGTTCATCGATCACAAAGGCGAACTGCGTACCCTGCCCAGCCAATGGCCTGAACTCGGCGGCCTGGACGGCTTCTATGCCGCCCTGCTTCAACGGTCCGAATAATAATATTACGTAATATCAATTACTTAACGTCGCTCTTGCAAGTCATTCGCAGGTGTTTTACAAATCTTGCGACTGATTCGCACTCGTGATTCGCGCCCGGGAGAGCCTGTTAAGTCCATGTACGTTTGCATCTGTAACGCCCTGACCGACAGCCAGATCGCTGAAGCCAGCCGCAAGGGTGCGCGCACCGTGCGCGAGGCCTATGCCGCTCTGGGTGTGGAGATCAACTGCGGCCAGTGCAAGTGCATGGCCCAAGAGATCATCAACGAGGCCGAACCGGCCTACTTCCTGCAAGCCGCCGAATAGGCGGCTTTTTCTTTTCTAATCTTCCGCCGGCTTGCTCTGCAGCTGCACGTAATTCTGCAGGCCCATGCGCGTGATCATGTCGATCTGCGTTTCGAGGAAGTCGATGTGCTCTTCCTCCGACTCCAGAATATCCTCGAACAGTTCGCGGCTGATGTAGTCGGCGACCTTCTCGCAATGCGCGATGGCGTCTTTCAGCATCGGCAGCGCGTCCATCTCCAGTTTCAGGTCGGCCTTCAATAATTCCTGGACGTCTTCGCCGATCATCAGTTTGCCGAGGTCTTGGAGGTTCGGCAGGCCGTCGAGAAACAGCACACGCTCGATCAGCTTGTCGGCGTGTTTCATCTCGTCGATGGATTCTTTGTATTCGTAGGCGGCCAGGCGGCTCATGCCCCACTGCTTGAGCATGCGCGAATGCAGGAAATACTGATTGATCGCGGTCAGCTCGTTCTTGAGCACCTTGTTGAGGAACGCGATGACCTGCTTATCGCCCTTCATGGGAACACCTGTGACGCATGCGTTGATGATGTACCGAATGTGATCTCAACGCCCGCGAGGGTCAACAGTTTCATGCGGAAAACCGCAATGAATCAGGCCCTTAGTGCGCTCGAGGGGCATTCTCATTTGCATGCGCAGAACATGTGGCCTAGCCTGCCATCGATCAAAGGAGTCCCATCACGCGCCGTTTAGGATTTTCCCGACGCACGCTGCTCGCGGCCTCCGCCGCCGCCCTTGTGCTTGGGCCGCAGTTCAAAGTGCGCGCTGACGAATTCACCGCCCTCCCCGCGCCGGTCATGGATCCAACCAACGGCGCCGCCTCGGATAGCATCGTGCTTGCGGGCGGCTGCTTCTGGGGTGTGCAAGGTGTCTTCCAGCACACCTTGGGTGTCACCGAAGCGCTGTCGGGCTATTGCGGCGGCGTCGAGGCCTCGGCTTTTTATATGCTGGTCGCTACCGGGCGCACCGACCATGCCGAAGCCGTCAAGGTTACTTATGATCCAGGCCAGGTCTCCCTCGGCGCGATCCTGCAGATTTTCTTTTCGGTGGCGCACGATCCGACCCAGCTCAACAAACAAGGTCCCGACCACGGGCCGCAGTACCGCTCGGCGATTTTCCCCGCCGACGATCGCCAGGCCGAGATCGCCAAGGCCTATGTCGCGCAGCTGGACAAAGCCAAGGTCTACGCCAAACCCATCGTCACCACGTTCGAGCTGGGCAAGAAATTCTTTGCCGCCGAAGAGACCCACCAGAATTTCATGTTTGAGAATCCGACGTCGGATTACATCGTCTATAACGACCTGCCCAAGGTCGAAGCCTTGAGCAAGATGTTCGCGGCGCGTTACCGCGCCGAGCCAGTGTTGGTGAAGAAAGAGAGCTAGCGCGCGTCCAGGAAAAGTGGGATCCGGTATTCCGTCCGGACGCGCGCCAAATAAATCAGGAAGCCAGCACGCGCTCGATCACCGCGACCCACTTCTCGGCGACGTTGGTCCAGCTGTAATAGGTCTCGACGCGCGCGCGACCGGCGCGGCCCATGGGTTCCCAGCGGGTCGGGTCTACCAACAGCTCGGTCAGTGCATCCGCGAATGCATCGCTGTCATCGGGCGGCACCAGCATGCCGGTCTGGCGGTCGAGCACCGCTTCGCTGACGCCCGCCACGCACGTGCTGACCACGGGCAATCCCGAGGCCATCGCTTCCAATAATGCGGCGGGCATGCCGTCGACGCGCGACGGCAGCACGAAGACGTCGGCACCGCGGTAAATCGGCGGCAGGGTGTTCCAGCCCTGCCAGCCGGCGAGCTCGATGCGGTCGATCATCGCAAAGCGTGCGGCAAGCGCTGCGATCACCGGCCACTCCGGTCCGTCGCCCACGAGCGCCAGCTTCCACTTCAAAGCTGAACTGACTTTGGCAAGCGCCGGCAGCAAAACATCGAGGCCGCGGTCCTTCTCCAACCGCCCCACATAGAGGAGCTTCACGTCGCCTTTGGACTGGTAGTCGTCCTTCGGTGTGATGCCGTCGACGTCGGCGCCGTAAGGGATCACGTCGACGGCTTGCGCCGGTGCGAAGCCGCGTGCGGTGTCCGCCAAATTTTGGGAGGGCGCGATCACAGCGCTGGCACAGTGCCACAGGTGACGCACGCCCCGGTGCACTTGGGCTTCCGTCGTCCAGGCGTGGCGCGGACGCCGGCGCGGCACGTCGCCGGGCTGCAAGGCCAGCACATAAGGGATAAAGCGGCGGCGTTTGAGGAACAGCGCCACGGGGGCCGCGGGCAGGGTGAAGAACGGCACGGTGATGTCGATCTTCCACTGGCGCGCCAGGCCCTGGGCGATCCACATGGCGTTGGCGATGAAGCGCGCCCCTTCCCCGGCGCCGAGGGAGCGCATGTCGGCGCGCCGGCTGACAATGCGTTTGATCACCACGCCGTCGCGTTCCTCAAGGGCGGGAAGGCCCGGCCATGCGGTCGTCAGCACGTAGGGCTTGTGCCCGAGTTTAGCCAGCCCGCGCGCGATATGGCGCGTGGCATTGCCGCCGACGCCGCCCAAGGGCGGATACTCGTGATTGATCAGCAGAATGCGGCGTGACGGCATGATCGCAGAAATTCCCTGGCGCCACGATACGCTGTTACAGGGGTTCCCGGAATCCACTAATCTGGCGCTTGTCCTCGGCCGTCTGGCCGTTAAATGGTTGAGACCGTCATGTCCATGAAATCCGTCGCCGCTTTTGCCGCTGTCCTTCTCCTGCTCGCCGCGCCCGCACTCGTTAAGGACGCGCGGGCCGAGAACGTGCTGCGCTGGGCAAGTCAGGGCGATGCATTCACGATGGATCCGCATGCCCAGAACGAGGGCCAGACCCGCACCTTCGCCCAGACCGTCGGCGATGCCCTGATCAACAGGACGTCCGATCTCACCAAGGTCCCGGGCCTCGCGCTGTCTTGGAAAATGGTCAACCCGACCACCTGGGAATTCAAGCTGCGTCCGGGCGTGAAATTCCACGAAGGCCAAGCCTTCACCGCCGATGACGTGGTGTTCTCGTTGAAGCGTGCGGCATCGCCCACGTCCGACATGAAGGACTTCCTCGCCGCTGTTGGCGACGTGGTCGCCGTCGATCCCATGACCGTGCGCATCACCACCAAGACGCCCGATCCAGTCCTGCTCGACGAGATCACCAACATCTTCATCATGTCGAAGAGCTGGGCCGAGGCGCACCAGGTCACGGTGCCGCCCGACATGGCGGGCGGCAAGGAGAGCTACTCCTCGCGCCACGTCAACGGCACGGGGCCTTTTAAGCTCGAGCTGCGCGAGCCTGACGTGCGCACGGTGATGGTGAAGAACCCAGATTGGTGGGGCCTTAAGGAAAATCCGCATAACGTCGATCGCATCATCTACACGGCCATCAAGAACCCGGCGACACGTGTCGCGGCTCTGCTGTCGGGCGAGCTCGATTTCCTGCTCGATCCGCCGGTGCAGGACATCGCGCGCATTGAAGCGTCAGGGCAGTTCACCATTCAGCGCGCGCCTTCACCGATGACCCTTTTTCTCGGCATGAACGCCGGCTCCAAGGAACTTGCTTCGTCATCGATCAAAGGCAAGAACCCCTTCGCCGACATTCGCGTGCGCAAAGCCGTCAACATGGCGATCGACGTGAACGGCATCAGCCAGCGGATCATGCGCGGATTCGCCCAGCCCGCCGGCCAGCTCGTCCCGCCCGGCGTGCACGGCTACGACGCCGGCCTCGACAAACCGCTGGGCTTCGACACCGAAGGCGCCAAGAAGCTGCTCACCGAAGCGGGCTATTCGAACGGCTTCGACGTACGGCTCGATTGTCCCAACGACCGCTATCTCAACGACGAACCCATGTGCCAGGCCATCGTCGGCATGCTGGCGCGCGCCGGCATCAAGGCCACGCTGGATGCCAAGCCGCGCACCATCCACTTCCCCAAGATCCAGAACAAGCAGACGGACTTCTTCATGTTCGGCTGGTTCACCGACACCACCGATGCCCACAACCACCTTTACTTCATGGGGGCGCCGGGTTCGGTCTGGAACGCCACCGGATACAGCGACACTAAACTCTTTGCCGACATGGACCGTATCGCCGTCGAGATGGATACCGCCAAGCGCGACGCGCTGCTCAAGGACGTATCAACGCGCTT
Organism: Fidelibacterota bacterium; assembly: GCA_947481595.1. Taxonomy (GTDB): domain Bacteria; phylum Pseudomonadota; class Alphaproteobacteria; order Rhodospirillales; family Rhodospirillaceae; genus SHVO01. Next base: position 12,582 of record CANKHC010000083.1, read on the forward strand.
CCGCGATGCCTACACCTACGTGCCGCTGCAGCATCCGATCCTGGCCTGGGCGACCAAAAAGGGTCTCGATCTTCCGATCGCCCCCGACAATCTGCCCCACTTCGCCAGCGCGCGCTTCGCCAAGTAGGCGCGTTGCCTTTATGATGGGCCCATGGCCCGTCACATCCTTCGCCGTCTGAGCCAAGCCCTTGCCGTGATGCTGCTGGCGGCATTGGTCTCGTTCCTGCTGTTCAACTATATCGGCGATCCGATCAACAACATGG
>CANKHC010000084.1 GCA_947481595.1 Fidelibacterota bacterium
AGACGATCGCCGCGACCGGATCGATTGCGGCGGCGGGTCGGCGCAGGTCGATGAGCTACCGGCGCGCCTGGCTGCTGGTCGATGAGATGAACACGATGTTCAAGGCCCCCGTGGTGACCACCGCAAAAGGTGGCAAAGGCGGCGGCGGCGGCGCGGTGCTGACGGAATTCGGTCGCGAGGTCCTCGCGCGTTACCGTCACATGCAAGCAGCAACGGCGGAAGCGATCGACGCCGACCTGAAGGCGCTACGCGAGGCGTTGTCGCTCAAACGCCGCGCTTAAGCGCCATTTTCAATCCCGCCCAGACGCCGCCGGCCTCGAAATATCTGATCCCCCAGAGACAGCCGAAGATGATCGCGGCGATGGTCAGCATGGCGGTGATCGACAGTGTCGAAAGCCCCGATAGGCCCTGACCGAAGGTGCACCCCAGAGCAATGGTTCCGCCGAAACCCATCAGCGCTGCGCCGATCAGGTTGCGCGGCAGGTCGGCGCGGTCGGTAAAAGACTCTAGGGCGAGATTGCGGGTGGCGGCGGCGGCGATGAACGACCCTACCGGCACGCCGATGACGCTGAACGTGCCGAAGGTCACAAGCGGGCCGCCCACGGCAAGAGCGAGCGCCAAGCCTCCCAACGGCCCGGCGAAGTTCAGGGCCTGGACTCCGCCCGTGGCGGCCCAGGCGGCGGGGATGGCGAGGCCGATCAAGAGGCCTGCGATCCACTGATCCTTCGAATGGCGAAACCATGCGTCGGCCAGAGATGCCGCAATCAGCCCACTCGCGATAACGGCGGTGGTCAGGCACTGGACCAACTTGGAGTCAAACGCCGGGAAGGCGCCGATGACGCGGTGCAGGCCTTCCGGAGCGACCATCAGTTCGAAGCTGCCCACGCGTGCAAGCGCGCTGCCCAGGGGTTCGAGTGCGCCGAAGAAGGTCAGGACCGAAACAAAGGCAACCACGGACACGATCACGAGGGATTTGACCGAGCCGGCACCGATGCGCACCAGGGCGCGATTGACGCAGCCGCCGGCCAGCGCCATGCCGAAGCCGAAACAGGTCCCGCCGAGTAGTGCCGGTAGCCAAAGCACATTGGGACGCAAGACCGGATCGATGGCTACGAGGCCCAGGGTATCGAGGGCCTGGGTCGCCAGCAGCGCCACACCTGCCGCCAGCATCCAGGCGCGCATGCGCCGCCAATCGCGGGCGAAGAGGATGTCCGAAACTCCGCCCAGGAAACAAAAATTGCTGAGGAACGCCGCGGCCCCCACCACCGCGCCGATGCCAAGCCCGAACCAAGGCGATAAGATGCCCACCAACATGCCGTTTCCCACTTCCAGCCGCGACACTACCCCGTGAGTGTCCCAGTGCAAGGCACACCCGTACAAGAAGGGGACGCCGTCATCATCGACGCGCGCGGGCTCAACTGTCCGCTGCCGGTCCTGCGCCTGCGCAAGGGCTTACGGACGGTACCGGCGGGAGCCTGGGTAAACCTGATCGCCACCGATCGCGCCGCCCTCAAAGACGTTCCGGCCTTCTGTGCAGCCCAGGGCATGGAGGTCGGCGAGGTCCGCGAAGCGGATGGAGTGCTCACGTTTTGTATACGCAACATAGGTGCCTAATAATTGACCATGTAAGCGTGGGACTGGCGCCATCTTAAGCGGTTCTGAGCCAGTCGCAGCCGCATTCTTCACCTAACTATTTGATTTCATGTCGGCTACTCGCCCGGCATGGTTCTTGAATTGCATGGGGTGAAAGCCGCGAAGGGGGTTCACTTCGCCGCTCTTTTGGGCTGCCTGCGTTCAACGGCGAAAGCAGGATCATCGGCCGCGCCTGTCCTGGGAGGGATAGGAGGACGCGGTCCAACGCAGGGGGAGACTCACCGATGGGTTCCGACGTTTTTTTTATTCTGATCGGCGCGGTCATGGTGCTGGCCATGCACACTGGCTTCGCGTTTCTCGAGGTCGGTACGGTGCGCAAGCGTTCGCAGGTCAACGCCCTGGTGAAGATCCTGGTCGATTTCTCGGCCTCGACCGTCGCTTATTTCTTCATCGGCTATAGCGTCGCCTATGGCGTGAGCTTCCTCGAGAGCGCGAAAATGATCTCGGGCGGTGAGGGTTCGACCTTTACGCCGCAGGGCTATGACCTGGTGAAGTTCTTCTTTCTGCTGACCTTTGCCGCGGCCATTCCCGCGATCATCTCGGGCGGCATCGCCGAGCGCGCCAAGTTCTATCCGCAGCTGATCGCGACCTTCGTCCTCGTGGCGTTGGTCTATCCGTTCTTTGAAGGCCTCGCCTGGAACGGCAACATGGGCTTCCAGGAGTTCATGGAAGGTACTTTCGGCGCCAAGTTCCATGACTTCGCCGGTTCGGTCGTCGTCCACGCCATGGGCGGCTGGATCGCGCTCGGCGCGGTCATCCTGCTCGGCAACCGCAAGGGCCGCTACCGTGCCGACGGCACGCCGGTCGGCATGCCGCCGTCGAACATCATATGGCTTGCGCTGGGGGCTTGGGTGTTGTCGGTGGGCTGGTTCGGCTTCAACGTCATGAGCGCTCAGAAGCTCGAAGCGGTCTCGGGCCTAGTGGCGGTCAACTCGCTGATGGCCATGGTCGGCGGCGTGCTCGCGGCTTTGGTGGTCGGGCGCAACGACCCCGGCTTCATCCACAACGGCGCGCTGGCGGGTCTGGTCGCGGTCTGCGCGGGCTCAGACGTGATGCATCCGATCGGCGCGCTGGCGACCGGTGCGGCAGCGGGCGTGGTGTTTGTCGTGGCCTTCAACTGGCAACAGAACAAGCTCAAGATCGACGACGTGCTGGGCGTTTGGCCGCTCCATGGTCTTTGCGGGACATTGGGCGGGGTGCTGTGCGGCGTGTTCGGGCTTGAGGCCCTCGGCGGCATGGGCGGGGTTACCTTCGCCTCGCAGCTGATCGGCACGCTGGTGGGCGTGGTTATCGCCCTGGTCGCGGGCTTCGTGGTCTACGGGGCGCTGAAGGCTTCGACCGGCATCCGGCTTTCGGAAGAGCAGGAGTTCCAGGGCGCCGACCTGGCCATCCACAAGATCTCCTCCACCCCGGACGAAGATCTGCGCGGCGGCTGATAATACAGGGAAAATACAGGGAGCTCAGAAGCGGTCCAGGGCCGGGGGCTTTGACCCGGCCCAAGCCTTGTCGAATAGCTTGCTATATTCCGCCGCTGCCGCGGTGTCTCCGAGCGCGCTGGAGACGTCTTTCAGGGCATAGAGCGCGTAGCCGCTGTTGGGGAAGTCGATGAGGGCCTGGCGCAAGGTCTCGCCGGCTTGGGGCAGTTTGCCCGCCTTGTAGAGCGCCATGCCCTGGGCTTGGCGGACGGGGAAGTCCCAGAGGGGCGGGTCGCGGTAGGGGACCTTGTCCTGGAATGCGACGGCCTTGCCGAAGTGGTCGGCGGCATCGACCCATTTGCCTTGGGCGACGGCCGCGCGGCCGCGCAACACCTCGGCCGCGATGCCCAGCAGGTCGGCGCCCATGTCTTGGACCTTGGGTTTGCGGCCTGAGCGCAGTTTGTCGATGGCGTTGGCCTTGGCGACGGCGCGCTTGGGGTCGTTTTGATAGGCATAGGCCGAGCCGCGCGCGTAGTGCCAGATGCCCAGCAGGTACGGTTTCTTTGTCTCGGGGCGCGGCAAAGCCAGCATTTCTTCGGGCGAGCCGAAGCGCACGACCGCCTGGGTGGCGGAGCCTTCCGCGACCTCCCAGGGCGTCCATTTGCTCTGGCCGTAGAAGGCCTTCATCAAGGGAATGAGTTGCCGGGCCGCCGCCTCGTCGCCCGCCATGATGGCCGACGACATGGCGAAGAAGACGTTGTGCTCGTAAAGGCCGTAACGATAGACCTCGGTCGCGGCCGCCGGGCCTTTGAGATAAGCCTCGTCGGCGGTGATCGCGGCCATGTTGGACGCCAGCGCATCCTTGTAGCGCCCGACGTTGTAGAGCGTGTGCGAGGGCATATGGACCATATGCCCCGCCGCCGGCATCAAGGCGCCCAGGCGCTCGGCGTAGGCAACGGACTTTTCCAGATAGACGGAATTGCCCACCGCATGGATGTAAAGGTGGATGCCGCCGGGATGATCGGGGTGGGCGGCCAGCAGGCTTTCCAGGGCGACGATGGCGCCGCCGAGATACCCCGTCGGAATGCGCCCGGTCTTGTCCCAGCCGCGCCCCCAAGGCTGGCTTCTGACGTTCATGGCGGCTTCGACGGTGATCGCGGCGATCTCGGGATCGTCGCGGTAGGCGGCGTAGACCTTGGCCATGGCATCGGCGTAGGCAATGTTGAGATCGTCGCGCCGCGCGTTTTTGTCGGGGGCATAACGCGCCGCAATGGCCGCGATCAGCGCCTGTTCCTGCGGCGTGGCGCCCGCGGCCAAACCCTGCGCTTTGGCGACGGCGGCCAAGGCCGCTTCGTTATTGGCTTCGTCCATGGGGCCGTTGAGGTTCGGCCCGAGCGTCAGCGCTTCTCCCCAGGCGCACATGGCGCAGGACGGATCGGCATCGCCGGCGGCGCGGAACGAAGCGACCGCTTCCCCCGGGTTGAACGCATAAAAAAGCCTGAGACCTTGGTCGAAGAAGGCCTGGGTTTTGGGTGACGACGTAGTGATCTTGTAGGTGAGCGTGCCGAGGCCCTCGAAGAGCGGGCTGCGCGCCGAGATGTTCGCCGGCTGGGGTGCGGCGAGGGCTGCACGCACGGAGAAAAAGGAGGGGCGGTCGGAGCGCCCGCAGAGGTTTCCCGCGATGGTGCGGGGATCGAAGGCGTCGGCGGGCTGGAAGGCGGGTTGCGCCGGGTCGTTACGCGATCCCGTGGCGGGGACGTTCGCGGTGTAGGCCACCACGAAGGCGCAAGATCCCAACAGCGCTCTGAACAATTGGTCCCCGGTCATGACGACTCTCCCGAGATTGCTGGGGCCACTATAGCGCTATTTTTTTTCCTGTTCGACGCTGCGGTAGCGGTATTGGAGGGCGAACAGGGTCGCCTTCACCGGGCGCAAGGTCAGCCCAATGAAGGTCATGATGAAGGCCGGCCAGATCGCGATGTGGACCCATATCGGCGGGGTGAATTTGATCTCGATCAGCAGCGCCGAAACCGCGGTGATGATGCACAGCGGCATCATGATGAAATAAGCCGGGCCGTCGGCGGTATCTGCGTCGGCGAAGGACAGGCCGCAGACTGAGCAGGACGGGGCGATGGTGAGATAGCCCGCGAAGAGCGGCCCCCGGCCGCAGCGCGGACAGCGGCAGCCTAGCGCGGCGACGAGCAGAGGGGCGGCTTTTTGGATGGTTTCCATAGGACACAGTAGAAGAAATAGGGCCGGTGATGAACCGGCCCGTCGCCTGCAACCGCCAACCTCCCCGCGATAAACCATTTGGACCTTTGGGGCGGGCTGGTGTCTCTGCGGCTAAGTGGTTAATTTGGCTGTTAGGAAACCAGTTGGTTTAGTTACCGACCTCCGGCCCTCAAAGAGACGCCTTTTTTCCAATTTTTAACCTGAAAAAAAAAGTGTTCCCATACCCCCTTTAAGACCGCTGCCGTGAAGCTTGGGAAAAGGGGGACAAACCTCGCCCCACCAGCTGGATAGGGCTAGATATGGCTGGTAGCATCAGATTTTCTACCTAAGTATCCATCAATACAGAAAGATTGGTCCCTTCCACTATGAGACTACCGAACGCTCCTCTAGCTGAAGTTATTTTTGAACTCCGGTGGAAGGTTGAGGGCGTTCCGGGCACTCCCCCTGGATTCCCATTTGGCAATGACCCAGGCTATCCGATCTTCGCGCGGATATTTTCCGAGAAAGCTACCAAGCAGGGCTTTCCAATAAAAGAAAGCGCCCGTCCCGGAGAAGTTGCGCCGATTGCTTATATGACTAGAGAACGCTTTAAGCGGGCGGCCGATAAGCCGTTTCCAGTGCTTCAAATCGGCCCAGGGGTCTTCGCTTGCAATGCCTCGACAGAATATGAGTGGCCACTCTTCAAAGCGCTAATTGCTGAAGGTCTCGAATTGGTGTTTGATTCTTATCCAATTACCGAAGTGACTCGCCATGACCTTATCGGTTGCGAACTAAGATATTTGGATGTCTTTGACCAATCACTTCTTGGGCACTTAGATTTCCTAAAATTCTTTACAGAGAATACGAATGGTTACCGTCTCGATCTCCCCTTTCTTGCCGATGAACTCTTACACGGCGAAACAAGCGGCCAGTTGAATATTGAAAAAGGGGTCGCCTTCGATAAGGAAACGAGATTTCACTTTGAGGTGGGCACCGGAGAGTCCCCAAGCGCAAAGGGTCTAGTGGCTTGGAGCAAAGTTACCAAGAATTCTGACTCGATGAAGTTGGATGAGGCGAAAAAGGAAAAGATAGGAGCTTTGCTGTCTTGGGCGGAGAGTGCTCATGATGTAACGCACAAATTCTTTCACGGTTTCGTTGCTCAGAATTTGATGGAAAAGTTCAAAACGGTGAAATGAAGCAATGAACTATTCCTTGGGTTCTGCGGCGACGGCTCTGAATGAGCAAACCTTCGGTCTACCTTGGTCAGGTAGCCAGGGAATGCTCAATGCCGTGTCGGGATTTGTCAAGGATTGGCATTCATCCAGCGGGGACACTTGGTTTTTTGCGAATCCAAATCTGCTTGAAGGCTCTCGGCTTCCGCATTGGGGTAGCAGCACAATCTTGCCCGAACTCAGTGGGGCAAACCTCACGCCAGATACAATGCTCTCATCAATATGGCAGGCATGGATGGCGGCGTCTGGACCAAAGGGCGCTACCCCCTCTCAGGCCTTGCCCGCTCTAAAAACCCCATTACGAAAGGCTGTCCAGGCGAAGGACAGCGGAACGATTATTGCTGACGCTATCCGGGCGAATTGGAGCAAGTGGGCTCATGCCAATCTGTCAGCCACGACATGGGGTAGGATCGTCAGCGAAGCCACTCGTCGAATTGGTGGTGAAGCCACCACTTGGGAACTCAATGCGGTTTCTCTAAGCTCTTTTCTCGACCTATGGCTCTTAATTGAAGGCCAATCTAAAGAGCCTGTGCTTAGTATTGCTCCTCGCGGTACGATTATTGCTGAATGGGTTCTTGATCCTGACAACTTCCTCGTGGTCGATTTCCAATCGGATGGAAAATTGATCTATAGCCTTTTTGTTGATAGCTACCCCACAGAAGGCATTTTTCCTTCGAATAGATTGGCTGAGTTTAGCCGCATGGTTTCCGCTGCACTGGTTAATCCCTTCACTTGGTCCGATCTAGCTGCGTATGAAGAAGCAGGTTCCAGAGTTTCAGGTTAGCGACGAACTTTGCCGTTACGTCGAACCTGGCTATAGGCATCCAAATAGAATCCAAACCGGAGCCTTTAAGCTTAGGCCCGACGAAGCGTCTCTGTCTGTGAATAGCCTTGAGGTGGACGACCTTGGGGCCGTCGCTGAAATTTTCGCTCACAACATAGAGCGGGGACCTCGTCCTGTGGCAGTCGCGATTCGAACTGTAGATGATTTCAATCAGGCAGCAGTCAACGCAGGCGTTGCAGTGACTTTTGACAATTCAGCAAATGCGTTTGTCTTCAACAAGTCAGGATCACTTCTACCTGCGTACAAATTTACTCCCAAGAAGAAGCAAGTTGATCCTCCCAAACTAGAAAACGGCTCTCATTGCGATGTCGATCTCGTGAGCGGGATGGACGCGTATCAAGAGCATAGATTCGCGGTCCGAATGGCGTTCCGGCCATACTACAAAATGGTATAGCGATAGGAATTAAATGTACCTGGTACGGATTAATGCGCGCCCTAACCAAGCGGTGCGTGCCTAATCTTTTTCTTGATTTCCGCAGCAGCTTTTTCGGCCTTTTTGCGCCTGGCGAACACCCGGCGCATGTAAAGTTGGTCTTTCTGGCTGAGTACCTTTTCGGCTTCGACGAATTGTTCTGTCTCTTCTTCGAGAATGTGGTCCAGATATTCGTCCTTAAGTGTCTCAAAGTGGCGCAGCCACCCGCGCGAGGTAATGTCGCGCGCGGCCGCATCTGCCATGAGCTTATCCAGCTTGTGATGGTCTCCCACCGCATGGCGCGCAAACTCCGTGGTTTCTGGATTACGCATAACAGTCGACCACAACGCTTGCTCCTCGGCGGCCGCATGCCCGTGAACATCGCGGACGAATTCTTTGAAGAGCTTCTTCCGCGCAGGGTCTTTAGCCCCCGTCGCATGGATCATGGCAAGCAGCGCGCGATGCTTGTCGTGATCATCGACTAATCGCCCGAAAATCGCGGGATCGCCGCGGTATTTTGTCGCAGGTGTCGAACCGATCCGCGCAGGCACATTCGGCGCAATTGATTTTGCGCGGGCTATCGAGCCGGCCTTGGCTTCTTTCTTCATTTTTGAGCTGGGTCGTTTGAGCATCGTCAAATCCTTTCGGCGCGGTAGCCATTACTCGTAATGCTTAAGGCTGCTGAGCTCATCCTTAGCCAGTTTACGGAACGTCTCGACATAGAGCGTCATATTAAAAGGCGGTTCGTGCACCGTTAAAGGGAAGGCCTCTTGAACGATCATCGCCCTTACCTGTGCTTCTACGCCGTCCAGATTGTCTGCGTGCAGACTGGTATATACGTGCACTTCCGCCAGCTTTTTGTCGTAGTGGTCGCGCCGGTTGGCCTTCTTGTGGCGATCGAGAGCCACGCGCGCCGTTTCGGCTATTTCGATGTTTCTGCTGCGATAGTCGTCAAACGTCAACTTAGCCACCTGCCGCTCCATGTGTAACGCAGCCCGCTTGCTGGAAGTCCAGGCCGAAGCGAAGAAGCGGAATTAAATGTACCTGGTGCGAATTACTACGTCGCACGCTGACGAATGGATCCCCGCTTTCGCGGGGATGACGAGAGCGGTTTGCTGAAGAGAGCTTCGGGGCCTCGTATAGCAGCACCCCAAAAGAAAAAGGGCCGGTTTTCACCGGCCCTTTTGCATTCAATGTGGCTGTCTTAGCCGAAATGGCGGATCGGCAGGCCCAAGAGCCAGTAGACCCAGATGAACAGGAACAGCCAGACCACGTCGACGAAGTGCCAGTACCAGGCGGCAGCCTGGAAGCCGATGTGCTTGTGCGGGCTGAACTGGTTCTTCTGGGCGCGGAAGGCGCAGACGAACAGGAAGATCGTGCCGACGAACACGTGGAAGCCGTGGAAGCCCGTGGCCAGGTAGAAGGTCGACGGGAACACGCCGTCCGTCAGGCCAAATTCAGCATGGTGATATTCGTAGGCCTGCAGGCCGAGGAAGATGGCCCCCAGGAAGGCGGTGATGAAGGTCCACTTGGCGGCGGTTTTGTTGTCGCCGCGCTCGATGAAGATGTGGGCGCGCGTGATCGTGCCGCCCGAGGTCAGCAGGATGATGGTGTTGTAGAAGGGCAGGTCCCAGGCTTCGAGCGGCGTGATGCCCTGCGGCGGCCACTGCAGCATGTTGGTCGAGAAGCCGAGCGCGTTATGGAAGAAGGCCCAGAAGAAGGCGACGAAGAACATCACTTCCGAGGTGATGAACAGCGCCATGCCCATGCGCAAGCCGGTGCTGGTCTCAGGCGTGTGCGCGTGCTCGACGACGGACTCGTGAACCACATCGCGCCACCAGGCGACCATCGTGAAGATCACGATCGCGAAGCCCGGCACCACTGAGAAGATGCCCATGTTCATCCCGAAGATCGGGCTCTTGTGGAAGTACAAGACCGCGCCGACGGCAAGGATCAGCGCGCCGAAGGCGCCGACCGCGGGCCACGGGCTCGGGTTGACCATGTGGAAGGGGTGTTTGGCGTGAGAACTCATCCGTGAAGTCCTTCTTACTTATGCGCGAGTTAGTTGACTGACGCCGTGCCGGAAACCGGCTTCAGCGAAATCGTGGTAGTGCCCTTTACGGCGGCGCTCTGGTCCACCGGGAGTGGCTTGGCTTTGTTGTAGAACGTGTAGGACAGCGTGATCGTGCGGACCTCGTCGGTGGTGCTGTTCTTGACGATCGCGGGATCGACGAAGAACGTGACACCCATGTCGGCGCTTTGACCGGGCTGCAAGGTCTGGTCTTCGAAGCAGAAGCACTGGATCTTGGTGAAGTAGACGCCGGCCTTTTCCGGGGTCACGTTGAAGACCGCCGTGCCGGTGGTCGCGTGATCGGAATTATTGGTGGCGCGGTAGAAGATCGTCTTGGTTTCGCCGAGATTGAGCTTCACCGCGCGTTCGACCGGCTTGAAGGTCCAGGGCAAGGCCTTGTCGACGTTAGCATCGAGGCGCACCGTCATCGGCACGTCGAGGATTTCACCGGGGGCGGCATCGGCGCGCTGCGTCGTGCCTTCCCAACCGAGCTTCTGGCAGATCAAGCTGTAGACCGGCGCCATGGCGAAAGCGAAGCCGACCATGACACCTGCGACCGCCACAGTGGCGGTCCCCAGGATGGCATTGCGTCGGCCAAGCTTCTTATTGTCCATAACGTGCGGACCCCAGACCTTATTCCGCCGGGTGAGCGGCGGCGTTGGCGAGAACGGGCGGCTCCTCGAAGGTGTGGAACGGCGCCGGCGAGGCGACAGTCCACTCGAGGGTGGTCGCACCTTCGCCCCACGGATTGGCAACCGACTTCTCGCCCCAGAACACGCTCTTGATGGCCATGATGATGAAGAAGACCGAGCCGGCGCCGGCGATATAGGCGCCGATGGAGGAGATGTAGTTCCACTCCGCGAAGATGATCGGATAGTCGATGATACGGCGCGGCATGCCCGCGAGGCCTAAGAAGTGCTGCGGGAAGAAGGTGATGTTGACGCCGATGAAGGTCAGCCAGAAGTGCGTCTGGCCGGCCCATTCGGGGAACTTACGACCGGTCATCTTGTCGAACCAGTAGTAGAAGCCCGCGAAGATCGAGAACACGGCGCCCAGCGACAGCACGTAATGGAAGTGCGCGACGACGTAGTAGGTGTCGTGCATGGCGATGTCCATGCCGGCGTTGGCGAGGACCACACCCGTCACACCGCCGACGGTGAACAGGAAGATGAAGCCCACCGCCCAGACCATCGGGGTGCGGAAGGCGATTGAGCCGCCCCACATGGTGGCGATCCAGCTGAAGATCTTGACGCCCGTGGGCACCGCGATCGCCATGGTGACGGCGATGAAGTAGGCGCGGTAGTTCACGCCCATGCCGACCGTGTACATGTGGTGCGCCCAGACGACGAAGCCGACCACGCCGATCGAAGCCATCGCGTAGGCCATGGCGAGGTAGCCGAACACCGGCTTGCGGCTGAAGGTCGAGACGATGTGGCTGATGATGCCGAAGCCGGGCAGCACCATGATGTAGACCTCGGGGTGGCCGAAGAACCAGAAGAGGTGCTGCCACAGCAGCGGGTCGCCGCCGTTGCGGTGATCGAAAAAGGCGGTGCCGAAGTTGCGGTCCACCAGGAGCATGGTCAGCGCGCCGGCGAGCACCGGGATCGCGAGCAGAAGCAGCACGGCGGTGATCAGCGTCGCCCAGACGAACAGCGGCATCTTGTGGAAGGTCATGCCGGGGGCGCGCATGTTGAGGATGGTGGTGATGAAGTTGGTGGCCCCCAGGATCGACGAGGCGCCGGCCAAGTGGAGCGCCAAGATGGCGAAGTCCACGCTCATATCAGGCTGTCCAGCGATGCCCGACAGCGGCGGATAGAGCGTCCAGCCGGTGCCCGCACCTTGACCCGCGACCATCGACAGGACGAGCAGGATCAGGGCCGGCGGCATCAGCCAGAAGGAGATGTTGTTCATGCGCGGGAACGCCATGTCGGGCGCGCCGATCATCATCGGCATCATCCAGTTGCCGAAGCCGCCGATGACGGCGGGCATGACCACGAAGAACACCATCAGAAGCGCATGCGCGGTGACGAGCACGTTGTAGAACTGCTTGTCGTGGATGAACTGGAGGCCAGGCTCCATCAGTTCCATGCGGATCATCATCGAGAAGCCGCCGCCGAACAGCGATGCGACCACCGAGAACACCAGGTACATCGTGCCGATGTCCTTGTGGTTGGTGGAGAACAGCCAGCGGCCGATGCCGGTCGGCGTGTGATGATCGTGGTGATCGTCGAGGCTAGCGTCGTGGGTGTGGGGGGCAGCACTCATGAACGGTACTCCAGGATTCGAATGTGCCGCTTACTGCGCGGCAAGTTTGACGGAAGAGGCCGGCGAACCGGCGTCGGCGGCCTGCTTCTTCTCGGCCAGCCATTTCTGGAACTCTTCCTTGCTGACCACATCGACCACGATCGGCATGTTGGAGTGATCGACGCCGCACAGTTCCGAGCACTGGCCGTAATAACGGCCGCGCTGGGTCACACGGGTCCAGGTTTCGTTGGTGCGGCCCGGCATGTTGTCGAGCTTCACGGCGAAGGCCGGAACCGACCAGGCGTGGATGACGTCGGTGGCGGTGAAGAGGATGCGCACGTTGGTGTCGATCGGGAGCACCACATGGTTATCGACCTCGAGGCCCTTATGCATGCCCTTCGAGGTGTCGATCTCGTCTTCGCCGAGCGTGTAGGAGTCGAAGGTGAGTTCGCTATCGGGATATTCGTAGGTCCAGTACCACTGGTTGCCGGTGACCTTGAGGGTCATTTCGGCTTCGGTGGTGCGGTCCATGAAGTAGAGGATGCGGTAGGAGGGCACCGCGATCACCACGAGGATCAGGACCGGGATCGCCGTCCAGATCACTTCGAGCAGTGTGTTGTGCGACCATTTGGCCGGGACCGGGTTGGCCTTCTCGTTGAACTTGACGACGACGATCACCAGCAGCGCCAAGACGAAGAGCGAGATGGCGGTGATGACGTACATCAGGAAG
>CANKHC010000085.1 GCA_947481595.1 Fidelibacterota bacterium
GCATCGCCAAGGTGCTCGAGCGCGTCGGCCTCTCCCACCGCGCCAAACACATGCCCAAGCAGCTCTCCGGCGGCCAGCAACAGCGCGTCGCCGTGGCCCGCGCCTTGGTCTGCGAACCCAAGCTGATCCTCGCCGACGAGCCCACCGGCAACCTTGACACCAAAAACCGGCGGCATGGTGATGGATCTGCTGATCGACCTGGTCAAACAAGGCATCACCGTCGTCATGGCGACGCACGCTCTCGTGCATGCCAACCGCGCCGACCGCACCATCGAACTCCTGGACGGACGCATCACCGGCGAGTTCGCCAAACCCCAATAAAAAAACCCTCCCGGTCATCGACCGAGAGGGTTCTTTGTTTCGCGCCGCTTTTAGTGCGCCAGCGGATCGGGCCGGATCTGGAAGTGCGCCACGCGCGGACGCGTTCCCTTGCCGCCTTCGTTGTGGAACGGCGTGCGGTCGCCGGTGGCGGTCCACAGGCCGCGGCCTTTCCAGCCGATGTTGGGATCGTCGATGCGCCCGTCGATGCCCTTGGTGTAGAAGCCGAGCGGGTAGGGCACGCGGAACTGGATCAACTCATCCTTCACCTTGATGATCAGCGAGTCATTGAGGTTGCCCGTGGCCATCGGCGTGTTGGCACCCAGGCCCGAGGTATTGTGCTGATCAACCCAGGTGTAATAGCTGGCCTCGGCACTTCCGCTTTCAGTCACGCCCGCGAACTGCGGTCCAGGGAAGGCGGTGAGCGTCCAGCCTTCAGGGCACAGTTTTCCGGTAGCCGCTTCCGGGCCGTTGAGCTTGCCCTTGCACTTGCGCCGGTCAAAGCTCGCCATGTGACCGCTTGCCAAGGGCGCCCACACCACGCCGTTGCTGTCGATGTCCATGCCGCGCGGCGAGTAGCCCGGCGCCGGCGGCGAATAGATCTCGGTCATCGCCGTCGCCGGCGGGTTCTTGCCGAGATCGAGGCGCGCGATGTAGCCCGGATAGCCCAACACCGAGCCCCAGACCGTGCCGTCGGCGGGATTGGGCGCAACACCGTAGAAGCCCGCGACCACGCGCTTGTCTTTCGTCGGGTCCACGGGCTGGTTGGGCTCTACGTAGCCTTCGTCGCGCTTGCCGTTGCCGTTGGTATCGACGATCAGCGGCGTCCAGCCTTGCGACTTGGCCGCATCGCCGGTCTCGAAGAACATCTTGGTGTTGATCCAGCCCACCGGCGAGTTCGGGCCGCCTTGGCTCAGCCACAAGGTGTTGTTGGCGTCGTTGGCGAATTGCAGGTGATGGGTGGAGAAGCAGGTGTCGAGCAGAGCAAATTTCTGCGTCTTGGGATCATAGACCCCCAAGTGCCGCCCGGCGGTCTCAACCGGGAACAGCTGCGCTGAAGGGTGTGTCGAGCCCTTCTTGCAGAAGTCCGGGTTGGCGTTCGTGCGGATGCGCTGCGTCACCCACAGCCGGCCTTCGCGGTCGAGCATCGGGTTGTGCATCGAAGTCTGGCTGTCCCAAATCCCGTCCTCGCCCCAGTAGGCCGACGCCTGCATCGGCGGCGTGTTCTTGGTCGAAGGCGTATTGGCATCGCGCGGGCTCGCCTTGATGGTCGAGGCGGTATGGGTCTTGGGATCGAGCACCGGGATGAAGTCCGAGCTTTCCTCCGGCGTACCGTAGATCGGGCCATAAGCGTTCACCGTCGGATTGCGCTTATCGGTCGAGATGGAATCGTGCATGTAGACTTTCTCAGCCGCCCAATCCCACTGCGTGACGACGACGTTGCGCTCGATGCCCTTCGGCCGTTCGGGTGCGGACTTCGGCAGTTCGCCTTCGGCGATGCGGTCGGTCCAATCACCGAACAGCTTGGCACCCTTTTCGCTGTCGAGGCGTCCGATTGTATTGATCATCGACGTGCCGGCCTGTCCCGACTGCACGCGCCGGATCCACGCTTCCGTCGAGTCCGTGAACTTGCCGAGCTCTTTCGGAATCGTGCGCGTCGCTTTGTCACCGATCTGATGGCACGTGATGCAGCCGTCGGTCTTGACGATGTCCAGCCACTGGCCCTGGTCGGCGATGTCGCTCACCGGAAATTCAGACTTCGGCGGAATCTTCAGCATCGAATACCAGAAGACCGGCGGATAGTACGCCGCCGCCGCCGCCGCATTGGGCGCCGTCACGGCCGTCAGGTTGAGCGTCTGCCCCGGGGTGGCTTTGGACTTGGCTGAGTCCACCAGGCCATATCCGCGCACCCAGACCGTGTAGTTCGCCTTGGGCAGATCGGGCACCACAAAGCGCCCTTGGTCGTCGGTGACGACAATGCGCACGAATTTCGTCGGCAGGTCCGTGGTCTCGGCGATAACCCACACGCCGGCCTCGGGGCCTTTGGCGCCCGCGACGACACCACCGATGTCGTCGCTGTCGATCGCCGGGGCGGCGGGTGCTGCTGCCAGTGCCGTACCGGCGAGAAGTAGGCTGCTTAACGACAACAATGCTTTAGAGGGGTTCTGCATCACTCTCTCCTGCGAAAATGTTAAGTCGTTACTCGAATGCTTTGGTCAGAGTTATCTTGTGTGAACTCGGGTTCACCGGATCGGTGACATAGATCGTCTTCAAGTCGTCGCTTATCGCCATGTAGTGGGCTTCGCCGTACTCATTGGGCACGCCTTTGCCGGCCTTGCCCGTCCAGGCCAAAACCTTGCCCGACCAATCCAGGCGCATGATCATCCCGTCGAAACCGGCAACCATCCACAGATTGCCTTTGACGTCGATATACAGGCCGCACACCAGGTTGTTCATCTGAATGTTGCGCAGGTTCTTGCCCTCGGCGTCGAAGACCCGAATCTGCATCACGTCGCGGTCGCCCAGATAAAGTAGGCCGTCCTTGTCGATCACGATGGTATGGGTCAGCGCCCGGCTGCCGTCCGCATGCGCCAGCGACCACGTCTTGAGGAACTTGCCCGTCTTGTCGAACTTAACGATGCGCGGGTCGGGCCCACCGTGTCCCGTAATGATGAAGACATCGCCGTTGGCGGCGAAGGCTAAATCGTTCGGCTCATTGAACAGGTGCGCGCCCGCCGCTTCATCCCACGTGCCCGCTTTGCCTTTGGTGCCTAGGCTTAAAAGCACGTCGCCCGCTGGCGACAGTTTGGTCACCGTGTGGTCAACGACGTTGGTGATCCAGATATTGTCCTCGCGGTCGATGCGCAGGCCGTGCGAGCGGCCGCCGACGGCGTTCGGATACTCGCGCACAAACTGATCGTTCTGGTCGAACTCCATCAGGGCATTCGCGGTGCGTTGGAAAATGAAGGTGTGGCCCTTGGAATTACGCGCCACACCCGCCGACGCGCCGATGGGCTTATCTGCTGTGCCCGGCAGAATTTGCGCCGTTGCCACCGGCAGCATGGGGGCCGTCGGCAAGTTGATTTTGCGCGGCTCGCCCGCCAGGACATTGCCAGCGAGGGCGATGGATATAATGAGAGCGCTTAAAGTGATCCGCATGCCGTCCTTCCCCAGTACGCGCGAGGCTGAAGCTTACCTCAGCCTGGCGGTCTCGCCGAGCTTTAGCGCACGGGGGCTGCCGCCGCAGGTAACTGCAGCGGGCGACCTAAAATATCATATAAATCAGTAGATTACGGCTGCAGGGCCTTCTCGACCGCCGCCCGGATCTCGGCGCTATCGGGCCTGGTCGGAGTCGGGAACGCCGCGATCAGCTTGCCGTCGGGGCCAAGCAGGTACTTGTGGAAGTTCCACGACGGCGCGTTCTGGGCGCCGAGCGTCTCTTTCGCCCACTTGTAAAACGGGTGCGCCTCGCTGCCGACCACGTCGACCTTCTCGGTCATCGGAAAATCGACGTCGTATTCGGCTTTGCAGAAAGTTTTGATCTCCTCGTTGGAGCCCGGTTCTTGTCCGCCGAAATTATTGGCGGGCACACCCAGCACGATGAGACCCTTGTCCTTGTAGCTCTTCCATAGGCGCTCCAATCCTTCGTATTGCGGCGTGTAGCCGCAGAAGGACGCCGTGTTCACGACCAGCACCGCTTTGCCCTTGAACGTCGACATGGGCAGCTTGCCGCCTTCGATCTTTTCAAACGTGAAGTCGTGACCGGTGGCAGCCATCGCAGCACCGCTCATCATGAGGGTGGCCAAGCCTGCTGCGAAAACCGTCTTCAAAATCTTTCCAACCATGGTCATCCTCCATCCGATTGTGGGCACATTATAGACGCGTATCCCCGCGACCCAAAGAGGATGTGAGAAGCGGCCCGGCTCGTCTATAGTAACCGCCAGCAGCTGCAACCGGGGGGACGGACAGTGTCAAACGTGGCGCCTTTACAGGCACTCGCGCGCAAGCGGTGGCGGATGGCCATAGCGCTCAGCGCCTGGATGATCGTCCTCTATTTCGGCTTCATCCTGTTGATTGCCTTCGATAAGGAAGCGATGGGCCGACCCATCGCCCCCGGGCTTTCGCTGGGCATCATCTTGGGCGCAGCGGTGATCGTTCTGACCTGGTTCACCACCTGGTTTTACGTCACCTGGGCCAACAAGAACGTCGACGCCGAAGTCATTCGCCAGAACCGGGTGACCCCATGAACCCCACCGTGGAAACCACCGTCGGCGAGGCGAACACCACCGCCATCGTTTTCTTTTTCATCTTCGTCGCGCTGACCATGGCCATCACCTTTTGGGCCGCGCGCAAGACCAAGTCGACCGAAGAGTTCTTCGCCGCCGGACGTTCCATCTCCGGCCGCCAAAACGGCTTCGCGCTCGCCGGCGATTACATGAGTGCCGCCAGTTTCCTCGGCATCGCCGGGCTGGTGTCGCTGTCGGGCTTCGACGGCCTGATCTATTCCACCGGCTGGCTGGTCGGTTGGCCGGTTGTGCTGGTCCTCATCGCCGAACCGCTGCGCAACCTCGGCAAGTACACCTTCTCGGACGTCGTCGCCTTTCGCTTGAAGCAAACCCCGGTGCGCGTCGCCGCCGCCATCGGAACCCTCGCGGTGGTGATTTTCTATCTGATCGCGCAGATGGTGGGTGCGGGCAATCTCATCAAACTGATGTTTGGCATTTCCTATGAGACCGCCGTCGTCATCGTCGGCGGCGTCATGCTGGCCTATGTCTTGTTCGGCGGCATGCTCGCCACGACGTGGGTGCAGATCGTCAAAGCCGTGCTGCTGATGGGCGGCGCCGCGCTGCTCTCCATCATGGTGCTGATGAAATTCAACATGAACCCCGCCGCGCTCTTTGCGGCCGCCGCCGAAACCTACGGCGAGGGCGTGCTGGCACCCGGTTCATTGGTGTCCAATCCTTGGGACGCGGTTTCGCTCGGTCTGGCCCTGATGTTCGGCACGGCTGGTCTTCCGCACATCCTCATGCGCTTTTACACCGTCCCTGACGCTAAGGCGGCGCGCCAATCGGTGTTCTGGGCCACCGGCCTGATTGGGCTCTTCTATCTGATGACCTTCATCCTGGGCTTCGGCGCCATGGTCTTGGTTGGCAAGGACGCCATCCTTGCCGTCGACAAAGGCGGCAACATGGCAGCACCCTTGCTCGCCGAAGTTCTCGGCGGCAAAGGCCTGCTGGGCTTCATCGCCGCCGTCGCCTTCGCCACCATTCTCGCCGTCGTCGCGGGCCTGACCCTCTCCGGTGCCGCGGCGCTCAGTCATGATCTCTGGGTTTCCGTCGTGCGCAAAGGTCACGCCGATCACAGTGAGCAGCTCAAGGTCGCGCGCGTCGCCACTGTAGTGCTGGGATCCCTGGCGGTGGTGCTCGGCATCGCCTTCAAGAACCAGAACGTCGCCTTCATGGTCGGCCTTGCTTTCGCGGTTGCGGCCAGCGGCAATTTTCCCGCCCTGGTGCTGTCGATTTTCTGGCGCCGCGCGACCACCTACGGCATGGTCGCGGCCATCATCTTCGGCACGGTGAGTGCGCTGGCGCTCATTTATCTGTCCCCGACCATTCAGGTCGGTATCCTCGGCCACGCCGCCGGCTGGTTCCCGCTCAACAATCCGGCCATCGTCACCATTCCCCTGTCTTTCCTGGTGGGCATCATCGTCTCTCTGCTGGCGCCCGAGAAAGCCGCCCTCGACGGCTACGACGCCAAGGAACGGCGCATGATCCTGGGCGCCGCTGAGGACTAAGCGTCCTCCCGCAAACGTTACAATTACCCATCGACTTCACATTGCTAACCCGGCGGCAGCTCTTTACTTTGCCTGCCAACTGCAAGTCGGGGGGATGACGTTGAAGGCTGTTTTAGGGCGATCCTTAGCTTTTGCATTTTTGACCGCTGCACTGCCTGCCTGGGCGCAGCGCGCCGATGAGAATGTGCTGGCCTCCGCCCAGGATGCCTTCGGCACCACAGTAGGCAATGAGTCGATCGGTCTCTACACCGCGCGTGATGTGCGCGGGTTCAACCCCGTTGAGGCCGGCAACATCCGCCTCGAAGGCCTCTATTACGACCGCGCCTTTCCCAATCCCTTCGAGATCTTCATTACATCCCTGGCCCCCAGCTCTGCGGTGCGCGTCGGCCTCTCCGCGCAGTCCTATCTCTTCCCGGCTCCGACCGGCATCGCCGACGTCAGCCTGCGCATTCCCAAGGACAAGTTGATCACCAGCGCGGTGGTGCAGTACGGCGCCTACAGCCGCGCTTCGCTCGAGATCAACAGCGAGATCCCGGTCACCGACCGCTTCAGTGTCGCGCTCGGCGGTGGCTACGTCGACGACGACGATATGGACGCTGGGCACAATAAACATGTCTTCGGCGCCGCCATCGGCCGTTGGCGGATCAACGACAACATCGAAGTCATTCCGTTCTACTCCCGCAAGAACTCCGACGGCATTAGTTCGCCGTCCAACATCTACACCGCCGGCTCCTTCTTGCCGCCCAAGATCCCGCGCCACGTCTTCATGGCGCAGCCTTGGGGCAAGTTCATCGTCCGCGATACCAACTTCGGCACCATCGTCAACGCCAACCTGGCGGAGGGCTGGACACTGCGCACAGGGTTGTTCAGTTCCAACGTCATTCAGGGAAGCTTCAACAGCAATCTCTTCTCGAACCTTCGCCTCGATCAGACCGCCGACAATTCCCTCGTCCGGTTTCCAAGGCAGACCTTTGATTCCTATTCCGGTGAAGTGCGCTTGACCCGCGTCATCACCGCGGGATCGTGGCGGCACACTTTCAATGCAGCACTTCGCGGACGCTCCGTGGAGCGCAACTTTGGTGGCTCGCAGACCGTCAACTTGGGGCGTGTCGTCATGGGTCAGAACCGTGTGGTGCCCGAGCCGCCGTTCACGCCGCAGCCGCTCAGCCTCGACACCGTGCGCCAGGGCACCGGCGGTCTCTCTTACGAGGCGATCTGGGCCGGTGTCGGCGAGGGCAGCCTCGGTCTGCAAAAGACCTCCTACCGCAGAACCCTCACATTGCCCGGCGGAACACCCACCATCAACGCCGAGAGTCCCTGGCTGCCCAATGTCACCTTGGCGCTGCACGCGAACCCGCAGTTCACCTTCTTCGGCAGCTATACCCGTGGTCTCGAGGAATCCGGACGCGCGCCCAACAATGCTAGCAATCGCGGTGAGACACTCTCCGCCATTAAGACCTCGCAGGTCGATTTCGGCGTGCGCTACAAGCTGACACCGCAGATCACAGCCGTGGCGACCGCTTTCCAGATCAAAAAGCCCTATCAGAATATCGACACCACCAACCTCTACACCAACATCGGCGACGTGCGGCACCGCGGCATCGAAGTCTCTGTCGCCGGCCAGGCCGCCGAAGGCCTGCGCATCGTAGCGGGGGCTGTCTTCTTGCAGGCCCGTCTGTTCGGCACCCTCGTCGATCAGGGCCGCATTGGCCAGGTGCCCATCGGCCGCACGCCGCGCGCTTTGCGCTTCGACGTCGAATACGGCCCGAAGTCCTGGCAGGGTGCTTCCGTCGATCTGCAGGTCGACAACCGTTCGTCGCGCTTCTCCTCGGCCGACAATCTGGTGCGCATCCCCCAGCGCACCATGTTCAACCTCGGCGGCCGCTACCGCTTCAAGGCCTTCGACCATTCCGCCTCGCTGCGCCTGCAGGTCCGCAACGTCTTCGATACCTTCGCCTGGGACATCAAACTGATGCAGCTCTCCTATATCACCGAGGAGCAGCGCCGCTACCTGGCGACGCTGGCGGTCGATTTCTAAAACGACTTCGGCAATCCGAGCACGTGCGTTGCGATGTGGCTGAGGATCAGGTTGGTCGAGATCGGCGCCACCTGATACAGGCGGGTTTCCCTGAACTTGCGCTCGATGTCGTATTCCTCGGCAAATCCAAACCCGCCGTGGGTCTGCAGCGCCATGTCGGCGGCATACCATGATGCTTCCGAGGCCAGCAGCTTGGCGATATTGGCGTCGGCACCGCAAGGCTCTCCCGCATCGAACAACGCTGCGGCTTTTTTGACCATCTCGGCGGCAGCACTGACCTGGGCATAAGCCCGCGCGATCGGAAACTGCACGCCCTGGTTCTGGCCGATGGGCCGCCCAAAAACGCTGCGTTCCTTGGCGTAGGCGGATGCGCGGTCGATAAAAAAGCGCCCGTCGCCGATGCATTCGGCGGCAATCAGGATGCGCTCGGCGTTCATGCCGTCGAGGATGTAAGTAAACCCACTACCTTCGCGCCCGATCAGGTTGGCCGCGGGAACTTCCAGGTCATCAAAGAAGAGCTCGGTGGTGGCGTGATTGAGCATGGTGCGCAGCGGGCGGATCGTCAGGCCGCGCCCGATGGCGTCCTTCATCTCGACGATCAGCACGCTCATGCCATCGCTGGCCTTGGCGGCTTCGTCCCGCGCACTCGTACGCACGAGCAGCAGCATCAAATCCGAGTGTTCGGCACGGCTGATCCAGATCTTCTGGCCTTTCACGCGATACACATCGCCGTCCCGCTGCGCGAAGGTGATGATGCGCGTCGTATCTGTGCCGCTGTCGGGCTCGGTCACCGCAAAGGTCTGCAGCCGCAATTCGCCGCGCGCGATCCGCGGAAGGTACTTGGCTTTTTGCTCTGCCGTGCCGTGCTTGAGGAGCGTGCCCATGGTGTACATCTGGGCGTGGCAGGCGCCACCATTGCCGCCGGAACGGTGGACCTCCTCGAGGATGGCGGCGGCCGCGCCGATCCCAAGCCCAGCCCCGCCAAATTCCTCGGGGATCAGGACCGAGAGAAACCCAGCCTTGGTGAGGCTTTCGACAAAGGCGGTGGGATAGGCCTTGTCGCGGTCCAAGGCCTGCCAATAGGAGCCCGGAAATCCGGCACACAGGCGGCGCACGGAGTCGCGGATGTCTGCATAGTTTTCCACGCGCGTTCACCTCTCCGTGCGATGCGGGATGAAACCCCGCTGACATTTCATATATAACATGGCCCGCGCCGTGATCCTCAACACCCCGAAAGGCCGACCGCATGGCGGAGCCGCTGTCCGGACTACTGGTGATCTCGCTGGAGCAGGCGGTGGCCGCACCCTTGTGTACCCAGCGTCTGGTGGACGCAGGCGCCCGCGTCATCAAGGTCGAGCGTATGGAAGGCGATTTCGCGCGCGGCTACGATCATGTGGTCGGCGGCGAAAGCGCCTATTTCATCTGGCTCAACCGCGGCAAGGAATCGCTAACCCTCGACATCAAGGACCCGGCGGACGCGCGCCTGCTTCACCGGATCATCGCTAAGGCCGACATCTTTGTGCAAAACCTTGCACCGCACGCCGCTGAACGCGCGGGCTTTGGTTCAGCCGACTTGCGCGCCCGCCACCCGCGACTCATCACCTGCGACATCACCGGTTACGGCGAGGCCGGACCGCTGCACGAGATGAAGGCCTACGACCTTCTCATCCAATGCGAAACGGGATTGGCCTCCATCACCGGCTCACCCGAAGCCCCCGGACGCGTCGGCGTGTCCTTGGCCGACCTCTGCTGCGGCCAGAACGCCCACGCCGCGATCCTGCAGGCCCTCTTTGCGCGCGAGAAAACCGGGCGCGGGCAGGGGATCAGCACATCGCTCTTCGCCGGCATGGCCGACTGGATGACCGTGCCGCTCCTGCACTTTGAGCACACGGGTGTGCCGCCCCAGCGGGTTGGCCTCAAGCATCCTTCCATCGCGCCCTACGGCGCTTACGCAACCGCCGACGGCAAGCAGGTTGTCATCTCCATCCAAAACGAGCGCGAATGGAGCGTGCTCTGCGCGCGCGTACTGGGGAACCCCGCGCTCGCAACCGATCCCCGCTTCGAAACCAACGTGCTGCGTGTGAAAAACCGCCCTCAGTTGGACGCCGCCGTTCAAGCCGTGACGGCCACCCTCACCAGGGACCAGCTCACACACCGGCTGCAGGCGCACGGCATTGCCTTCGCTTCAGTCAATGGCCTTGCGGACTTGTCGTCTCATCCGCAGCTGCAGCGCGTCAAAGTGGAGCTCGAGCGCGGCAATACCACGATCCCCGCACCGCCCTGGGAGGGATCAGCCCAAAACCCGGCGAAAGCCGTCCCGCGCATTGGCGAGCACAGCGCGGCACTGCGCACTGAATTTGCCGAAAACTGATTTACAGTCTCCGGTCCTTCCCCGATCATCGTGAGGTGCATAGGGGAGATTTCCATGACCACCGATAATCCATCCCGGCGTGATGTTCTCGCGGCCGGCGCGCAGATCACCGCCGCCGCTTTAGCCCCTGGCGTGGCGATGGCCGCGGCCCCCGCGCTGCCCGCCGGCGTCACGCCCTTCCGCCTCAACGTGCCGCAGGCCCGGATCGACCGCATCATGGCGCGCGTGAAGGACGTCGAGTGGCCCGACGCGCCTCAGGTCGCCGATCCCTGGGCCTACGGCGCCGGCCTCGAGAATATGAAGGAGCTCGTTGACTGGTGGGCGACCCGCTACAATTGGCGCGCCCGCGAGGACGCCATCAACGCCTTCCCGCAGTTCATGGCGAAGGTCGAAGACTACGACATCCACTTCATCCATGTGCGCGGCTCCGGAAAGAACCCAACGCCGCTGCTCCTCCTGCACGGCTGGCCCAACACCTTCCTCGAGTTCGTCAAGGTCATCTTGCCGCTGGCTCACCCTGAGGACTTCGGCGGCAAGGCCGAAGACGGTTTCTCCGTCATCGTCCCATCACTGCCCGGCTTCGGCTTCTCCTCCAAACCCAAGAAACCCATCAGCATGCGCACCGTCGCCCGGCTGATGGACAAACTGATGGCCGAAACCCTCGGCTACAAAGGCTACATCGTTCAAGGCGGCGACATCGGCATGGCGATCGCCCGCGAGATGGGTTACGACGCGCGCGAATGCAAAGGCGTGCATTTCAATCTTCTGGTGGCCGGCGGTCAGCCCACCGTGGGCGACGAAGAAAAGAAAGCCGCCGAATCCTACGCCCGCTTCCGCCAGGACGAGGGCGCCTACAGCCATATCAATTCCACCAAACCGCTGACGCAAGCTTATGGGATGACCGACAGCCCGGTCGGCACCGCCGCCTGGATCTTTGAAAAGTTCGTCACCTGGGCCGACGTCAAGGAAACCGACCCCTGGAGCGTCTACACCCGCAATCACGTCATCGACAACGTGATGATCTTCATGATCACCAACACCTACCAGACCGCCGCCTGGTATTACGCCGGCGGGCGCGAGGAGCCGCAGCCGCCGCGCCAGGGCAAGATCGAGAAGCCCACGGCCTTCCTGCATTTCAAGAACGACATCGGCTTCTGGCCGCGCAGCTACGCCGAACGCCATTTCAGCACGATCTTGCGCTGGACCGAGATCCCCGAGGGCGGCCACTTCGGGCCCTATGAAAAGCCCGACGAATTCATGGACGACCTGCGCGCCTTCGACCGTCAGCTCCGCACGATCAAAACCTAACGCTTTGATATAAAATAATTTTTAACGGCGTAATCACTCTCTTGCGCGCCGGCCAAAATCGGGTCTCAATTTCCTCCGTAAAGTCCGGTCAAAGGGACCGCACATAGGGGAGGATTCGATGCGTTTCACCAAAGTTGCGCTCGCGACAACGATGTTGATGAGTCTCTCGGCCGCCGCCATCTCGGCGGAATTCCGCGCGCCGAAGACCCGGCCCTTGCACCCTGACGTGCCCTGGCAGTCCGCCGACTCGCTCGGCACCGGCACCTACGCCAAGATCCTCTGCTCGGCGGTATTCGTCTCCGGCCGCGACCCGGCTGAAGCCCAAAAGAACAGCGCCTGGTTCCTGCAAGGCGACACCCTCATGAAGGAACCCGTGAAGGTCAACGTCGACCGCGCCACCAAGCGCGTCACCGCCACGATCAAAGGCACCACCCGCTTGGCCGCGTACTACGGCGACCAAGGCTGCATCATCCATCCCGAAGGCCAGGACGGCATCTTCTTCAAGCCGGTCCCGGTGAAGACCACGCTGCCGGATGCCTCGAAAACCCCGTGGCCCATGGGCGACGGCGCCTCCGGCAAGCCTTATCCCGCGGGCCTCGACAAGGCCAAGGTCGCCGCCGCAGTCGACAAGGCCTTCGCCGATCCCGAAGGCCTGACCATCGCCGTTGTCGTGCTCTACAAGGGCGAGATCGTCGGCGAAAAATATGCCCTCGGCACCACCAAGGACACGCAGAACGAAAGCTGGTCCATGGGCAAGAGCGAGATGGCCACCCTGGTCGGCGTCGCCATGCAGGAAGGTGCGTTCAAGCTCGACGATCCGGTGCCGGTTGCCGAATGGCGCAAACCGGGCGATCCGCGCGGC
>CANKHC010000086.1 GCA_947481595.1 Fidelibacterota bacterium
GCCACTGGGGCCCGCTTACTCATTAGCGCGAAGCTGAATCTCGAATTACTTCTTCTTGGCATTCTTCGCGGCGTAGGCTTCGACGGCCATCTCAAACTTGTTTTGAGTGGCGTTGAATTCCTCGACGGAGCACTTGTTGAAGGCCTGGAATTTCTCGGCGTAGGTGTCGAACGACGAGGCGAGAGCATCCATGTCCTTGCTGGCGAGCGCGGCACCATCGGCCGGGACGTCCGGGATGGCCGGAAGCGCACCACACTTGGTCTCGGCGGCGAAGGCGCCAGTAGACAGGGTCATAACAGCCGCAACAACGCCGGCGAACTTCGTGATTGTTTTCATTGAGGAACTCTCCCTCCGAGAGAATAAAATTGAGCGCCCGAGTGATATAACCTAACGCTCCGACCATCAAGAGTAACATGCACTTTTTGAGCGTGCCAACTCCTCCTGATCGGCTATAGGACATATTAAGCCGTCAAATTGCGCCAAATATATGGGCAAACCGCGGCATTCCAAAGGTAGTGGGCCGAAGGTATTGGCCGATGGATTGTAACGCCCCATGAATTCCAATGATCGCCGAATCCGCATTGCCCTCGTGGTGGCGCGTGCCGACAACGGTGTGATCGGTGTGGCCGGCAAGCTGCCTTGGCATATCTCAACGGATTTGCAGTATTTCAAGCGCGTGACGGTGGGCAAACCCGTGATCATGGGCCGCAAGACCTTTGACTCAATAGGGAGGCCCCTGCCGCGGCGCACCAACATCGTTGTTACACGGGATGCCGCCTGGTCGGCGCCTGGCGTTGTCACAGCGCACGACCTCGCCACGGCATTTGCACTGGCCTATGAGGACGCACACCGGACCGGCGCCGACGAGATCGCGGTCATCGGCGGCGCTGAGATCTTCCAACAGACCCTGCCGCGCGCCGAGCGCATCTATCTCACCGAAGTCCACCGCGCCTACGACGGCGACGCGGTTTGGGACGTTGCATTGCCCGAGGGATGGCTTGAATCCGCGCGCGATCGCCACGCGCCCGATACCCCGGACGGGCCTGCCTTTAGCTTTGTGGTTTGGGACAAAACTAGGGAGTAGGCGTGAGCGTGCAGGCCGCACTCATGTCCGAGGTCACGCCCGCACCCACGTTGTTGACCAGGTGCTGCAGGTAGCCGCCGGTGCTGCCGGCGAGGCGGATATTGTAGTGATAGATCGTTGTCCCGGGCGACACGCCCGCACCGGCTTCGATCTGCGGAATGCCTAGGATTGCCTGGCCGTTTGCCGGTACCTGCGGGGCAATATAACTGCCGAGCAGATTGCCGTTCTGGGCATTGAAGACCTGTAGCGTCGGTGTCGCGCCGACGGTGCTGGTGTTGTGCAGGATCACCGCCGAGGGATAGTTGCTCTGCAGGATGGACGAATGCACGTTCGTCGCCGTCGTCGGAGCGACCGCCATGACGTCGCAAGTGCTGATGTTGGTGACGGTGGCGTCGAGTTTGCGCAAGAGCACGTTCTGGAACGTGCCGTTGAAACTCGCGCGCACCGAGACCGAATAGACCAATGGCTTGGTGAACGTGGCACTGGATTCGGTTTCGATCTCGGCGATCGAGAACTGTCGCGAACTGCGCCCCGGCAGGCTCGGGCTGGTCCAGGTTGCGAGCACATTTCCTGTTGCATAGTCGGCCAGCGTGACGTTGACCGTGCCCGCGGTGTTGCCGGAATTAAAGAAACGCAGGAACGAAAACATGTTGGCCTGGGCCGAGCTGAAGACACTGGCGACGCGCAAGCCGCTGACGGAGCCGGCGCTGGCCGAACCCGGCATCCAGCTCACCCAGCTGCTGACCAATGTCTGGTTCCAGGAATCGTACCAGGGCCCGCCCGAGCGATCGTCGAGGTCTTCGGCATAAGACAACACGCCCACCAGGTAGCGTTGCCCGGTCCCTTGATCGGTATAGATGAACGGACCGCCCGAGTTGCCGCCCGAGGCGTCAACCGCGAACTCGCGCACATGATCGGAACGGAAAAAAGTGATCGAGTCCTGGGTCTCGCCGCCGGTATCGCCATAGAGACCGTAGTTATTGGTGTCGCCCTTGATGGTGCCGGGATAGCCGGCGCTGGTGATGCTTGTGTTGGTGCTGCCGTAGATCACCGGCATGAATGTGCCGGTATGGTTGAAGGGCGTTTTGAATTCGATGGCCGCGATGTCGTTCTGGTAGTCAGCGATGAAGTAGGACTCTTCGCCGGAAATCTGCGTCCAGCGCGCTGTGGTCTGGAGCGACTGCACGTCCTGCTTCGTGCCGTAAGGCCGGATCGGCGTGTTGTCCCCGGGTGCCGCTTGGTTCTGCCCGGCGTAAACCCGTACCGCGGTGGCGTAGCCGCCGCGGTCGTTGTTGTGAATGCAGTGGCCCGCTGTCAGCACCACATAGGCGCTCACCAGCGTGCCTGTGCAGCGGAAACCCTCACCCGAGGGATACGTCACCGAGACGTAGGCCAGCGTGTTCCACGGATAGCTTTGGTTCTGCGGGATGAATTCGCGGTCCTCGACGCCGACGGTGGCGGGGCTTGCCGTAAAACCATCACTCATGATCGCCGGTTGCTGGCGCTCGAAACGCAAGGTGGTCTCGCGTGCCCCTTTGCCGTCCCCAGTCTTGCCGTCCAACATCCTGCCCGCCGGGATGGGCGGAAGGTCCTCGCCGCCGCCAGATTTGGTCTCTGCGGTCCCCGGAGTGGGCTTGCGCAGCCGCTTCAAGGGCTCAGGTTTGACGTTGGCGGGCTCATCATTGGGTGTTGTGCTCTGCGGCGCCGCTTTGCCGGTTTCGGCGGCAGCGGCCGGAAGGGGTGCACCGATCGCCATGGAGGCGGTGAGGAAGGTTTTGACCTCGTCGGCGCTCATCTGGCGGGACGCCGGGCGCATCAGGCCGATGCACGCCAAGCGCCGCTGGCCGTCCTTCATCACGTAGAATTCGTTCCACTCGTTGTAGATGCCACCCACGACCTGACCGATGTGCCGGGTCTCGACGGTCGCGGCCGGTGTCACCGCGGCGCAGTCATAGGCCGTAAGGTCGGGCAGGCGCGGGGCCTGTTGCGCGAGCAAGGGGAAGGGGAGGAAGCCGCCGGCGAACAGCGCAAAGCGTGCAAGGCGGCGGCAAAGGAACATGCGTGCGGGCAGCATACGTCGGGACGGATTCATGGCGCTCCGAATCTCTCGTCAGCAAACCCTTCCCGGCGGACACTATAGGCGGCTTAGGCGCGTCAGGGCAAGAAAGAGGGCGATATCCGACGTCACCTCAGGGCGACAGCGCGCAGGTCTCCGTCATGTCGGAGATCAGACGCGCGGCCCTGTTGTTGAGCAGGTGCTGGAGATAGCCCGTGAAGCTGCTGTCCGCCTTGATGTTGTAATGATAGACGCCCGCAGGGCTGACGCCCGCCGCCGCCTCTAGGTTGCCGATGGTGACGATGCGCTGCGAGTTGGGGGCGATGCTGGTGGTATAGGTGCCGAGGCGCAGGCCCGTCTGTGCGTTATAGATGCCGAATGAGGGATTGATCGTGTTGGCCGAGGTGTTGTGGATGACCACGCCCGAGGGGTAACCCCCGTCCAACAGCGAGGAATGGATGTTGGTCAGAACCGTCGGACTGCGCTGCTGAGCGTCGCAGGTCGACAGGTTGGTCAGCGTCATATCAGCTTTGCGCCAGAGAATGTTCTGGAAGCTGCCGGTGAAGGTCGGACGCACCGAGAGCGAATAGACCAAAGGTTTGGTGAACGGACTGCTGGCATCAGCTTCGACCTCGGCGATCGAGAACTGCCGCGCGCTGCCGGCCGGCAGGCTTGGGCTGCGCCAGGTCGCGAGCAGGGCACCGGTCTCGTAGTCGGCGAGCGTGACGTCGACCGTCCCGGCAGTGCCGCCGGCATTGTAGAAGCGCAAGTAAGACATCATCTCCGGCTGGGCCGAGCTGAAGACGCTGGCCACGCGCAGGCCCGAGGTCGAACTGGCGATGGTTTCGCGGCCCGGCACCCAGGCCACCCAGCTCGCGATCAGGCCCTGGTTCCAGGAGTCGTACCAAGGACCGCCGGAGCGGTCGTTGAGTTCATCGCCGTAGGACAGCGAGCCAACCAGATAGCGCTGGCCGGTGTTGGGATCGGTGTAGAAGAAGGCGCCGCCGGAATTGCCGCCTGACGCGTCGACTGCGAATTCGCGCACATGCTGATAGCGGTAGCTCGAGGACGAACGCGAGGTCTCAGCTCCGTCGCTGGTCCACAGGCCGTAGGCACTCTGGCCTTGCACGGTGCCGGGATATCCGGCGCTGCTGATCGGGCCGCCGGTGTTGCCGTAGAGCACCGGCATGAAGGTGGTGGTGTGCGTGAAGGGCGTCTGGAACTGCACTGCCGCGTAGTCATAGCGGTAGTCGGTGACCGGATAGGAGTCCGCGCCCGACATTTGCGTCCACTGCGCCGTGGTCTGCACCGACGCGATGTCGGCTTTCGAGCCGTAAGGACGCACCGCGTTGCCGTCGCCCAGCGTGTTCTGGCGTTGGCCGGGATAGATCCGGCCCGAGGCGATGTAGCCGCCGCGGCTGGCGTTGTGCACGCAGTGGCCGGCGGTCACTGCGACATAGGGGCTCACCAATGTGGCCGAGCAGCGGAAGCTTCCGCCCGCCGGATAGGTGGCGGTGAAATAGGCGAGGGTGTTCCAGGGATAGGCAGCGGTGCTGCTCACCGGCTGGCGGTCGTCCACGCCCGCGGTCGCGGGGGCGGCGCTGCGTTCAGCGGGCGCGAACTTCAGAGCGCCCTGCAGGGTCTCGGCGGCGCCGGTGAAAATCTTGGAGGCTGGCAACGGCGGCTGGCTGGCATCGGTGGCGCTGCGGGTCTCGGCTGTGTCTGCCGCAAGTTCACGAATACGCTTCAAAGGTTCGACCGGAATCCTCTCGGCCGTCTCCGTTTCTGCGAGCGCGCGCGCCGCGGCGTTGGGGTCCTGCTCGGGCGCGTCAGCCGTCGGTGCTCCGACCGCGAAAGATGCGCCGAGGAAGCCTTTCGCTTCATCGACCGAGAGCTGTTGTGCGCGCGGCTGGACCACGCTGATGCAGGTCAGGCGCTGACTGCTCCCGGTTCCCGCGTAGCTTTCGTACCATTCATGATACGTGCCGCGGATCACCTGGCCGATGTGGCGCGTCTCCTGCGCTTGCGCCGGAGCGCCGCAGGCATAGGACGAAAGGTCCGGCAGACGGGGCGCATTCTGCGCCATCACCACCGATGAACCGAACGTCAGATTCGAGACGAGCAGAACCCCCCACGCATGCGCGCGGGTAATCGAGTAAGCAGACATATTTTAGACCCCAACGACTAGTAACCCCATCAGACGATCACCAAAGCCCCGACCCCAAGTCACGGGCGAATGAAAACCATCCGATATGACGCCTTCGCGTATTCGAAAAACGCACGAGCAGCTCCGAAGGCTGCGCTGACTCTGTGCCTTAATTCGAGCAATTCTGCGTAAATCGCATGACCGCTTCTTGCGGTCCGGATCCGCGCCGTCGTTTTTTTGACCCCAGCCGACGCATAGGCAAAGGCAGGATGCATGTCCCAAAAACTCCAAACGCAAATCCTGCCCGAAGTCAGTATGCGGCGGTGGTTAATGAGAGATAGAAAAAGTTGCGCGACGGTATTTTGGCTAACAGGTTTGTAAGCCGTTTCGCGCGTTAAGTGCGCGCGATTCCCATGGAGATTGTGGGCGCCGCTTTTTGCGCGCCCGACAGTTCCCGCCAGATGCGTTCGGCGATCGCGAGGTATACCTTCGCGTGTGGCCCGTCTGATTCGGCGACCGTGATAGGCGTACCGCCATCGGACGTCAGTCGAATCTTCAGATCGAGCGGAATCTCGCCTAGGAACGGCGCGCCCAGCTCGTCCGCCGTACGGTGCGCGCCGCCGTGGTCGAAGATGTCGTCGCGATTGCCGCACTTCGGGCAGACGTAATAACTCATGTTCTCGATCACGCCCAAGATCGGCACCTCGACCTTGCGGAACATGTTGAGACCCTTGCGCGCATCCAACAGTGCGATGTCCTGCGGTGTCGAGACGATCACCGCGCCTGACAAAGGCACCCGCTGCGACATGGTCAACTGTGTGTCGCCGGTGCCCGGCGGCATGTCGACGACCATGATGTCGATCTCGCCCCAGTCGACGTCACGCAACATTTGCTCGAGGGCGCCCATCACCATCGGTCCGCGCCAAACGATCGGGCTGTCCTCGGCGATCATGAAGCCGATCGACATCACTTTGACGCCGTGGTTCTCCAGCGGCGTGACACGCTTGCCATCCGAATATGGTTTCTTACCCGCGAGGCCGAACATGCGCGGCATCGAGGGGCCGAAGATGTCGGCGTCGAAGATCGCGACCTTTTTGCTCTGACGCGCGAAGGCCACCGCAAGGTTGGCCGCCGTGGTCGATTTGCCGACGCCGCCTTTGCCGGAGGCCACCGCGACGATGTGCGCCACACTCGGCAAGGCGATGCGCTCGCGCCCGCCTTTCGACGCGGCGGCAGCCGGTTTCGAGGCTTCCGCTGTCAGCACGGCTGTCACTGTTCGCACGCCGGGCAGGGCGTGGACGCGCTTCTCAGCTGCGGCGCGCACCGGTTCGAGCTGCGGGCCGAGGCGGGCTGGCACTTCCATGGCGAATGTGACGTGACCGTCCTTGATCAAGATGTCCTTCACCCAGCCACGCGCTACGATATCGATCCCCCCGGTCCCGGAATCGATGCTGCGCAGCGCTAGGATGATCTCGTCTTGGGTGATGCCCGCCATGACCGGTCTTCTTAATGTGCCCGATTATGTAACGGGCGGCTTGAAAACGCTTATGCCGCACCGACATAACACAATGTGTCCGGCCGGCCCGAGCAGGGTCGAGTACATTGCGGCATGGGCGCGGTTGTCCTATAACCGATGCTTCAATTTTGGACCGTGGCCGCGCCGCGGCGAAGGAATAATCCATTGTTTTACAAACAACAAGGCGGAGGCCCCTGGGGCGGTGGTGGTGGTGGCGGCGGCGGCGGCCCATGGGGCAGCGGCGGCGGCGGCAACAACCCCTGGGGTGGACGCGACCGTGGCGGCAGCGGCGGCGGTAATCCGCCTCCCGACATCGAGGAAATGCTGCGCCGTGGTCAGGACCGCCTGAAGCGCATGATGCCGGGCGGCTTCGGTAACATGCGCAGTGTTTGGCTGGCGGGCGCGGTCGTCCTGGCGTTCTGGGGCGTCAGCGGCTTTTACCGTGTGCAGCCCGATGAGCAGGGCGTCGAGCTCCTGTTCGGCAAATACGTCAAAACCACCCAGCCTGGCCTGAACTACTGGTTCCCAGCCCCGGTGGGCGAGGTCATCCGTCCGAAGGTCACCCAGACCAACCAGCTCACCGTAGGCTTCCGGGGGGCAGGCGCCAACATCCGCGAGATCCCGCAGGAAAGCCATATCCTCGCCGGCGACCAGAACATCGCCGACATTCAGTTCGTCGTGCAGTGGCGCATCCGTGAAGCCGGCGCCTTCCTCTTCAACATGCGCGATCCGGAAACCACCGTGAAGGCTGCCGCCGAAAGCGCCTTGCGTGAAGTCGTGGGACGCAACCCGCTGCAAGCCGTGATGACCAACCAGCGCGACCTGATCGCGCAGCAGGCCCGCGATCTTTTGCAGGGCATCATGGACGGCTACAACGCCGGCCTGACCATCCTTGACCTGCGCATTCAGAAAGCCGATCCGCCGAAAGAGGTGATCGACGCCTTCAACGACGTGCAGCGCGCCAAGCAGGACGAAGAGCGCCTGCGCAACGAGGCCCTCGCGTACCGCAACGACATCGTGCCGCGCGCGCGAGGCGACGCTGAACGCATGATCCAGAATGCGACCGCCGAAAAGGAAAAGTTGGTGAAGGAAGCCGAAGGCCAAGCCGCGCGCTTCACCGCTTTCTACCAAACCTACGTTGCCAACAAGGACATCACTCAGCGCCGCATGTATCTCGAGACCATGCAGGAAGTGCTAAGTAAGGCTGACAAGATCATCATCGATGAGAACGGCAAAGGCTCGGGCGTCGTGCCCTACCTGGCGCTGCCCGAGATCGGCAGGAGGGCCCCCACACCGCCCGCGCCGCAGCAAGGGGGGAACAGCCAATGAGCCCGCGTCTCGTCACAATCCTGGTCGTTGCCGTCGGCCTGTTGCTGATCGCTACGGGCGCGGTGTTCACCGTTCACCAAACCCAGCAGGCTCTTGTGCTGCAATTTGGCGAGCCCAAGCGCGTCATCGCCCAGCCCGGCCTGCACTTCAAGGTGCCGCTGGTCCAGGACGTCTTCTATTACGACTCCCGCGTGCTCGATCTTGATCCGCCGGGCCAGGACATGTCCCTCGTTGATCAGCGCCGCATCAACGTCGACTCTTTCGCGCGCTACAAGATCGTAGATCCGCTGAAGTTCTATCAGACGGTGCTGACCGAAAATGCCTTCCGCGACCGCTTCGGCAACATCTTGAATGGTTCCGTGCGCGATGCCCTCGGCCGCACCGACCTCGGCGACATCCTGGGTGCCAAGCGCGGCGAAGTGATGCACGAGATCACCACCGCCGTCAGCCGCCGCGCCGAGGAATTCGGTATCAAGGTGCTCGAGGTCCGTATCGGGCGCACCGAACTCACCGCCGATACCACGCAGGCGACCTACAACCGCATGCGCTCTGACCGTATGGCTGAAGCCGCAGACTTCCGCGGCCGTGGCCAGGAACAGAAGTCGCGCATCGAAGCCGATGCCGACCGTGAGCGCACCGTGATCTTGGCGGAGGCTCAGAAGACCTCGCAGACACTCCTCGGCGAAGGCGAAGCCGAGAGCCGCAAGATTCTCAACGCGGCGCAAGGCAAGGACGCGGAGTTCTACTCCTTCTTCCGTGCCATGGAGGCCTACAGAGGCGCGCTCGGTGACGGCACCACCATGGTGCTTTCGCCCGACGCCGAATTCTTCAAGTACTTCAACCGCGGGCGGTAAGCCTCCGCCGTTCTTTGTGAGACCAATTTTGCCGGCCGGCGTTGAACCTCTCACAAACCAACAGAGGAGGTTTCGCTATGGGTAAAGGCATCATCATGTGGCTGCTGGGCGTGCCACTTTCGGTCATCGTCCTGCTGGCGCTGTTCACCAACATTCTCTAGTTGCACAGCTTCAACGATGCGCGGGCGCGTTCGCAAGGACGCGCCCGCGTCGTTTTTGGCCTCTCCGTCGCCCGGGCAGAGGTGAATTCCCCCATATTTCCCAAGGGTATACTTGGCCACGGGCCAATGGCTGGTTGTGAGTTTGCGGCCGGCTTTCTCCCTCAAGGCTTTAACGGCCTCCCAGGTTTGTCATCGCAATTCATAGTGAGCAGGTGAGGCCGTTCTTGCCGCACCTGCGGCTTTCCGGCATGAATCTGTAACGAATGTTTCCCCCCAGCTTTGGCAAGGAGAGCCTGCCTTGAAGACCATCCTCCGCTCAGTCGCCGCCGCCGTTGCGGTCGCTGTTTTTGCCGGGCCGGCTTATGTCTCCGCCGCCGGCCGCAGCGCGCCCGACAGCTTCGCCGACCTCGCCGCACGCCTGAGCCCGGCCGTGGTCAACATCTCCACCAGCACCAACGTGCAGCGCCCGCGCGCCGAAGGCGACATCCCCTGGGATCAGTTCTTCCCCGATCAGGAAAACCGCCGCGGCGGCGGCGGCGGTGGCGGCGCCGAAGAGGGCGCGCCAGGCGCACCGGGTGAACGTCCGAGCCAACGTACACCGCGCCGGCAGACCTCGCTGGGCTCCGGCTTCATCATCGACAAGGCCGGCTACGTGGTGACCAACAATCACGTCATCGAAGACGCCGACCAGATCTCGGTTATCCTCGAAGACGACACCGTGCTCGAAGCCAAGCTGATCGGCCGCGACGACAAGACCGACGTGGCGCTGCTCAAGGTCGAGGCCAAAAAGGATTTGCCGGCGCTCGGCTGGGGCAATTCCAACGCCTCGCGTGTCGGCGACTGGGTCATGGCGATCGGCAACCCGTTTGGCCTATCAGGCACGGTGACCGCCGGCATCATCTCGGCGCGCTCGCGCGACATCCGCGCCGGCCAGTACGACGATTTCATTCAGACCGACGCGTCGATTAACCGCGGCAACTCGGGCGGCCCGCTGTTCAACATGGATGGCCAGGTCATCGGCATCAACACCGCGATCTACTCACCGTCAGGCGGCAGCGTCGGTATCGGCTTCGCCGCCTCCGCCAACCTCGTCCGCCCCGTCCTCGACGATCTGCGCAAGTACGGCCGCACGCGCCGCGGCTATATCGGCGTGCAGATTCAGAGCGTGACCGAAGAGATCGCGCAAAGCCTGGGCCTCGACAAGGCGCGCGGTGCCTTGGTGAGCCGCGTCACCGAGAAGGGCCCCGCCATCCTTTCGGGCATTGAATCCAGCGACGTCATCCTGACCTTCGACGGCAAGGCCATCGACAAGATGAACGAACTGCCGCGCGTTGTCGCCGAGACCCAGATCGACAAGACCGTCAACGTCGTGCTCTGGCGCAAGGGCACGCAGAAGACCGTCAAGCTCACGGTCACCGAACTACGGGACGAGAACCCGACCCGGACGGCGAGCCTGACCCCGCCGCCGGCCACGAAGGAACTCGTGAGGCGCACGGCCCTGGCGGACCTCGGCGTGACGGTGGTCGAGATCAGCGATGCCGTACGCGAACGCTATACCATCCCGGAAAGCGTGCGCGGCTTGGTGGTGGTCGAAGTCGACTCCTCCAGCGACGCCGCCCTCAAGGGCTTGAAGCCCGGCGACGTCATAGACGAGATCCAGCAGATGTACACCGCGACCGTCACCGAGGCCGATGCCGCCATCAAGAAGGCCAAGGAGACGTCGAAGAATGTCGTGCTGGTGCGTATCACCAGTAACGGCAACATCCGCCTGGTGCCGGTCAAGCTGGTGGGCTGACCTGGTTCATCACGCTTGATGCGCGTTGATTTCTATCACCTTGAATCCTCGCCTGTAGAGCGCGCGCTGCCGCAGCTGCTCGAACGCGTGCTGGCCAGCGGCCAGCGCGCCGTGGTGATGGCCGCCTCCGACGAGCGCATCGAGGCCCTCGCCAATCTCCTCTGGACCTACGACCCGGGGACCTGGCTGCCGCACGGGACACTGAAGGACGGCTTTGCCGCCGAACAGCCGATCTGGCTGACCACCGCCGAGGAAAACCCCAACGGCGCCAAAATGCTCGTGCTGACGGATGGCATGGCCTCGGACCGCCTGGCCGATTACGACCGCTGCCTCGACCTTTTCGATGGCAACAATGAGGAGGCCACGGCGGCCGCCCGCACCCGCTGGTCCCGGGCCAAGGCGGCGGGCCATGAACTCCATTACTGGCAACAGACCGAAGCCGGCTGGAAAGAAAAGCAGGCCTAACAAGGCTTCTGCGGCTGGTTGCGCGGCGCGCGGGCCTTGTTTATAACCCGGCCACCTTTCCCAACCCGGATAGCAAGGTTCTATAAAATGGCCACCGAACGCACGCTCTCGATCCTCAAGCCCGACGCCACCCGCCGCAACCTGACCGGCAAGATCAACACCCTGCTCGAAGCCGGCGGCCTCAAGATCGTCGCCCAGAAGCGCATCCGCCTGACTAAGGCGCAGGCCGAGGGCTTCTACGCCGAGCATGCCGGCAAGGGCTTCTTCAACGGCCTGACCGATTTCATGTCCTCGGGTCCGGTCGTCGTGCAGGTGCTCGAAGGCGAAAACGCTATCGCCAAGAACCGCGAGATCATGGGGGCTACCAACCCGGCCAACGCCGCCGAAGGCACCATCCGCAAGACCTTCGCGGAATCGATCGACGCCAACTCGGCGCACGGCTCTGACTCGCCGACCAGCGCGGCGCGTGAGATCTCCTACTTCTTCGCAGCGACTGAGATCGTCGGCTGATGACGGCGCTGCCGGCGCGTCCCGCGATCGGCTTCCTCGCTTCCCATAACGGGTCCGCCATGCGGGCCATCGTCGCTGCATGCCGCGGCGGCACGGTGCCCGCTGAGCCCGCCCTGCTCATCAGCAACAACCGTGACAGTGTCGCGCTGGCCTGGGCAGACGAGGTTGGGCTCGCGGCGCGGCATATCAGCGCGAAGATCGCCGGCTCCGACGCCGCCGCCGATGTGGCCATCGCCGATGCCTTGCAGGCCCAACCGGTCGATCTCGTCGTCCTCTCGGGCTACATGCGCAAGCTCGGCCCCGCGACCCTGGCCGCCTTCAAGGGTCGCATCCTCAACGTCCACCCGTCGTTGCTGCCGAAATTCGGCGGTCACGGCATGTATGGGGCGCGGGTGCATGAAGCGGTGCTGGCCGCCGGCGACCGCGAAACCGGCGCCACCATCCACATCGTCGACGGCGAGTATGACCAAGGCCCAATTCTCGCCCAGGCGCGTGTGCCGGTGGCCCCGGGCGATACGCCCGACACGCTTGCAGCGCGCGTTCAGGCCAAGGAACTGGAGCTGTTCCCCGATACGCTCCGCCGTATCATCGCGCGGGAGATCGCGCTTCCGGGCGCGTAACCGGGCGCAGTTCGACGACCACGACCGCAAGCAGGATCAAAAGGCATCCCACGCCCGCCAACATCGTCAGCCGTTCACCCAGCAGAA
>CANKHC010000087.1 GCA_947481595.1 Fidelibacterota bacterium
ACCCTCGGCCTGCGAGCCGACGCCGAAGGTCCGCACGTCCTCCGCCTGCAAACCGTCGCCGTCTGCCGACGATAGGCGCCACTGCTTGAAGGTGCCGGTCTCGGAATCGTTGGCGAAGACGTACAGCGCGCCGCTCTTGCTCAGATAGAGACACACCCCGTAAGGATCACCGAGCCCGCTGGGAATCTCCGCCAGCGGCCGCAAACTGCGGCTCGCGCGCTCCACCGTATAGACCGACACCGTCTTGTTGGTGCGGTTGGTGGCCGCGACGACATCCATGCTGATGCCGCCGAGCATGACGTTCTGGCGCAGATCGACGTTGTTCATGCGCCCGTCGGCGCGGAACGACAGTTCCTTGCCGTCGAGGGTATAAACTCCCAGCCCGCGTTGCTTATTGGTACCGATGATCACGCTGTTCGCAGGGTTTTCCGCATCGACCCAGATCGCCGGATCGTCGGCGGCATCATCGGCATCGGCCATGGCTTGAGTCTCGACAGTGGCAAACACGCCGGCCACGGGATCCTTCGGCGGCGTGTGGTCCGCACCTTCGCCGCATCCCACCAGCACCATCGCCGCCAAAACCACCATCGTCCCGCGCATTGTCGTCTCCACTTTTCCGGACCGAGCGGCGCGCACTCTATTTTCACCACGGCACAATAATCGTGACAACTCCGTGAAAGTCTAAAACCAGACTGTCGTCAGAAACCTGTCACGCTTCTGAAAGATCACTTTCACGGTCGCCTGCTACACGGATGCGTCGCCGCGATATCGCGCTGCGGCATCGTGGGGACTTGTGGGGATTATAATGTACAAAAGAAACTTACTGCGCTGCGTGTCACTGGTTTCGTTGGTCGCGGCACTGCCCGCCGCTGCACAGCAGCTGGCCGCTCAAGGTGTCGCCGAAGAGATCGTCGTCACAGGCCGTCCGTTGGCCGACAGCACCGCTGCTGCGCTGATGACGCAACGCAATTCCAACTCCCTTGTCAGTGTCCTCTCGGCTGACTCCGTCGGCAACCTGCCCGACCAGAACGTCGCCTTCGCCATCGGCCGCCTGCCCGGTGTGGCGATCGAGCGCGATCAGGGCCAGGCCCGTTACGTCAACCTGCGCGGCGCGCCGGTGTACTGGACCACGCTCTCCTTCGACGGCCTTTCCGTCGTCAGCCCGCAGGGACGCGACTCCCGCTTCGACAATATCCCGTCGGCCATCGCCAGCCAGATCACGGTCGAAAAAGCCGTCGTTCCCTCCATGGCCGCCGCCTCGGTGGCGGGCAACGTCGATATCCGCACGCGCCGCGCCTTCGACTACGACGGCCAGAAGATCACCGGCAAATTGGGTTACGGCCACGTCAAACTAGGCGGCGGCAAGGAAAT
Source organism: Fidelibacterota bacterium (assembly GCA_947481595.1). GTDB lineage: Bacteria > Pseudomonadota > Alphaproteobacteria > Rhodospirillales > Rhodospirillaceae > SHVO01. The sequence goes on from CANKHC010000087.1 coordinate 1,372, forward strand.
CGACAGCGCCTTGGTCTATTCCAACATCTTCATGGACGGCAGCTTGGGCGTCGTCGCACAGGGCTCGTTCTACAGCCGTGAAATGGCAACCGACAACTGGGAGACCGACCCCTACCTCGCCAACACCGTCGATCCGGCCAAGCATTTCGCCCGCGAGCACGAGAACAAGCACTACCGCCTGACGCGCGAGAATATCTCGGGCTCCGCGCGCGTCGACTACAAGTTCGACGAAGAAAACGGCATCTTCGCGAGTTCGATCTACACGCTCTATCACGACGATGAGCTGCGTGACAATTTCATCTGGCGCCTCGACCAAGGCACCGACGCCGCCGGCAACAGCTACACCTCGGCGGCCTTCATCAACGCCAACAGCCCGGATCGCGGTACGGTCTATGGTGCCCGTATCAACGCCCGCATTGACTACCGCGACACCAAGGAAAAGATGCTGACCAACACCTTGGGCGGCGAGCACACCTTCGGCGACTGGGCCGCCTCCTGGCGCGCCAACTACACCTTCACCCAAGATGGCCGCGACACGCCGGTGACGGCGGCTTTCCAAAGCCCAGGTGCCTTCAACCTGCGTCCGACGATCGAATACGACCTGGCCAACGAGAACATGAACATCATCGCCCTTTACGCCACCGGCGGCGTGACGGGCGCTCGCACCAAGGGTGCCCGCGTCACCAACATCGAAGACTTCCAGTTCCCGCTGCAAACCATTGGCAATCTCTACGGCGGCGACATCACCCAGGCCAGTACCCTCAAATTCGACCTCGATCGCCACACCGGCCTGTTCGGCGACACCAAGATCGAATTCGGCGGGCTCTATACGGACCGCGAAAAGAAGTCGCGCGAGCGCGCCTTCAGCGCCGCGCTCACCACCCCGACCTGGGCGACCTTCGCCAACGGCAACAGCATCGGCTATCTCGGCAGCCAGAGCCTCAACTACCGCTTCCGCTACACCGACAAGGACTTCACCACCGACTTCATGAACAACTTGGTCGCCGCCGGCACTGCCACGCGTCAGGACACCACCGCCAACTACTACCGCGTGGCCGAAGCCATCGCCGCCGGCTATCTGATGGCCACGACCTCGTTCGAGTGGGGCAATGTCGTTTACGGCGTCCGTGTCGAGCACATCAAGAACACGGGCGAAGCCTACGTCGCGTTCCCCGCGTCCCCCGGGTCACCGGCCGGGACGCGCCTGGTGCAGACCAGCAGCGACGACACGCTGTTCTATCCCAGCGCGCACCTCAACTGGAACATCGAGCGGAACCTGAAGGCGCGCGTCGGCGTCACCACCTCGGCCTCGCGCCCCGACTTCGACGACCTGCGCCCCAACTTCACCATCAACGACGCGGCGCAGTCGGTCTCCGGCGGCAATCCCGATGCCAAGCCCGAGAAGCAGATCGGCGTCGACGCTTACCTCGAATACTACATGTCGCCCACGGGCTACCTCTCTGCCGGCGTGTTCTACAAGGACATCACCGACGTGCTGGTCCAGACCTCGGGCACCTTCGGCCTCGATAGCCTCGACGTCACCGGCCTCGACCGGTCCGGCTACGCCTTCACCTCCGTCGGCAACGGCGGCGGTGGTCACCTCATGGGCGCGGAAGTCGCCTTTGTCGAAACCCTCGAGGGCATCGCGCAGGACGCAGGTCTGCCGGACTGGATGGGCGGCTTCGGCGTCAACGCCTCGGCGACCTTCACGTCTTCGGAAGTCACGTTGCCGTCGGTCGGCGGCGTGCCCGAGCGCAAGATCAACCTCTTAGGCAGTTCCGACGTGGTCTATAACCTGCAGGCGACCTACGAAAAGTACGGCCTGTCGGTTCGTCTTGCCTATCAGTGGCGTTCACCTTGGGGTCAGTCCGTCGGCGCTTACCGCGTCATCAACGGCGGCGTTTTCCCGGCCGACGACGGCGACATCTTCTGGGATGCCGACGAGGAAATGGATCTCTCGATCCGCTATGCCGTCACCTCCAACATCGAAGTCTTCGCCGACGCGGTCAACCTGACCAACCAGCAGGCGCGCCGCTACGGTGATCAGAAACAGTATCCGATCGAACGCGAAAAGTTCGGCGCGCGCTATATCGGCGGCGTGCGCTTCAATTTCTAACGCCACCTGACTTTCTATCCGGCGACCTCCCGCGTCGGTGCTGCAGAAACCCCTGCCGGGCCCCCCTGGCGGGGGTTTTTATTTCACCTGCAGGGGGCAGTCCCGCGACCATCAGCACCACCTGGTCGGCTTCGGCTGCCAGCTGCTGATGCAGCCGCCCGCAGGCATCGCGGAAGCGCCGCGCCGGCGCGTCCTCGGGTGCGATGCCGCTGCCGATTTCATTGGTGATCAGCCACGTCGGCGAACGCCGGTGGCTGAGGGCGTCGAGCAGCGCGAAGGTCTGCTCCTCGATGTCGATGTCTTTGGCCAAAAGGTTGGCGACCCACACCGTCAGGCAGTCGATCACGGCGCGGTCGTCGGGTTTGAGTTCCGTGATCGCTTTGGCCAGGTCGATCGGCGCTTCCACCGTGCTCCATTCCTTGCCGCGTCCTGCTTTATGCGCGGCGATGCGCGCCTTCATTTCCTCGTCCAAGGCTTCGGCGGTCACCAGCATCACCAACCGTCCGCCGGCGGCCTGCGCCGCCACTTCCGCGGCATGCTTGGCATAGCCGCTTTTGCCTGAACGGGCGCCTCCCAGCACCAGTGTCACGGTCATCAGCCCCTCCGCATTGACCCTTCCCGGCCCCAAGCATATACCATTGCCCTTGCGACAGGTTCCCCGAGAAATCGGGGTGAAAAGGGAACTCAGGTTTAAAGCCTGGGCTGCCCCCGCAACTGTAAGCGGCGAGTCCGCGCACCACAGAGCCACTGGACCATCGGTCCGGGAAGGCGGTGCACCACGGACGTTAACCCGCGAGCCAGGAGACCTGCCTGCCGCAGCTGTCCTTCGTACGACCGGGGTGTGTCGCGCGATCGGGTTCTATTCCCCGTGAGACGGCACTTTGCTTAACCCGCGGCGCTTTGCCGCCGCCGTCACTATGGGGATCCCGATGAAACGTCACCTCGCCGCCACCACCGCTCTCTTCAGCATCTTGTCCGCTACCGCTTTTGCGGCAGAAGCCCCGACGCCCGACATCACCAGCGCCGTGCCCGAGGAAATCGTCGTCTCCGCCGCGCGCATCGCCCAGCTGCGCGCCAGCGTCGGCTCGTCGTTCACCGTGATCACCCGCGAGACCATCGAAGCCAGCCAGGCGATCACCGTCTCCGATCTGCTTTCCCAGACGCCGGGCGTCAGCTTCTCGCGCAACGGCGACATGGGCGGCGTCACCGCCGTGCGCATCCGCGGTGCCGAGGCCGATCACACCATCGTTGTTGTGGATGGCGTGAAGGTCAACGATCCCTCCGGTCCCGGCGGCGGCTACAACTTCGCCGACTTGCTGGTCGGCGACGTCGCGCGCATCGAGGTCTTGCGCGGCGCCCACTCCACGCTGTGGGGCAGCCAGGCCATCGGCGGCGTGGTCAACATCATCACCACCGAAGCCAGCAAACCCTTTGAGGTTTCCGCCAAGGCCGAGGGTGGCTCGCGCAACACCGCCTACGGCTTGCTCGCCGCCGGCGGCAAATCCGAGCGCCTGAGCTGGCGCGTCGCCGCCAGCAGCTTTGTCACCGACGGCTTGTCGTCCTATGTGCTCGGCACGGAAAAAGACGGCTACCAAAACAGCGGCGTCACCGGGCGCCTGCGCTTCGACATCACGGACATGGTGTCCTTCGATCTGCGCGGCCAGTATCTGCATTCCCACAATCAGGTCGATGGTTTCCCCGCGCCGTTCTTCGCCTTCTCCGACACCGCCGAATTCGGTAAGAGCCGCCAGTTTGTCGGCTACGCAGGTTTAAACGTGGCGCTGCTCGACGGCCGTTTCAAAAGCCGCATCGCCTATGGCTACACCGATATCGACCGCGATACCTTCAACCCCGACCAGGCGGTGACCAAGGTCACTTTTGAATCCTTGGGGCGCAACAAGCGTGCCGAGTACCAGGGCACCTTCGGGATCACGGAAAGCTGGAACGCCGTCTTCGGCGCCGAACACGAAAAGTCGTCCTTCCGCACGGCCTCGCCGTCGTCCTTCTCGCCCAACCCGCCGCCGGACGTGGCCAGCGCCACCCTCACCAGCGGCTATGCCCAGATGCAGGGCGAAGCCGTTCCCGGTCTCACGCTCACCGGGGGCTTGCGCTACGACAGCCACGACACCTTCGGCGGCAAAGCCGTCGGCCAGGCTGCGGGCGCTTACGCCCTGAACGACGGCGCCACCGTGCTGCGCGCGAGCTTCGGCCAAGGCTTCAAGGCGCCGACGCTTTATCAACTCTACAGCTTCTACGGCAACACCGGCCTCAGCCCCGAGTCCGCCGACAGCTTCGACGGCGGCATCGAGCAGCACTTCGCCGACGGCGCGGTCGTCGTCTCTGCCACGGGCTTCGCCCGCACCATCCGCAACCAGATCGACTTCGTGGTGTGCCCCAGCTCCAACCCGCTCTGCACGCCGGGCAAGTTCGGCGTCTACGACAACATCGCCCGCGCCAAGGCCCACGGCGTCGAACTCGCCGCCGAGGTCAAGGCCGACGCCTTCAACGTCTTGGCTAATTACACCCTGACCGACACCGAGAACGCCGCCGCCGGCAACGTCAATCGCGGCAAGACCTTAGCCCGGCGCCCCAAGCACACGGCGAACCTGACGGCGTCCTATGCCTGGCCCCTGGGTGTTTCCACCGCCGCCACCCTGCGCTACGTTGGCAAAGCCTTCGACAACGCCGCCAACACCGTTGTGCTTTCGGACTATGTGCTGGTCGATCTTAGGGCCGCCTGGCAAGTCACCGACACCGTGGAAGTCTATGGCCGCATCGAAAACCTTTTCGACCAGACCTATGCCACCGTGCGCAACTACGGCACCGCGCGGCGCGGCGCCTTCGCCGGCCTGCGCGCGAAGTTCTGATCAGGCATACGGCCGGCGCGGACGCATGAAAACCCTCATCGCCTCCGCGCTCGCTGCGTTGCTCTGCGCCGCACCTGCGCGTGCGGCGCCCCCCCGCTCCACTCCACAGCGCATCGTCTCGCTTAATCCTTGCCTCGACGTCATCCTGGTCAATGTCGCCGACAAGGACCAGATCGCGGCGCTCAGTCACTTCTCGCGCGAAGACACCTCGACCATCGTCGACCTCGCCAAGACCTTGCCCTCGACCTCCGAGAGCGCGGAGGAGGTCATGTCGTTGGCGCCTGACCTGGTGTTGACCAGCCAACACTCCTCGCTCGCCACGCGCAACGCGCTCGATCGTCTCAGCATCACCACCGCGCTGTTCGGCGAACCGCAAACCATCGCCGAAAGTATTGCCCAGGTGCGCGAGATCGCCGCACTTGTCGGTCATGCGGACCGCGGCGAGGACCTCGCCGCACGGATCACGGCCGCCGTTGACGCCGCCGCTCCGCCGCAAGGATCACAGCAGATCACGGCGCTCTTGTTTCAAAGCAACGGCTTTTCCACCGGCCATGGCTCGCTGCTCGACGAACTGATGACCCACGCCGGTTTCATCAACGCCGCCGAGCGCTACGGCCTGGTGGGCTGGGGCAATATCGCGCTCGAACGCGTGGTGGCCGATCCGCCGCAGATCCTCCTCGCGGGCGAAGCGCGCCCCGACAAGCCCACCTGGGCGGACCGCATCCTGCGTCACCCGGCTTTGGCTCGTCTGGAAGGCCGCATGCAGCGCGCCACATTCCCCGACCGGCTGCTCTATTGCGCCGGGCCGGTCTTGATCGAAGCCGCCGATGCGCTCCGCCGCGCGCACGCGCAGCTGCGGCCCTCGCCATGAACGCCAACATCAAAACCATCCCACCGGCGCTGCTCTACGGCGGTCTGCTGATCGCGCTCGCCCTGCTGTTTTTCGCCAGTCTGAGTGCCGGCAAGGTCTGGGTACCGTGGGATGTGTGGTTTGCCGCCGGCGACGATCCGCGCGCCAGTATCATCATCGACCTGCGTCTGCCGCGCACCTTGCTAGGCATCGCCGTCGGCGTGGCCCTGGGCACCTCAGGCGCGGCGCTGCAGGGCTACACCCGCAATCCACTGGCCGACCCCGCTGTGCTGGGGGTGTCGTCCATGGCTGCTTTCGGCGCGGTTATGACGCTGTACGTCAGCTTTTATATGAGCTCCGCCACCGCCGCGCCCTGGCTCATGCCGGCCGGTGCCATGATCGGCGCCGTCGTCGGCGTCGGTGTGCTGTTGATGCTCTCGGGCGGGGCCGCAAGTATCCTCACCTTCGTCCTCGCCGGCATGATCCTCAACATGGTGTCTTCCGCCGGGGTGGCTCTTGCTCTCAACCTTGCGCCCACACCGTGGGCGGTGAATGAGATCATCAACTGGCTCTTGGGCTCGCTCGCCGACCGCAGCATCGGCGAAGTGCGCATGGCCGTGCCGTTCATAGCACTTGGTTGTGTTCTCCTGTTCACCACCTCCCGCGCGCTTGATGCCTTGACCCTGGGCGACGAGGGTGCGCGTTCGCTGGGGATCGACGTCAACCGCACGCGTCTGGTGCTTGCCCTCGGTGTCGGCCTCGCCGCCGGGGCGAGCGTCGCCGTCACCGGCATGATCGGTTTTGTCGGATTGGTCACGCCGCATCTGTTGCGTCCGTGGGTGGGTGCACGCCCCGGTGCGCTGTTGGTTCCCAGTGCGCTCGCGGGCGCCGTGATCGTCCTCGCTGCCGACATCGTCGTGCGTCTGACGCCGTCTCCGGCCGAGCTCAAGCTCGGCGTCGCCATGGCCGCTGTCGGTGGACCGTTCTTCCTGGCCCTGCTCATCAAGCTGCGCCGGCGCACCGCATGACCGTGCTCTCCGCTCATGCCGTCCACGTCCACTTCGGCCGCAAGATTGCGCTCGACGGCTTGTCCGCCGATTTCGCCATCGGTCAGGTGACCTGCATCGTTGGTCCCAACGGCGCCGGTAAATCCACGCTGCTCAGCGTGCTCGCTGGCCTGCGTAATCCCGATGCCGGCAGCATCGTGCTCGACAGCAACCATTTCACCACCATGGCGCCGCGCGACCGCGCCAAGCGTCTTGCCTTTCTCCCGCAAATTCCCGAAGTGGCCTGGGCCATCGACGTGCGCACGCTCGTAGCCTTGGGGCGCACACCGTACATAGGCGCGCGCGGCCTCGGAGCCACCGACGAGGCTGCCGTCGACCGGGCCATGGAACTCACCGGCACCACGCCTCTGGCACAGCGCAATGTCGCAACCTTGTCCGGCGGCGAACGCGCCCGCGTGCTGCTGGCCCGCGCTCTGGCCGGCGAGCCGCAGTGGCTTTTGGCGGATGAACCCTTGGCCGGCCTCGATCCTGGCTATCAGCTCGAAGTCGCCACGCTGTTCCGCGAGATGGCGCACAAGCAGGGCAAGGGCGTGATCGTCACCCTGCACGATCTCCACATGGCCTTGCGCATGGCCGACCGCGTGCTGGTGCTCAACGGTGGACGCATCATCGCCGACGATCACCCCAAGCAAGCCCTCTCACCCGAAATACTCAAACAGGCTTACGGCGTCGAGACGCGCTTCTGGGACGGCGAAGCAGGTCCCATGATTGAGATCGTTGGCGGTCGCGGCTGATGCCCGCGATCATGTTCCAAGGCTGTGGCTCGGACGTCGGCAAATCGGTGATCGTCGCCGGTCTCTGCCGCCTGTTCGCCAACCGCGGCCTCAAGGTCCTGCCCTTCAAGCCGCAAAACATGTCCAACAACGCCGCGGTCACCGCCGACGGCGGCGAGATCGGACGCGCCCAGGCGCTGCAAGCCATGGGTGCGCGCGTGGCCCCCACAGTCGACATGAACCCCGTGCTGCTCAAACCTCAATCCGACACCGGCGCGCAAGTGATCGTGCACGGACGCATGGCCGGCACCTGGGCAGCGCGCGCCTACCAAGAACGCAAAGGCGAAATGCTCGCTGTGGTTCTGGAATCCTTCGCACGCCTTCAAGCCGCCAGCGATCTCGTCATCGTCGAAGGTGCCGGCAGCCCCGCCGAAGTAAACTTGCGCGCCGGCGATATCGCCAACATGGGCTTCGCCCGCGCCGCCGACGTGCCGGTCGTCCTCATCGGCGACATCGACCGCGGCCATGTCATCGCCGCCCTGGCCGGCACACGCGTCGTGCTCGACGCCGCCGACTGCGCCATGATCAAAGGCTTCGTCATCAACAAATTCCGCGGCGATCCCGCGCTCTTCGACGACGGCCGCTTGGAGATCGTCACGCGCACCGGCTGGCGCGATCTCGGCATGGTCCCCTGGCTCGCCGCCGCGCGCCGCCTGCCGGCCGAGGACGCGATGGTGCTGGAAAACACGCACGCGCCCGCCGCCGGCCGCCGCATCAAGATCGTCGTGCCGATGCTCTCACGCATCGCCAACTTCGACGACTTCGATCCCCTGCGCGCCGAGCCCTCCGTTGACTTCAACTTCATTCCTCCCGGCACGCCGCTGCCCGGAGACGCCGACCTCGTCATCCTGCCCGGCACCAAATCCACGCTCGCCGATCTCAAATTCTTCCGCGCCCAAGGCTGGGACATCGATCTCCAGGCCCACGTGCGGCGCGGCGGCCGCGTGCTCGGCATCTGCGGCGGCTTCCAGATGCTCGGCCGCAGCGTGGCTGACCCCGACTGCATCGAAGGCCCCGCCGAAACGCTCCCCGGCCTCGGCCTCCTCGACGTTGAGACGACACTCACCGCCGACAAAGTCTTGAAGCCCGTCTCCGGCACATTCGACGGCGCAGCCTTCGACGGCTTCGAGATGCACGTCGGACACACAACTGGCCCAGATCTCGCGCGCTCCCCCGACGGCCGCATCACCGGCACCTACGTTCACGGCCTTTTTGCCCGCCAAACCGCCCGCGCGGCCATCCTTCGCTGGTTCGGCGCCGAGGCCCGGGCCGGCGATCACGCCGCCGCCGTCGACGCCCTCCTCGACGAGATCGCCTTAAGCCTTGAGACCAGCCTCGACATCCGCGCACTCGAAGGCATCGCCGGACTGCTATAAAGCCCCATGACCCTGATCGTTGCCCCCTTGCGTCTCGTTCCTGACGTCATCAAGACGCGAAACCCCTCGCATGTGCTGACCATCATCGGCCCCGACGCCACCGCGCCTGTCTGCGCGGTGAATCATCTGACCCTGCGCGTCAACGACATCGTCACGGCCACGCCCGGCCTGATCGCGCCCGATCCCGATCTGATCCAGGCAATCCTGGACTTCGGCGACACTTGGCAGCGGCAAGCGCCCATGCTCGTCCACTGCCTCGCCGGCATCAGCCGCTCGACCGCAGCTGCTTATATTCTTGCCTGCGCCGCCACACCGCCCGGCGCCGAGGATGACATCGCGATGAAACTCCGCACCGCTTCGCCCACCGCCACGCCCAATCTGCTGATGGTGGCGCTCGCCGACGATATTCTTGAACGCGATGGCGCCATGCTCATGGCGGTCAAGCGCATCGGCCGCGGCGCCGAGGCCACGGAAGGCGTGCCTTTCGATTTTGCGCTCTAGCGCGCGATAGGGAAAAGCGGGAACCGGTTTTCCCGGCCATCGCGCGCTACTCAATCTAGCGCCGCGTCGGAACCTGCGGCCGCGTCGGCACTTCCGGGCGAACTTGCGGGCGTACTTCTGGCCGGAGGATGGTGTTGGGCCGCACCACGGGTGCCACTTCGCGCACCACAGTGGGGCGTGTGACGACCGTGGTGCCATAAACCCCGCGCTGGCTTTGCACCTCTGCCGCCGCGGCGGCGGGACGCGTGACCGTCGTCGTTTCCACCAGCGGTGCGAGGCGCTCCGGCACGATCAGCGTTTCGGGCCGGATCGATCCGTCGCGCTGTCTTTGTCCCAGGATCTGCACACGTTGACCGGCCGCCGCGCGCGCCAGCAGCGCCGCATCCAGTCCGCGCGCGGCATCGGCTCGCACGGTCAAGCCGCGAATGGAGAAGCTTCCATCGGCGCGCGGGGAAAGGGTGCCCTCCACCGACACGCGGGCGGCGGCGGAGATTTCAAATCCCTCGACAAAGCGGACGGGGTGCATAAAGCCATTCGACCACGTTCCCGTGGCATGCACCCACGCGCCGTTCGGCGTGTACGGCACGCCCATGAAGATTACCGTGCCGATGGTGTTGCCCCGCACAAGCCCGCGCACCTGGGCCAGGGTGTCCGGCGGCATCACGGCTACATGGGTGGCATCAACCGTTCCGGTCGCGCGCTGCAGCCCGTCGACGGCGACCACATCGCCGACGGCGAGGTTTGCCAGCGATCCTGTGGCGTTTGCCGTCACCACCGGCACGTTCATCACCGTCAGCACGCCGTCGGCATTTGGTACCGACGTCAGCGGTCCGACCAGGGTGTGGACGACATCGATCTTCTCCGCCTGCAGCTGGCCGTTCTCCATCGTCGCCGTCACCGCCACCGTCAGCCCGCGCTCGAGGACATCGGCATTTGCGGCCTCGCCGTCAACGGTCACCGGCGTCGCGCTGCTGTAAGCCACGCGGAAGCCGTTGACGCAGATACTGCTGAAGCCCGTGACCGTGCCGACAATGCCTGTTCCGCCCATGCCGCGGTCGGCGATCAGCCCCGTTCCGCCTATGCCGCGGTCGTCGCCGTTTATTCCGGTCCCGCCCGAGCCGCGGTCGGCACGGCACTGCAAGGCAGGATCGGGAAGAATAATTTCCGGCGCGCTCGCGCATGCCCCCAGCGCCAACAGTAAAGCGCCTGCCGTCCACCTCAAGAGGATGCAGCTACTTCTCGCCATCGCCGGGTTCATCCGTATTGTCGGGTCCGCGATAGAAATAGATGCCGATGCTCATGCGCTGATCGGCGTCCTTCTTGCCTTCGTCGCTGTCAGCCAAGCGCAGGGCTTCGCGGTTAATGCGCGTGAGCGACTCGATGCCGATCTCGCGCGCGATGCGTTCCAACTCAACTGCCGACGTCGCTGTCAGCTTGTCGTAGTACACCGCGCGTTCGAGGAAGGGATCGCCGTCGCCGGCGAGGTTATGGCTCGATGCAGCAATGTGGTCGCGCAGATTGCGCCCGTAGAAATACGCCAGCTCATCGAAGCCCTGGCGCGGCACGAAGGCATCGGCCTTCAAATGCACGCGGTCTTCCCCGTCCAACTCCGCCACGCCCAAGCGCAGCC